>JBEKMC010000083.1:0-15510 GCA_050008715.1 Acidimicrobiales bacterium | reverse complement strand
GCAGTTGCGCTCGGCATCAGCTATGAGGACCACTTCTGGCGCCACCTTTGTTCGGTCACCGGCCTGTCGGATCTCGCCGGCCACTCGCGAGAGGAGCGCATGCAACAGCGCATCATGATCCGAGAGCGCCTGGCGTCGGCACTGGCTGTGCAACCGGTGCAGCACTGGGTCGACGGCTTTGGCGATGTTGTGCCGTGCTCGCCGGTCCGACGGCTCGCCGACGTCATTGAGGACGACCACATCCGCTCGCGGGGTCTGGTGGTCGTCGCGGACGATGAGCACGGCCACCCGTTCCGAACCGTCGTGAGCCCGTTCGCTCGCCGTCCGGCTGGCGCGCAGCGCAGCCCGAGGCGCGTGCCCAGTCTCGGCTGCGACAACGAGAGCGTTGGTCTCGCCAAGGCAGATGTGCCGGCCCTCTGCGAAGGCTGACGCGGTGGATGCGAGCCTTCCGCTGTCCGGGACTCGGGTCATCGACCTCACGAACCTCTTGCCAGGGCCGTACGCGACGATGATCCTCGCTGACTTCGGGGCGGACGTCATCAAGGTGGAGCGTCCCCCAGCCGGCGACCCTGGCCGCGCGAGCCAACCGCTGCTGGAGGGTGTCTCCACGAGGCACCGGATGATCAATCGCAACAAGCGGAGCATCGCCCTCAATCTGAAGGACCCCGCGGACAAGGCGACAATGCTCGGCCTGGTCGAGAGCACCGACGTGCTCGTTGAAGGCTTCCGACCGGGAACGATGGACCGCCTCGGTCTGAGCTACGCGGCGCTGGCGGAGCTGAATCCTCGTCTTGTCTACTGCTCGATTAACGGCTTCGGATCGTCCGGAACAGACAATCCACCCGCGCACGATCTCAACTTCATGGCGCTCGCCGGTCTACTCGCGCTGGATCCTGCCGCACCACCTCAACTTCCCGCCTCTCAGTTCGCCGACTTGGCGGCGGGGTCGATGCGTGCCGTCATCGGGATCCTTCTCGCGCTCATTGGTCGGCAGAGTTCTGGCGAAGGTCAGTTGGTCGACGTCGCGATGGGCGAGGGCGCTCTCCTCCTCCAGATCGAAGCGCTCGCGTATCTCAACGCCGGCCAGCGGGCCGGGACGGGCGAGACTCGTCTCACGGGCCGCTATCCCTGTTATCAGCTCTATCGCACGAAGGATGATCGTTTCATGGCCGTCGGGGCGACCGAGCCGCTGTTCTGGCGCAATCTGTGTGCTGCCCTTGACGTGCCGGAACTCGTCGATCAGCAGTACGCGGAAGGTCAGGCGGCGCGGTCGGTGATCGAGCAGGTCGGAGAGCGCTTCATGTCCCGAACGGCAGCGGACTGGGAAGCAAGGCTGCAGGGAATCGAAACCTGCTGTACCCAGGTCCGCACTCCTGCCGAGGCAATCGAATGTGCGTCTCGTTCGGAACGGAGCCCGATCTTCGAGCAGGTGACGGATTCGGGCGGCGTCATCCGGCAGTTCATCAGCCCAGTCGTCTTGAGCAAGACACCCGCCAAGTACCGGCGTCCCGCTCCCGGGCTCGACGACGATCGTGACGAAATACTTCTGGAGCTTGACCGAAGGTAGCAGTGGCACGGACGGCGCCGCGGTGCAAGAAACGACCGCACGCAGCGCGCGACCGGCCGATTGGTGGCCGTGGGATATCTCTCCCGGGCTAGCGAGGGTCGGCCCTCGCGGGCGAACATGGAGCCCATGAGTGACCAACCCGCACGATGGAGCCAGGCAACCATCTACCCCGACATGTGGGCTGACCCGAACGACGACCCCCGCAACAGCGAAGGAGTCAGTCCGGACGGCGAGCTTGCGACGCTGCAGGACTACCTGACGAACTACCGGATGACCCTGCGGATGAAGTGCGAGGGCCTGGATGCGGAGCAACTTGCCCGTCGGTCGGTTCCTCCCTCGACGATGTCGCTGCTGGGCCTGCTCCGGCACCTCGCCGAGGCGGAACGGGCCTGGCGCAACTGGATCAGCGACGGTGACCCGCAGCCGAAGCTGTACGGCGAGCGTGACGCTGACTTCGACGGAGTCGTCGCCGAGCAGGCCGAGGTCGATGCTGCGTACTCAGCTCTGGCGAACGAGCAGGCCGCGACCGACGCCGTGCTAGAGGAGCACGCGGATCTGGGCGAGCGTCTGGGGAAGGACGGGATTGCAGTGCGGGAGTTGATGGTGCACAGGATCGAGGAGTATGCCCGTCACTGCGGGCACGCCGACCTGTTGCGCGAGTGCATCGACGGAAGGGTGGGCCAGTGACAAGTGCCGGGACCATGGGAGAATCTGCTGAACCGCAGGCCGTGCTGGTGCCCTGCCTCCGCGGTGAGCCGCCGGTGACGTCAGCCGCGACCACCGGGGCCGCAGCCGCCGACTCCCTCCTCGATGTCGACGTCGACCTGTCCGAGCACCTCGAGCACCTCGATCTCGACGAGGCGGACGACGAGGACGAGCCGGTGCTGCGGTGGAAGGACGGACGACTCGTCGATACCTGGCGGGAGGGCTATCCGTATGCCGAGACGATGCCGCGAGCGGACTACGAGGCAGTGAAGCGGCAGTTGCAGATCGAGCTGCTGAAGTTGCAGAACTGGATCAAGGACACCGGACAGCGCGTCGTCGTCCTCTTCGAAGGCCGAGACGCTGCCGGCAAGGGTGGCACGATCAAACGGTTCACCGAGCATCTCAACCCTCGCGGAGCCTCGGTGGTAGCCCTCGAGAAGCCGACCGAGCGCGAGCGGGGGGAGTGGTATTTCCAGCGCTACGTCCGGCACCTGCCCACTTTCGGGGAGATCGTCCTGTTCGACCGCTCGTGGTACAACCGGGCCGGCGTCGAGCGCGTGATGGGGTTCTGCACTGACGAGCAGTATGAGGTGTTCGTGCAGCAGGCTCCCGTCTTCGAGGAGCTGCTCACGGGCGACGGCACGCATCTGATCAAGCTGTGGTTCTCGGTGTCGCGCTCAGAGCAGCGCACTCGGTTCCTCATTCGCCGCATCGATCCAGTGAGGCAGTGGAAGCTGTCACCGACCGACCTGGCTTCCCTCGGTCGCTGGGACGACTACACCGTCGCCAAAGAGGCGATGTTCAAGCTGACAGACACGCCCTTTGCTCCTTGGACGGTCGTCAAGAGCAACGACAAGAAGCGCGCCCGCATCGGCGCCATGCGTTTCGTACTCGGGCAGTTCGACTACCCCCGCAAGGACGAAGCGGTCGTGAACGTGCCCGATCACCTCGTCGTCGGACCGGCCGCCGAGGTGTACGAGCACGGGGAGACACCCGGCCGCCTTTGAGCCTCGGCCCCACAGCCTTTCCCGCTTCGTAACCACCCACGGCTACGGCGCGGGCAGTCCTCGTGCGGCGAGCATCCGGGAGAGGATCGTTCGCCGCTCCGTCAGCACGGCCCGAACGGGCTTGCTCAGTTCTCGTCTGGCCAAGGTCGCATCGGTGGCGGTGACTGTTGACCGTCCGATGATCGTGGTCGGGTAGAGCGCTTCTGCGAGACGTCGAGCGTGGCGATCCGGGAATCGGCTGAGTGTGACAACGGCGTCGGTGAAGTAGCGCGCTGCCCACTCGCTGGTCAGGACCTCCTGGCCGGGGACCCAGACGCCCCGCGCGTGGGCGAGCGCCATTCGTGGCGCCTCCTCGGGATCCAACGCTGCCAGCCAGGCGCGCTCCTTGGCACCCCGATCGGGTCGCAACGCTTCGCAGGTGGCGCGTGTGGCCTCGCCACCGACGGGGTCGATGGCTACGAAGGCGGCGACGTCACCCTCGTGGAGTCGATCGTGGACGGCGAGGGTTTCGAGCGCCTGACGCTCGGTATCGAGATCGACGGCCCGGTCGGCCAGATTGGAGCCGAGCCAGAGTTCGAGCATCGTCAACTGCTCGTCGGTCTCGGCTGCCCTGGCGAGACCACGAGCGCAGTCCCGCCACTCTCGAGACGCCACGGGGGCCTGATCCAATCCGGTCTGGCACGCTGCTGCCAGGTGAGCTCGCAGCGTGGATCGCTCCCCGGCTGGTGCGTAGTACTCCGCTGCTGCCACCGCCTGGGAGACGAGCTCGGGGACTGCGACTGGCAGGCGTGGCCGCAGCAAACGGCGCGAGACGACGTCGACCAGATCCCTCGCGGGCAGCTCGCCGAGCGTGGTCATGTCCCAGAGGGCATGCCACAGGACCGCTTCGGCCACGGGATCTCCGACGTCCATGGCGGAGTCGGTCAGCGAGCGGAGGGATCGTTCGTCGAACCGGGTGCGTGCGAAGCTGCTATCGCCGTGGTTGACGACAACAGCCGCGGGAGCAGGTCCACCTGTCAGTTCATGGACGAGGCTGCGTGGGCCGGTGAGCGTGGTCTCGGTCACGGCCCGCAGCCTCAGCACGCCATCGGCGAGGTCGTAGAGGCCGATGCCGACGCGGTGGGTCCGTAGCGGACGGGGAGGCTTGCCCACGTCCGGCGGTTCCTGGAGTATCGAGAGCGACTCGAGCGACCCGTCCATGGCGATCGTGATCTCGGGGCGCAACAGGTTCACGCCGGGGGTCGCCAGCCAGGACTCTGCCCAACCGGACAGGTCTGAGCCGCTCGCATCCGACCAGCACCGCACGATGTCCTCGAGACAGGCGGAGCCGTGTGCATGGTCGCTCAGATACCGCCGGATGCCTTCGCGCAAGGCTCGTTCGCCGATGAGCGCGCCGAGCTGGCGGAGCACGCTCGCACCTTTCGAGTAAGTGATCGCTGAAGGTCTCGCCAGCGCGTCCGCCGCCCTGTCGACCGGGGAGGCGACGGCCTCGGCGGTCGGCAGCCGATCGGCGGCGTACGCCCCGGCCTTGTCCCGCATCGAGAACTCCGCCCATGCCGAGCCCATGCCGAGTACCTCGTCGCCGCCGACGTAGCTCGCCCAGGTGGCGAGTGCTTCGGAGAGCCACAGGTCGTCCCACCAGCGGCCCTCGACAAGGCAGCCGAACCACAGGTGCGCCACCTCGTGGCCGACCACCATGGTCACGAAGTCGTCGTCGGGATCGGATATGCGGCTCAAGAGGCTCTCGTTGAGGCCGATCAGGCCGGGCATGAGCACGGCGAGAGGCGTCAGCTCCGGTACGAACACCACCTCGAGCAGGTCGTACGGGCAGGCCACGCCGAACAGTTCCCCGTAGAAACGGACAGCCCGCCCCACGAGGTCGGCGACGCGGTCTGCTCCCGACCAGCCGACGAGGCTTCGACGGCAGGACACCCTGATCTGCGGGTCGCCGCTTCTCAGCGCACCTGATCTGTCGAGCACGGTGACGTACGGCCCGAGACAGACGGTCAATTCCTGAGGTTTCATCGACGGTACGGGCGCGAAGCGCCACAATCCTGCAGACCCTTCCGACGGTCGCTGCTCGGCCACCGTGTGCGAGATGCACTCCCAGCCCGTGGGCGCGACGATCGACAAGGTGACCTCGGCCCGTAGGTCGGGCTGGTCGAAGCAGCAAAAGACGCTCGGAGCATCGAGTGGGTACGAGTAGGCGAGCGCGTACTGCGAACCGTCCAGGGCGTCGGTGAAGCGAGCGAATCCCCGCCCGTCACTGCGGTAGTCGTGGACTGCCTCGACAACCAGCACGTTCTCGGCGAGAACGCCGCCCAGCACGAGCCGCCCGTCCATGACGACCTCGGCCGGATCGAGAGCCGATCCGTTCAGCTCGATCCGGCGGAACTCCGACGCCGCCAATTGTGCGAAGGTCTCAGCGACGCCCTCTCGGCACTCGAAGCGCACTTCGGAGCGGGAGCAGACCCGGTTGGGCTCGCGGGCGAAGTCGAGGAGCACATCGTAGGAAGCGACGGTGAGCACGCGAGCCCGCGCTTCGGCCTCGTCCCTGGAGAGCGACACCTGGCGACCCTACAGGCGAGCCGCCGCACAGTATCCCCCGTTGCTGGGTGGGGCGTTGGTCAGGTCTCGACGATGAAAAGGGGAGAGTCAGTTTGCCCGGTGGGCGTCGAGACGGTGATGGGTCCCGTGGACGCGCCGACCGGCACGACGATATGAACCTCCGAATCCGAGACTACCTGGGGCGTTTGCGCCGCTATCGGACCAAAACGAGCGGCGATCGTTCCCGATAGACCAGATCCCGAAACGATCACCGTCGAACCGCACGGACCCCTCGTCGGGCTGATCCCGGCAATCAAGGTCTTTGCGGGCGGGGTGTGATCAGCACCCGGCGCTACCTTGGTCAGCAGGGTTTCGAACACCGAGCGCAGTTTCTCGGCGGCCTGTGACGAGAACATTCCGGTGAGAGCTCCGATCGCCGCCATCGCGTAAGGGTTCACCTGCGTAGTGCTGGTTGGTCCGCCCGCAAAGCCGCCCCGGAGAACCAAATAGAAGATGACCGAGATCAGCGCGCCGACGACCGGAAAGAGAAAATAGGAAGGGAGCCAGCTCCAGCGCAGCGTCCGATTCCCGACGTACCACGCAACGGACCGGAGGGAGTGGAGGCACCCGCCGACGAATCCGGCTAACGCCACAAGCGCGATCAAGTCGTCGTCCGGCGGAATATGGGCACGCAGCCCCAGCACGACGAACGAGGCCGCCGTACCCGACGCCGGCCAGATCTGGAGCAACGCCACGAGTGCAAGACTCGCGACGGCCGCCAGGAGCAGTGCTGTGACGGCGCCGCCAGCCAAGCCGACTCGTGCAGTCCCTCGTCCATGCGGCGACATCTCGGTCATCGATCCCCCAGTCCACGGTGACACCCAACTGTCACGGAACACTAATCTTCGCCGGCAGCCACTCTCCCCGAACCGTGGGAGCAAGTGTTGTTGCAGGAGGTAATCTACTTTCACGCCACTGACCTGGGAGAATCCGTGATTGGAGCTGCGATTATCGACTTCGATGGTCCCATCTTCGACGGTCGAGAGGCGATGCGGAAGGCCTACTCCGCCACCGTGGCGCATTTCGCCGCGCAGGACGTCGGTCCGCCTGGGATGACCCTCCACGGTGTGCCACTGATGGGTCCAGACCGACTCATCTCGTACATGTATTCCGACTTCCTGCTCGCTCCGGCCAAGCTTGCCGAAATCCGCGCCTTTCACAACGAGCAGCTCGTCAAGTCCGAGCGAGAGCTCGGAATCTCTTCTCAAGTCAAAGACTCGTTGCGCGCGCTGAAGGAAGGTGGCCTGCGGTTAGCCGTATTGACCGGCCGCACGCGAGAGAATGTCGAATCCCTGATTGCCGATACTGGTCTAGCGGGCATGTTTGACGTGGTCGCCGGTCGCGATACCGTGCCGAATCCAAAGCCATCGCCCGACGCAGTCGGCTTCGTGATGACAGCGTTAGGAGTGAGTCGGGACGAGGTCCTCATGATCGGCGATGCCGACATCGACTACCTCGCAGCCAGCGGTGCCCGTATCGCATACTGCCATGCAGCGTGGACCGGAGAGCCGTCCGTCCTCGGCAGCGAGCGCGCTTTCCACACCTTGGAGAGTCTCGAAGAGCTCATTCACATCATGAGGGCGCCCTCCCTGCCTGCGTGCGCGTCCGTGCCCCCTGCGGAGTTGCTCCAGGCCGTGACCGACGGCCATCTCGCCTTCTTCGCTGGCGCAGGTGTGTCAATACCATCCGGCTTCGGCGGCTGGGCGACTCAATATCTGCCTTTGCTCCGAAAGGCTCAGGTCGCCTGGATGGCCCGTGAAGCGCTCGACCTCCCGGAGATACTGCAGCTTGCCTGCGCAACTGCAGATACTGAATCCGCCTTGTTCGACGCGTTCAGAGGCAGTTTTAGCCAGCAATCTCAACCGAACGCCTATCACTTTGCGATGCTCCGAGCGCCGGTTCCCCGAATATGGACGTCGAACTACGACAGAATGTTTGAGAAGGCCATCGACGATGCGGAGATCCCTGACACCCGAGTGGTGAACAACGACGAGCGCCTACTTGAACACTATCGCGACAGCAACCTCGTCATCAAGGTGAATGGCGACTTTGAGTCTGCTCAGTTTGAGACAGAACTCGATTGGGGCGTGGTGGCGACGCAACAGCAGTTCGACCTCGCCGATACCTCGCGCAGAGAGATTTGGAGGCTCTTCGAGGATGATTTCCGCAACCGATCAGTCGTCTTTGTGGGGGTGTCCTTCCGAGATGCCGCGCTCCGGCGCGTCCTCGCTCTCGCCGCGCGCCGCGTTCCGAGAACTCGCCACAACCACTATTTTCTGGCTTGCTTGCCGAGCGATCCCATAGAGAGAGCGCTACTCGGCTATGTGGCTGCGAATCTGGCTCGCTTCAAGATCAAAACGCTAACATTCGTCAGCTTCGAAGCCATCGAGCGTTTCATCGCGCAACTGGCCGTTCGAGCGCGTCGTCCAATAGTGGGTGTGTCCGGCAATACGAACTTGGCGGAGACGGACACTCAAGGAACCGGCAGTGATGACGTCGTCCTCGAGGATGGTTTGGTTGACGGGGCTTGCTTGCGGGAGATGAGCGGCACACTGGGTAGGGCCTTGGCAGAGCAAGGCTTTCGCGTGGCGTCAGGATGTGCTCCGTACGTCGGTATCGAGGCGGTTCGGAGTGCGTTCGAGGTGAACGGATCGCTGGCGAGGTTCTATCTTCGCAATGGCGGCGGGTCGCGGTACGGACGCGACGCGCCCGCGGTTGTGTCGAAGGGGACGACCTACGCTGACATGCGGGAGATCTTCATCGGCGCAGTCAGTGTCCTCGTGGGGATGGGCGGGTACCCCACGGACCCAGCTGACTCTGGCGTGGTGGATGAGATCAAGAGGGCGCTCGGGCGGGGAGTTCCGGTTCTCTTGATCCCGCAGGCCGGTGGCGCAGTCGGGAGGTTCCGCGGCGAATTCATGAACCGGTTGGACAGCGCGTACAAAGATGCTCGGCTGATCGAGGCGGTGAGGACGGCCAACGATGCAGTCGCCGCCGTTGGCAGAGACGATCTTCGCGCTTACATGGCGGATCACATGACGGCCCATATCGAGGACCTGCTCTGTGCGCTCGTCTGCGCCAACAGCGGTGCAGAGGCCGGCAGGAACTTTCGACCGGAATGGTAAGGCAGTCGGGCTCCCTCCGAGGCGTAACACCTGCCGCCAGCCTGGTTCGGGATGCTGCCCACTCTCTGGTCGCGCAATCCGGCGTGTTGGACCTAGCTTTCATCGGAAGCGCCAGTGAGCTCTACGAATGGAAGCCCAGTCGGATAGTTGACTTTGACTTCTTCATATTTGCGAACGAACTTGGGCGCGCGCTCGGCGACGCACTCGAGCGAATGCGGCAGGGAATGGCGTCTCGTCTGGACGCCATGGGTGTGGATTTCGAGTTGCGGATCATTCGTGGTCCATATAAGCCGGAGAGAACGTCGAGCGATCGGCCTATCGTACTGGCCCATCTCGGCGTGTTCACCGATGAGACGTATCGGACCGAGGCTCCCACCAAGCGCTGGTCGTGGCGGAAGTACCCTTGCGTGGTTGAGCGGCACCGCCTGATGCGATTGTCTCCAAGAAGTGTCGACCTTCGAGACCTCTTGGAGGGACCCGAGGGTGTGGAAGCCGGCCTCAGAGATCTCATTCGGGGCGTTACGCTGATGGAGGAATGGATTCTTCCTGAGCTACGAACCGAAGTTCGCAGTTTCGACGCGACGAGTCACGTGTTTGTCGAGTTCTGTCATGCGTCGGTGAGTACTTGTGCCAGACACCACGCTCGAGTGCTTGGGTATACAGAGCCGGACCGGCTGTCGAATGAGGAGTTCTTTCCCTGGTACGACCGACAGGTTCTGAGCACTTCCAGCCTTCTGCCGCTGGCCGAGCTGAAGCGGAGATCGCGCGACGAAGGTTTCGGGTCCTTGGGCTCTTCATCTCGCAAGCTGGCGATCGCCTTCCTCGGAACGTTGTCGCAGGTGTGCCGGGATGGCCTCTCAGTTCCCGGTCCATGAGACAACTCGGCCGACCTCCGGCAGCGACCGTGGCTCCGTGAAGGGTGTCATCGGGCGTAACTCCGAGCTCGGGGACGTTGACGCCTTCATACAACAGTCGGCGACCAAACTTGCCGCCCTTTCGGTCACTGGGCCGGCGGGGATCGGGAAGACAACCATCTGGAACGAGGCCATCCGACGCGCGTCCGAGCACGGTTACCAAGTCTTGCTGACTCGACCCACGGAGGCCGAGGCGAAGTATGCCTTTGCCGGGCTGACCGACCTGATGGCAGACGTGCCGGTGGAAGCCTTTTCACGCTTGCCGGGCGTGCAGCGCGACGCCCTTGACATCGCCCTCTTGCGGCAGGCTCCGACTTCGAACCCGTTCCCGCGCCGACTTGTCGCCACTGCGGTGCTGTCCCTGCTCACCGCCCTGACCGAACGGGGCGTGCCGGCCCTCGTCGCGGTCGACGACGCCCAGTGGCTGGACGTGGCCACATCGGAGGTGCTGAGCTTCGCCCTCCGTCGCCTGCAGCGGCAGCCGCTCGGGGTCCTCAGCTCGGTGAGGGCTGGTGTCGATCGGCCACGCACGTTCGAGGAGGTCTTGCCCACCGATCAGCGGCGCGAGGTCCGCTTGGGCCCTCTCAGCACAGCGTCCCTCCACGAGATCGTGAAACGCCAACTCGGCGACGTCCTCCCGCGCCCGGTCCTGGCGCGCATCGTGACGGCAAGCCATGGCAACCCGTTTTACGGGGTTGAGATCGCCCGCGAGCTCGTGCGGACCACGAGCCCGGTCACACCGGCGGCGATGCCGGTGTTGCCGGAAGAGGTGCAGTCGCTCGTGCGCTCGCGGCTCCGGCGGCTGCCGAGCACGTGCCGCCGTGCGCTCCTTGTCGCCGCGTGTCTCTCGAGACCGTCTGTGCAGCACGTGGACGTCGACGCGCTCGCTCCAGCGGAGGCGGCTGGAGTCGTCGAGATCGACAGCTTGGGTTTGGTCCGCTTCACGCATCCGCTGCTCATCTCGGCCGTCTTGGAGTCCGCATCGAGTGCCGAGCGGCGCGAGGTCCACCGGAGGTTGGCTGAGCGCGTCACGGATCCGATCGAGAGGGCACGGCACCTCGGACTCGGGGTCGTCGGGCCGGACGAGACGGTGGCAGCGACCCTGGACGGCGCTGCCGAGATGGCGGCGTCGCGAGGCGCCCTGTTCGAGGCGGCGGAGTTGGCTCGGCGCGCCCTCCAGCTGACGCCATCGGCTGACTGGGAGCGGGCGGCCGACCGAGCGCTCCTGCTCGCTCAGCACCTCGACGACACAGGTCAGAACCCCGGCGAGGCGCGCTCGATTCTCGAGACCGCCCTCGCTCGGTGCTCCGACTACGAGCTGCGAGCCAAGCTCCTCATGAGCATGGCGATGGTCTGCAGCAGCGAAGGCGACGCCGGCGCCGGCTACGCCCATCTCATGACGGCGCTGGAGCTGACGGTCGATCCTGCATTGATCGGGCGCATCCATCACGACGCAGCCTGGCTCCGCGAAAGCGACCCTCAGCGCGCTCTCGCCCATTGCGAGGCGGCAACCGCCGTGTTGGAAAGCGTCGGCAACCGGGCGCTCTACTCCGCGGCCTTGCTCTATGGGGCCTACCTGCGTTTGACAACGGGCCGAGGGGCCGACGAGGAAGCTGCCGAACGAGGGAGGTTGCTGCAGGAGGACAGTGACTTCCACGACGTGAGCCCCGTACCCTTGCACTGGCCGGCGTGGCATGACGACTTCGCCCTGAGTCGCAGCCGGCTCGAGGCCTCGCTTGTCCGCGTCCGGCTTGTGGGCGACGAGAAGTCCGAGCCGTCGATCCTTTCGCACCTGTGCGAGATCGAGATCTGGACCGGTGATTGGTCCCGGGCAGCGATGTGGGCGGCGGAGGCCACGGAGGTGGCAGCCCGCTCCGAGCCCGGCGGCCTGTGGCAAATTGCCGTGTACGCCAAGGCCTACCTCGACGTCCATCTCGGCGAGCTGGATCGGGCGAGGGAGGCTGCCGCCTCGATACTCGCCAGGACGGGGGACTCAGGTCCACCGCTGGGCGAGCTCCGTGGTCGGATGCTCCTCGGTTTCGCGGCCGTGTCCTCCGGCGACGCCGAAGAGGCAGTCAGCCAATTCGACAGAGCCGACGCCGCCTTGGAGGCGGCCGGGTACCGCGAGCCGGTGCGCTACCGCTTTCACGCCGACCAGATCGAGGCCGTCATCGCCGTAGGCGATCTCGCCACTGCCTCCGCACTGCTCTCCAGGTTCGAGGCGCGGGCGGCTGTCTTCCCGCGGCCCTGGATACTCGCCACGGCGGCGCGGTGCCGAGGACTCCTGTTGTCCGCCGGCGGCGATCTCGACAGCGCAGCCCGGGCGATGGATGAGGCTCTGCGTCAGCACGAGAGGCTCGAGATGCCGTTCGAACACGCGCGCACCCTCTTGGCCCACGGTCAGCTGCTCCGCCGCAGGAAGCAACGACGCGCAGCCCGGGCGGCGCTCTCCGAAGCTCTGACTGTCCTGGAGCGGCTCGGATCGCCTCTTTGGGTTGCCCGAGCCCAAGGCGAGCTCGCCCGGGTAGCCGTCCGCCGGGCGGGGGCAGACTTGACCGCCACAGAGGAGGAGATCGGGCGCCTCGCGGCCTCGGGACTGACCAACCGACAGATTGCCGAGCGCGCTTTCTTGAGCACGAAGACCGTGGAGCACAACCTCGCCCGCGTGTACCTCAAGCTGCAGATCCACTCGCGGGCCGAACTGGGAAGGGCCTTCTCGAGCGAAGGTCACCCCGTCAAAGAATAGGGAACCAACCCTTTTCGACTCGAGCCGCGATCCCTAACGTCACTTCCGTGAGCCGCAACTCGCTCAGGGGGTTCATCGTCGAATGCTTCCTGCCGGACGCGGACGAAGGTGACCTCGCGGCCATCGACGCCCGGGCGGCGGCCGTTGCCGAGCGGCGCGACGACACGCCGGACCTTGCCTATCGGGGCTCGATCCTCATCATCGACGAGGAAGTGATCCTCTGCCTGTTCGAGGGGACCACGATGGATACCGTGCGTATCGCCGCCGAGCAGGCGGAGATCCCCTTCGAACGGGTCCTGGCGGCGACGAGCCGCTCGTGGCCGGGCGGAAAGCCGGCCGGTGCGGTGGATTCGGACGACGGGTAGAGCGAAAAGAAGGGGGAATCGCCCCTTGTCGCGCTGGCCCCTGACCTTCATGATCGCCTCATGGTGGGACGTGGCATCTCATGCGGGGCAGGCGTCGTCCTTGCTCCCGAGGCGGCATGAAGCGGTTCCCGACGCGGTCGTGCCAGCTGCGTACCATCGAGGCCGGTCCATCGAAAGGAGCAGAACACTCATGAAGCAGAACAAGCGGTGGGCGGTCACTCTCGCGACGCTCGGGCTCGCCACGTGCGGCGTCGTTGCGACGGGCGCCTCGTCATCGGTGGCCGGGACGCTGCAAGGCCACCGACTGGCACCCCATCTTGTGAGGCATGCGCCGGGATACTGGACCGAGCTTGCAAAGACTCTCGGGGCCACCTACACGGGCACGCCAGCCGTCTGGCTCGCTCCGGATCACTCCGCCACGGTCCTCTGGGAGCGCCACATCCACAACACCAACTACACCTACGAGGACGTCCTCGTCGATGCGGCAGGGACCGCCGTCGGAGCACCCGTGAGCATCTTCGGGGGTACCGGGTGGGTGAGTCTCCTCAACGACCCGATACTCGTATCGGACGGAAGCTCGCCCGAGATGATCTTCAACGGCGCACGCACACTCAGCAATAGTGACCCCTACTCGAAGGGTTGCGTGTATGGCGCCGTTGCTGCCAAACCGCAGTGGACGCTTCAGGGATGGTCCCTGTCGAATGACTGTTACAACCCAATCCCGGGCGGCACGGAGACGAGGACGGGCGAGTTGTCTGCTGCCTGGGGCGGCTCCTCCGGAGGCCACAGCGCCGTGCTCTACCGCATCGGCACGTCGATCACGATCCCGGCCAAGGGCCCCGACGAGCACGTCCTCACCGTTGGCTTGGCCGACATCGGGCGGACCGCCGAGGCGAGCGACATCGCCGGCAACGACAACGTCTACGTGGCGTGGGATCAGTTCTTCTCGAAGCCGAGCGGCGATGACGGCTTCTACGTCAAAGACGCCACGAGCAATGGACCGGTGCGCAAGGCGCCGGGTTCGGGCACGAACTCGGTCGGCAACCTCTTCTCGGCGGCGACCGTGGCCATGACCAATACCAACACCCACAGCGGCATCTTCCTGGCGTACTGCTCGAGCGGCCCGACGTGCTCGCTCAGGCTCTGGCGCGTCGGTGCGTCGAAGGCCCTCACGGTCCCTCATTCCTCTCCCGCTTCGGATGTCGCCATCTCCGCGGGCCCGGACGGTCGCATCTGGGTCGCTTGGTACAACCACTCCACCAATGACGTCTCGACAGTGCGGACCAACACAGCCGACACGGCCTTCGGTCCGGTGGAAACCTACGCAACGCCCTGCTTCGAGGACGGGCTCATTGGGCTGAGCGGCGGCTCCTACGGACGGCTCGACGTCGCCCTGCAATGTGTCGACAACGCCCAGTTGCGTACGCAGGACTACATCACCCAGTCGCTCGCCGGTCTGTCGATCCGAGCTTCCCAGACAGTCATCAAGAACGACGTCAGCAACACCGTCACGTTCGAGGTGACCGACGCGGGTGATCCGGTGGCCGGAGCGACGGTCAGGGTCGACGGCAGAGTTAAGACAACCGGCGGATCGGGCACCGTCTCGATCACCTTCCCCAAGGGCTCGGCAACCGGTAAGTACGCCGTCACGGCCTCGGCGACCAGCTACTTCTCGGCCCACGGGGACCTCGACATCAAGGGCTAGCAGCGGTCGCGGAAGGGCGGCCGCCGAGGTGTCCGTCGTGAGCCCTAGCATCGCCGTCTGTGCTGTGCTGTCTCGCGACCCAGAACTCCTCTCAGGGCCAGGGCGCCGCAGCCGGACAGTGCGCTCGGGGCACCGATGTCCACCAGCGCCCCTCGCCGGGTTTCCTCCCGGCGGCGTGACAGGAGAGGTGCGTGTCGTCTTCTCGCCCTGCGGGCCAGCGGCATCTGCCGCGGGAGCGTCGACGTGTGGAGTTGGTGTCCGCGGCGATTCGCGTCATGCGCCGCCAAGGTCTGCTCGAGACGACGACGCGAGACGTCGCGGCGGAGGCGAAGGTGAGTCCCGGGCTCGTGCACCACTACTTCACCTCACAAGATGACCTCGTCGCCGAGGCGTTCGCCGAGGTGGCGCAGGAGGACCTCCGGCGAGTAAGGGCTGCGTTGGAGGCGTCGCCCTCGGCAGGCGCTCGCCTCTCGACGCTCATCGATTCCTTCACGCCCGCCGACGCAGAGTGGCCGTTCCTCCTCTGGATCGACGCCTGGGCGGCCTCGCGGCGCCACGAGGCGGTACGAATCACGTCCCGGTCACTCAACCAGAGTTGGGTCGAGATGTTCGAGCAGGTGTTCCGAGACGGCGTGGAGGACGGGAGCTTCGTCTGTCCTGACCCCCGCGCAGCGGCATGGCGGATGCTTGCGCTCTTGGACGGCTCCGCCGTCCAAGTGCTTGCTCGCCAAACCGATGTGAGCGAGGCGACCGTGAACGCCTGGGTGCG
>JBEKMC010000082.1:0-15541 GCA_050008715.1 Acidimicrobiales bacterium | reverse complement strand
GCCCGGCCGACGGCCCAGCCGGCCGGCGTTGGCCCGGCCGGCGTTGGGCCCGGCCGGCGTCAGGAACGCAGCGGTGCGGCCACGTTCTCGAGGAAGGCTGCCATCCGGTCGAGCCGGGCGCTCAGGCTGCTCCCGAGCGTCCGGTCGACCACGACGAACTCGTCGACACCGAGGCGTTCGTACGCACCGAGATGTTCGGTGATCTCAGAAGGCGTGCCGACAAGGACCGGCATCGGGAACTCCTGTGCCCGCCATTGGTCGATCTTGGCCTGGTCGTCGGAGATGTACAGGTGTGCCTGGGTGGACCGTTCCAGCGATGCCGGATCGCGGGAGATGGCTTCACAGTGGGCGTCCAGCACCGAGATCTTGTGTGCGATCGTCGACGGTGTCCCCCAGCAGTTCCACATGTCCGCCTGGCGGGCGGCCATCTTCATCCCGACGCGCTCGCCGGAGGTGCCGACGAGGAGGGGGAGGCGGGCTTGGACGGGTTTCGGCTCGCAGGGTGCATCGGTCAGGTGGTAGTAGCGGCCCTCGTAGTTGGAGCGCTCCTCTGTCAGCAAGAGCCGTACGACCTCGCATGCTTCCTCCAGGCGGGCGAGCCGTTCCGGGATTTCGTACAAGTCGATTCCATAGGCCGAGTGCTCGTTCGTCTGCCAGCCGGCGCCGAGACCGAGCACGAGCCGGCCGCCGCTGATGCGGTCCGTCGTCGCTGCCATGTTCGCGAGGATGGCCGGGTGTCGGTAGGTGTTGCCGCTGACGAGCACCCCAAGGCGGGCGTTGGTCGTCACGGCGGCGAGGGCTCCGAGCGCAGTCCAGGCTTCGAGCCGCGGACCGAGCGGCGAGGGTTGCTCGTTCGGCATGAAGTGATCGGCCAAGTAGATGCCGTCCCAGCCGGTGGCGTCGGCCACACGGGCGGTCTCGGCGACCTCCTCCCATGGGTGCTCTGTCCCGATCCAGATCACGAAGCGCACGGCGGGCGAGCCTACTGGGCGTGCCGGACTTCTGGACGTGAGAAACCCACGCGTACGGTGGGTTTCTCACTCCAGAACTGCCACCACCGCCGCCGCCGGACTTCTGGACGTGAGAAACCCACGCGTACGGTGGGTTTCTCACTCCAGAACTGCCAGCACCCCCCGCCGCCGGCGCAGGCCGATGATGGCGCCACCGGCGCAGGCCAGGGAGCCGAGGACGCTCACGAGCAGGCCGATATCGACGCGGGTCGAGCGGTAGTGCCACGTGACCCGATAACTGCCGGCGGGCAGCTCCACCCCTTGGAGGATGCCGACGGCACGAACCGGAACGGAGGACGCCGGCCCGAGCGCGCCGGACACCTCGATGGGCTGCACGGTCGCCGACCACCCCGGGGCGTACTGTTCGCTGCGCACGAGCAAACTTGCCTGGGACGAAGTGACGAGCGTGACGGGGTCCTGCCAAGCCGCCACGGGGAGGGTGCGGACGGATCCGGCCGCCGACGCAGGCGTGAGCACCGTGGAAGCTGACGCCTCCAGCCACGCCTGCCCGCGTGCCCTCGTATTGCGGTACATCACGAGAGGACCGACGCGGCCGGCGTACATCCAGTGCGGCGGCGTCAGCAACCCTTGCAGGAGTCCGTTGAGGGCATAACGAACCGTGCCAGAGGCAGGCTGACGGAGGGCCAGGGAAGCGCCGGCAACGTCCGACGTCACCACGACGGCGCCGATCACGACAGAGGCTGCGTTCGCTCCTGCAGCAGTGACGGTGAGAGCCAGAGCACCTCCGCCGGCTGCGATCTCGGCGGCGGGGAGGGGAATCATGAGGCTGGCGCGGCCGACGATCGGCGGCGGGCTCGAGGCGCTCACCGTGCTCCCGTCTGCCAGGTGCACGACCACCCGTACGTTCCCATCGGGAAGGGGTCCGTCGGCACGGTCGAAGGTGAGGGTCACCGAGGACATTCGCGTCGGCGCCGGTAACTGGAAGCTGTTGCCGGCGCTGAGGCGCCACGGGCCCGCCGGCGGGTACATGGCTCGAGCCACGCCGCCTGGTTGGCGGTCCGCCACACTCGTCCCTGCAGCGATCGGAAGGCCGGGCGGAATCGGTACCGGCTCGCCTGGGCCGAGGATCGTGCCGAACTGCTCCGGCACGACGACGAGGAGCCCGAGGTCGAGGTCGTCGAACGTAGGGCCCAAGAGCGCCGAGGGCAGCAGGTTCTCGACGTCATGGGTCCCGGTGGCGGCGTCGTAGGCCGCCGGCACGGCCGAGCCGTAGCCCTGCACCGAGTCGTCTGCATGCAGAAGTACGAGATCGTTCACGCCGAGCTCGTCGGTGAGGAAGGCCGGGTAGCTCAACGCGAGCTGATCCGGGTCGTCGATGGCGATCCGGCTGCCGGGCGGCAGTTGAGCCCGAAGGGCCGTAAGGGCGGCATTCGCCGGCGCCAGGGCGGCAAGTGGCACGGCTTGGTAGGAGGCCATCACGACGACGAGCAGCATGTCGGCGACGACGACAGCTGCTGCCATGCGCCGGCGAGACGCCGTCGACCGCCACGTGCGGCGAAGCAGCACGACCGCGCCGGCGAGCGCGATCAGCACTGCAGCGGCGTAGTACCCCGCCATGTCCACGGCCAGGCCCGGCTGCACCGTGGCGACACCGAGCCATCGCTCCATGGGTGTCGTCCAGATGAACATCGCCGCCACGAGCCCGATCACGGCGAGGACCGGGAGCGCCCCCGCCATGCGTGCGCTGCGCTCCCGCCATGTCACCGGCTCCTTCGCGTCGGCGGCGCGGAGGCTGTCGACGAAGACCCCGAGCAGCGCCGCCAGCGCAAAGTCGGCGATGGCGGCGTTGCGATTCTGATCGCGCTGACCGCCATAGAGGGGGATGTGAACGAGCAGATGGCCGAGCGGGGTCTTGCTCCCCGTCGTGAGAACCGCGCCGACGAGGAACATGACGTACCAGGCAGCGAGTCCTTGCCTGTTGCCAGGACGCTCGGCTCGGGTGCGCCTCCGGAGCAGCTTCGGCAACAAGGCGAACAGGGCGATGAGGGGAAGGATGCCGACGGCGAAGGTGACTTCGGGCAGGTTGAGCGGCCCGTTGTAGACCGGCATGGCAAGGTTCCCGTTGCCGCCGATGACGTACGGCACGACGAGCAGCGGGAGGCTGTTCCAGCCAAGCGAGTAATAGCCGAAAAGGGCAAGGCTGCTGACCGAACGTTGCGACGAGTGCAGGTAGCTGAGCCCGGGTAGCCACTGCACGGCGCCGACGGCGACGACGAGAACTGCCCCGGCCGCCACACTTCGCAGCGCTCGGAGCGACGACCCCCCCTCCCGAGAGCGGCCGCGCCAGCATCGCGCCACGAGGTAGATCACCGCGATGATGGCGTCGTTGGAGACCGCCCGAGGGTCGCCGGCGAGGACGACGAGGCCGCCGGCTGCGCCGAGGAGGGCGATCCAATGCCCGGCATGCGCCCCCGCTTTTGAGGCTCGGAACATGCCGTCGATCGCGAGCAGGATCCATGCCGCCAGCGCCGTTCCCTGGACGAGACCGAGGTGCACCGCCTGCCCGCTCACGAAACCCATCTCGCTCCACGTGAGCGCCCCGAGCAACGAAGCGAGCGGCGAGCACTGGGACCGACGAAGCAACAGGTAGAAGCCGACGCCACAGACGACGCCGGTCACGACGACGTTCAGCTCGTAGGCAGCCAACGGCGGGAGGATGGCGAACAGCCAGGTCGCCGGGAACATCGCCCCGGCGTTCCAGCCGGCGAGGAGTGGTACGCCACTCCAGATGCCGGCATCCCACAGGGGCAGGCGGCCGTGAGCGAGGAGCTGGCCGGCAAGTACCCGGAGGGGATAGTTCTGGGTGAGGTTGTCGCCGTCGAGGACCGGGTGGCCGGCGAGGGCCCAGGGCAGGTTGAGGACGACGGGCAGGAGCACGAGGCTCACGAGCGCGAGCCGATCTGCACGGGTCAGGCGAGCTCGCAGCACCGCCCGACGTTACGACCTGAACTCGTGAGTTGCGTGACGGCGTTCGCGGACGTCTATCGTCGGCTGGATGAAATACGGCGTGTTCGTGCCGCTCGTCGACGAGTTCGCCGAGCCATGGCGTGCGGTCCATGTCGCACGAGAGGCGGAGCGTGCAGGCTGGGACGGCGTGTTCGTCTCCGATCTTGCGGAGTCCGCCCACGGACCGACGGAAGCCGATGCCTGCATCATCGCCGCCGCCATCGCCTCCACGACGACGACCTTGCAGCTCGGTCTCGTGACGCCGGCGGCCGATCGCCGCCGGCCCTGGGTGCTGGCCCGGCAGTCGGCCATCATCGACCACCTGAGCCGAGGCCGGCTGATCTTCGGCACCGGCGTGGGCTATGCCACGTGGCACGACACGCTGGCCCTGCCGGACCGGGGCGCTCACGACGGAGAGGAGGATGCCCGGACCTCGCTGTTCGAGGAGTCCCTTGCCGTGCTGCTGTTGTGCTGGTCCGGTGCGCCGGTTCGCCACGAAGGGCGCTGGATGCAGGTGGACTCGCCGCCGTTTCTTCCTGTGCCGCTGCAGCGGCCCCGCATCCCGGTCTGGGTGAGCGCGGAGTGGCCGCGTCGCACGCCGCTGCGAAGAGCCGCCCACGTCGATGGCATCCTGCCGGTGTTCACGGGTCATCGTGACGAGCGGGCCCCGGATGTGGAGGACGTGCGAGCAGTCCGCGACGAGATGCGCCGATTGGGTGCGCCGCCGGCGCACGACTTGGCGCTTCGCGGCGCCCTCGCGCCGGAATGGGCGCCGGAGTCGCTCGATCGGCTGCGCATGCTCGAGAACGCCGGGGCGACGTGGTGGTTCGAGACCGTGAGGCCCGGCGAGTCTGTCTCCTCGGTGTCGGAGCGCGTGGCTGCCGGTCCGCCTCGGGATCGTCCCACTGGATCCTGAGGTAGCCGGATCCTGGGGTTGCCGGATCCTGAGGCAGCCGGCTCGGAGTTGACTGCGCACGCGTCTGGGGCCTCTACCCCGGGCGCGGTGCCATAGCGTCTGAAGCGTGGCTCACCGGCACGAGTTCATCGTCATCGGAGCTGGTCTTGTCGGCTTGGAGGTGACGCGTGAGCTCGCCCGGCGGGGCCGGGACGTGGTGTGCCTCGAACGAGACACGATCGGTCATGACCGCTCCGGCTCGAAGGGTGCGGCCCGCATCTTCCGGTTCGGCTACGACGACGCCTTCTACGTGCGGCTGGCGATGCGGTCGCTCGCCGGTTGGCACGAGCTCAGCGAAGAGTCGGGCGAGCAGCTCGTCGAGCCAGCCGGCCTGTTGTCGTTCGGTGAGCGCCTCCGGGAGCTCGCGGGTGCCATGGAGGATGCCGGTGCGAGCTCGGAGCTCGTCGGCGGCGAGGAGCTGGCCGACCGCTTCCCCTCGTTCGAGATTCCGGGTCCGGCGGTCTACGAAGCCACCGCCGGCGTCCTCAGAGCAGACCGGATCCTGGCGGAACTGGCAACCTCGGCCCAGGCCGCCGGCGCCGAGATCGTCGAGGGCGCCCGGGTCACCCGCCTCGAAAGCCGTGATCATGGCGTCGCCGTCGAGGCAACCGACGGCGTCACCGAAGGTGGGGTCGTGGTCCTCTGTGGTGGCGCCTCGTCAGGCGAGTTGGCGGCTGCAGCCGGCCTGGAAGCCGCCGGCGTGTTTCGGCCCACGTTGCAGCAGGTTGCGTATCTCGAGCCGAAAAGTGCGTCGGCGGGCGCCGAGCCGGCGTTCGTCTGGCGTGGCCCAATCACCTACTACGGCCTGCCGACGCTCGGACGGTACAAGATCGGCATCCATGATCCCGGCCCGAGCGTGGCCGTGTCGGAGGTATCGCTCGATCCTGACGAAGCGGCCGTCGAGCTCTTGACGGCCGCCGCCGAGCGGTCGCTTCCCGGCTTTCATCCGGTCCCGGTCGCTACGGAACGGTGCTTCTACGACAACACCGCGGACGAGGACTTCGTCATCGACCGCGTGGGTCGCTTCGTCCTCGGCGGCGGGACGTCCGGCCACGGCTTCAAGTTCGGACCGGTGTGGGGCGAGGTGCTCGCCGACCTGGCAGAAGGAACGGCGCCGCAACTCCGGCTGGAACGGTTCTCGCTCGCTCGCCGGAGGTGAGCGTAGGGGACCTGCGGGCGGCCCCCTCGGGGCGGCTTGACGCCGCCGTTGCGTAGCGCGACTCTCTGGCGTGGCCGCAGGTGATCCGCGTTATGAGGACTGGTCTGCGATGCTGGCTGCTCGCCGAGAGCTCGGGGATGAGTACGACCGGGCGTTCGTGGAGGGGGTCCTCGAGCGCGTATCGGCTGAAGTCGATACTCGAGTCGACGAGCGCATGGCGGAGATGGGCAAGATGCGGCCATCGCGTCGCAGACGAGGGTCGACCGGCATGACGGTCTATTCGCTCATCTTCGGGATCCCCATCAGCGCCATTGCCGGTAGCCAGGCTCACCTTGCCGGTCTCGCCGTCGCGTGGGGCGGCATCGTGCTCGTGAACATCGCCAACGCGTGGCGGCCGGGGGACAGCACCCAGCCGGCACGCCGCCGCTGAGGCAAGCGAGTTGTGGCGGAAGACTGACGCGAAACAGTCGGATGCCGTATTCGGCATCCGACTGTCATCACTTATTGTGTTGTCCGACCCTCGCCGATAGACGGTGTCGTGTCAGTCAGAGTCCCAATTCTTCTGAGCACGCGGGCCATTGCCCCCAGCCTGCCTCCGCTTGCAGCTCCTTGGCTGCACGGTCCTGAGTGGCGGGCGACGCCTCGCTCGGCAGCCCCGTGAAACCGAGGCCGTACCACGTCGAGAGCGAGAACTGATAGGCGCCGTAGTAACCGTTACCGGTGTCCTCGGCGTAGTTGTCGCCGGACTCGCACACGCGAAGCTCGTACCAGACTCCGCCGCTCGGTGACGTGGTCACAGGCGCCGGCGGCGCCGTTGTCGTTGTCGTCGTTGCGGCAGCGACCGGCACGTACTCCGCACTGACGGGAGCCTCGGTTACGGCGGGAAGGGCTGCCTCGGCTCGCCGTGCGTGGCGCACGGATAGGGGAAGTCCGGTGCGAGAGCTCAAAATGAGACCGGCCGGGCGATGTGCGTCGTGCAGGACAGACAAGTCACGGCCTGGCCCGATCACCTGGAACGCCAAGTCGGCGCCATAAGTGATGCTCTTTGCCTCTCGTACTTCTGAAACGCTCAGATGATGAGGCGTCCGAGCGTTTGTCAACATCGAATTGCTCTGATATGAGCCGGTGACGGCACCGGCGATAGCGCTCGCAGTGAGCGCAGTGAACGCGGTCAGCGCGATCAGGGGGTGCTTGCGCATCTGTGCTCCTCCTGGGGAGATCGGAAACCCGTTGGGCTCCAGGTGGGTGCTGTGATGCGGGCAGCCCGTCTTGTTTGCATGCTGCTCGTGACACGGCGCCGGAAGGGCGTTCGCATCGGGAGGCGTTGTGGCCTCGTCGCGAGGTGCAGACGGGCACCCTGGGTTGAGTGCTGTGCGCAGCTCCTTTTTCAGCCCCTTGGGCGGGGCAGACTCAGGACGGGGATGCCGGCAGGCATGCGGTTGTTTGCCGCGTTGCCCGGACGCGAAAACTCGGCCGAGCAGGGCAGCAAGAGACAGCCCGATGATCCGGGCGGTTCTGTCTCCCAGACGCTTGGCACCGTCCGTCTTTGACAGTAGGTGTGACTCGAACCCTAGCGACGGCTGTCGTCTTAAGGCAACAGTCGTCTCGGAATCGTCACGGATTTGTCAATGACAGCTTGCGTGACCAGGGAACAAAGCGGGCAACTTTTTCATTTAACTTTGACAACAATAGTCACAAGAACAACACAAGCCCCTCTGGACCCGCCTCTCACAGCCCAACACCGCTCATTGGGGCGGGGGAAAGTATGACTGTCAGATGGAGTCCACGCCGGCTCAGGCGGCGGGTCCGTCTCTCTCCGCCGCCTCATCGACGTGGGCGATCCCGAGGGCGCCGGCGGCGAGGCGGATCCCGCTGCCGATGACATCGCCCACGTCGTCACGATCGTCCTCCGCGACACTCGCGAGCGGTGTGAGCGTCACGTAGCCGCGAGTGCTCAGCGCCTCGTCCGTCTCGTCGTCGGGCGCTGGTGGCGCGAAGCCGAGCTCGAGTTGCATCCTCATGTCAGCCGCCTCGTCCATCGCGGCTGAGCGGATCAATCCGGTACGGGACAGGCGCGCCAGTCGGATGCCTCGGAGCCGGTCTACCGGCAGGTTGGGAACGTTGCAGTTGACCACGGTGCGGGCGGGGGCGGCGGCGATCACCGGCACGAGTGTCACCGCGATCACCGCGGCGGTCTCGAAATGGATGAGACCGCCGCCGGCGGACTCGAATCCGGAGAACACGCCGGACTGGATGCTCATCGCCAGGCCACGCTTGTTGAAATGCACCGAGGTGAGGGCGGCTCCGACGGTGCCGGAGTGCAGTGCCGCCCGGCCCACGTTCCGCCCCGGGTTGATGCCGCTGACGACGAGATCCGGGGTTGGCCCGAATGCCCCGACGCAGGCGGCAATCACGATAAGGGCGGGGAGGGCCTCGACGCCGTAGGTGGCGACTCCTTCGAGGCCGGGCAGCTGGACTCTCTTGACGACGACCCCCGCACCCATCGTGTGGATTGGGCCGACGCCGGCGCCGGCGCCGCTCGATTCCTGCAACGGGGCGGCGATGGTGAGGTCGTGCCCACTCTGGAGCAACCCGCGGGCAAGGTGCGCCAGACCAGGTGCCATGACGCCGTCGTCATTGGTTACAAGTACCCGCACCGATTCCTCCTCGTCGTGATGCCCGGGTAGGCGGCGGGCGTCCCTCTACGATACCGACCCATGACTGACGTCCCCGAGGGCCGAGGCACCCCGGCGAGCCCGTCCGGACGTCAACTCGTCATCTCCGCCGGCAACCTCCGGGCAGTCGCGGTGGAAGTCGGCGGCGGCCTTCGCGAGCTGACGATCGGCGGAGAGCCGGTCGTCTGGGGCTATCCGCCGGGTGCGATCGCGAGTGGCGGACGCGGGCAACTCCTCGTCCCGTGGCCCAACCGCGTGGAGGACGGCTCGTACCGCTTCGGGGACGCGGTGGGGAGCGCTGCCCTTGACGAGCCGGAGCGTGACAACGCCATTCACGGGCTCGTGCGTTGGCTGCTCTGGAGCCTGCGGGAGCACACGAGCACACGCGTCGGACTCGGCTGTGAGCTTGCTCCCCAACCCGCCTACCCGTGGCGCTTGTTCCTCGAGGTGACCTACGAAGTGGGCGACGACGGTCTCGTCGTTGAGGCGACGGCGGAGAACCGATCTGAGGCGCCGGCGCCGTTCGGGTTTGGCGCGCATCCGTACCTCGCTGCAGGGGAGGGCGGGATCGACAGTTGCATGCTCGAGGTTCCAGCCAGCCGGCGCCTGCTCCTCGACGAACGTGGACTGCCGACCGGCTCCGAGGCGGTCGAGGGCGGCCCGTTCGACTTCCGGACGGCGAGGGTACTCGACGGCGTGTGCCTCGACGACTGCTTCACCGACCTCCCGCCCCCGCACGAGGATGTCCCTCGGAGTGCAGCGTGGCAGGTCACCCTCACGAGGCCGGACGGCGGGCGGTGGCGGCTCTGGGCGGACTCGGGGTTTCCCTACGTCATGATCTACACAGGGGACACGCTTGCGCCGGCCGACCGACGTCGCGCCGTAGCCGTCGAGCCCATGACCTGTCCGCCGAATGCGCTGCGCAGCGGTGAGTCACTCGTCACTCTCGCCCCGGGCGAGCGATGGTCGGGTCGCTTCGGAATTCGTTGCGATCGCTGAGACCACGGCCGAGTAGTCCTCAGCCTGGTGAGGAGCCCCGGTACGAGCGCTTCATTCGATCGTGACGAGCGTCCCGATCGGCGTCCAGGGGTAGACCGTGCCGGCTGCCTGGTAGGGCATCTCGACGCAGCCGAGGCTCTGCGGGTACCCGTAGGAGTACCGCAGGAATCCGTGCAGGGCGTCGCTGCCGTGGAAGTAGCTCACCCAGGGGATGCCGGGGTCGTGATAGACGGAGCCGCCCGGGTTCTTGCCGCTCATCGTCGTGGTGACGTAACGGACGTACACCGGCCATGTGCCGGCCGCTGTGGGCTCGGACGCGATGCCGGTGTTGCAGGGCGTCTGGAAGATCACCTTGCCGTCGACCCACAAGTTGACCGTCTCCGGGAGCGACGTGGTGACATAGACGTACGCGTACGGGGCTTTGTTCATCTGGCGTCGGGCGACCGCTCGCAGCAGCCGCTGCCAGACTTCCGGCCCGGCGGACCCGTCGGTCGTGAGGCCATGGGCAGCTTCGAACTGCATGATCGCTGCCGTCGTGATCGCATTGGGATGCCCGGCGGTCCACAGTGCCGCAAGGGTCGGCGGGATGTGGCCGAAACGCCAGGCGAAGTGACCGCTCAGCGGCGTCAGCGGGACGTCGCTGGCGATGCTGGGCTCCTCCACCGTGGTGGCACGTGGCGCCGGTCCGCCGACCGTGGACGGGGGAGCGGGCGCGGTCGTCACGGGCACGCCGGTCGTCGTCGTCGTGCTCGAGGTGGTGGTCGTCGGCTTCGGCCGCGTCGTCGTCGAGACGGGCCTCGTGGTGGAGGTCGTGGTCGGGGACGTCGTCGTGGATTCCTTGGGCCTCGTGGTGGTCGTGCTGTGGTCCGGCGCCCCTGCAGTGCTGGCCAGGGGGATGTCCGACTCCTGGGCGGCGCTGCCCGGCGTGAAGGTCAACGGCAAGTAGCCGAGCTCCGCGAGCAGCTGCTGCAGCCGCAGCTCGGAGGCGCCGGCCACCGTGAAATTGGTATTCATGGAATCGCGGAGTATCCCGCCGTTCTCTCCGAGGAGCCCGTGGATGCCACCAGGGAGCGTGAGGTGCTCGGTGACGAAGGGTGCGTAATTCCCGCGAGGATGGAACACGAGGACGCTCGCCGCTTTGACCGACCAGGTGCCCGGCGGCAGGGGAGACAGCAGCGGCATCGCAGCGTTCGATGCGAGCGGTTCGGAGAAACGCACCGTGATAGCTGACGTGAACTCAACGTTGCGAGAACCTGATACCGGCGAGATCGACAGCACCCTGAGTGGCTTGGCATGGCGGTTCGGGCGAACGGGCGTCGCGCCCGTGTGCGAGTCCGACACGCCGATGTTCCGCCCGCTCGGAGACGAGGTCGAGGTGCTGTTGCCGCTCAGCGCCGAGCAGCCACCGGCGACGACGGCAACTACCACGAGCGCTGCGGCCAGCGCAGAACGGCCCGGGAACCCACGGGTGTCTCGGCGGATTCTCATGTCTCTCAGCAACGGCTCTCCACCAAAGATGCGGGTCTGTGAGCCCGAATGTTAGTGGACGAATCATCCCGGACCGGCGCGGCGGACCACGGGCCGAACGTCATTCGAGTCCTGGCGGAGCCGCCTGGGTGACGAGGCGCTCGAGCACCGCCTCCAGGTCCTCGGCGCTCGGCCGGCGGGACGTGGCGGACTCTCGGACGTAGAAGGCGTCGACCACTTCGTGCCCGAGCGTCGACATCCTGGCGGCAGTGACGTCGAGACCGGATTCCGCCATCACCCGCGTGAGCCGGTAGAGCAGGCCGCGCGAGTCGGGCGCCCGAACCTCGACGACCGTGGCCAGGTCCGACGCGGACGGGTCCACGAGCACTCGAACTTCCGCCGGCCGTGCCGCCGCCGGCCGCCTTCCTCGCGCGTACGCCCGCTCCAAATCGGCCAAGCGCGCCGAGAGCAGGAGCTCGCCGGCAAGGGCTCGCTCGAGATCGGATCTGAGCCCGACGACGTCGATCACTCCCCCGGAGCTGTGATGGACGTCGAAGACTTCGACCGCCATTGCACCACCGTCGTCGGTCGCCGACGCGCTGCGGATGTCGAGACGGTTGAGGGCGAGTGTGCCGGCCACGATCGACAGCAGGCCGGGGCGATCCTTCGCGACGACCGTCAGCCGGTCACGATCGAGCTCCAGCTGGAGGCGCCCGCCGGCAGCGAGCTCGCGTTGGCGGGGGGTGAGACCGGTCGCGTACGTCTTGGCCGGCGCCGTCCCGGCGAGGTACGCGTCGGTCCGGGCCACGAGCTCGGCCACGAGCGACGCCTTCCAGGGGTTCCATGCGGTGGCCCCCGTGGCGATCGAGTCTGCCTCCGTGAGCGCCGCCAGCAACTCGAGCGTCGACCGGTCGGTCACGGCGGAGGCGACGGCGGCGATCGTGGCCGGATCGTCGAGGTCGCGGCGCGTGGCGGTGTCGGCGAGCAGCAGGTGGTGCTGAACAAGGCGGCCGAGCACCTCGACGTCCCGTTCGTCGAAGCCGATCCGCCGGGCGATGTCGACGGCGATCGACCGGCCGACTTCGCTGTGGTCCCCACCTTGCCCCTTGCCGATGTCGTGAAGGAGCGCACCGACGAGGAGCAGATCCGGGCGTGCGACCGAGCGGATCAACAACGCTGCCTGGGCGGCTGCCTCGAGCAGGTGGCGGTCGACGGTGAAGCGGTGGTAGGCGTTCCGCTGCGGCCGGTGGCGCACCGCCAGCCAGTTCGGCACGAGTCGCTCGAGAAGTCGGTGCTGATCGAGCGCCTCCAACACGGGCGTCGCGGCCGGCCCGTATTCGAGGAGCGACACGAAGGACTGACGCAACTCCTCGCTCCAAGGAACGCTTGTGACCGGTTGTGCGCTGACGAGCTTGGCGAGGGATGCGGTCGTGATGGGAGCGTTGTATTCGGCCGCCGCAGCCGCCACCCGCACCAGCAGGGAGCCGTCGTGGAGACCGTTGGCATCGGGCGTCGTGGCCACCTCGCCGTCACGAAGAACGACGCCTTCGCTGACCGGGACGTCACGCCCGCCCGATCGGCCCAGGGGGCCGGCGAAGTACGAGTCGGACCGGCGCCATCCGTCGGTGGCCGTCCACATCACCTCCCGCCCTGCAGCCGAGATCGCCGCCATCAGTTCGTCTGCGTCGCGGTAGCCGAGCAGCGGCGCGAGCTCGTCCTGTTCCTGTAGCAGGAGTCGATCAGCTGGGGCACCGGTGCGGGCGTGCAGTGCCACCCGGGTGCCGAGCAGGAGGCGGCGATGGGCCTCGAGCGCGTCCGGTGTCAGGACGGGCGCCAGTCGAGGCACGGCGCGAGCGGCCAACGCGAGCGCCTCGAGATCCCGCAGACCGCCGGCCGACTCCTTGAGGTCGGGTTCCAGAAGGAACGCCACCTCGCCGAAGCGCTCGTGGCGCTCCCTCGCGGCAGCGGCGAGAGCCGGCAGCAGCTCCCGGGCATGCGTGTGCCACCACTCGGCCACCTTGGCCAGCACTCCTGCCGCCAGCTCGCCGTCGCCGGCAACGAGCCGGCCGTCGAGGAGGCCGAGCAGCGCTCGCTGGTCTTGGCGGGCAACCGACAGCGCCTCCTTCGGTGTGCGCACGCTGTGATCGAGACGCACGCCGCTGTCCCAGACGGAGTACCAGATCCGGTCCGCGACCTCCCGCACGTTTCGTCGTCGCTGGTGTAGCAGCGTGACATCGAGGTCGCTGCCGGGACAGAGCTCACCTCGGCCGTATCCGCCGACAGCTACAAGAGCGAAACCCGCCCCTCCCGCGCCCACGACCTCCCCGAATACCCCCGCCAGCCACTCGTCCACGGCGGCTGCGTACGTCGCCGGCATGTCAACCGGGGTGAGCCTCCCGTCGAGGACAGCAGCGACAAAACCGTCGCGCAGCCGTCGAACCGGCGGACCGTCAGCCTCCATCTCCGTAGCGTAGGAGTCGGTTGGCGAGCCCGGGCGCACGGTTCAGTCGCAGAGACGCGGCTACGGTTCGGGCAGGAGGAACCGACATGCTCGAACCCCGCAGAGGATCCGGCGGCTTACGGCTCGCTCGCGGCGTCATCGTCGCCGGCACCGTTGTCGTCGTCGCCATCGTCGCGTACCTGATCTTCGGTGTAGTGGTGGGGATCGTGGTCAAGCTCGTCGAGCTCGTCGTGATCATCGCCGTCGTGGCCGCTGCCGTGGCTCTCATTCGCCGCACGCGCCGGCGGCCTCACTGAGCCCGAGGCCTTCCGCCGGCTACTGCGTCGAGTCCACAGCTCCTGGAGTCAACTCGCGCGTCGCTGTGATCCACCAGTGAGGAATTGCCATGGCCTGGCGAGACGGCGGAAATGGCTGGGTGACGACTGGCGCGCGTCCATCATCTGACCGAGCTCTTGCGAAGGCATCGACTCAGAGAACAAGAAACCCTGATACGCATCGCAGCCGAGGGACACCACGCGCTCGTATTGCTCTTCGGTCTCGACCCCTTCGGCTACGACCGTCATCCCGAGGTCATGTGCCAAGCCGACGAGCGCCCTGACGATCGAGCCGCTCGCAGGTTCACGATCGACGTCGGTGATGAAGACTCGATCGACCTTGACGATGTCGACCGGGAACCGCTGAAGGTAGCCGAGGGAGGAGTAACCCGTCCCGAAATCGTCGAGCGCCAACTTCACCCCGAGCCGCTTGAGCTCTCGCAACACGACGAGCGCCCGAGCGCTGTCCTGGATGAACACGCTCTCGGTCACCTCGAGAATGACCCACTCCGGTCGCGTGACGACCTTGGCGAGCACGCTTTCAACGGTGGCGACGAACTCGGGAGCCATCAGCTGGTGGGCGGACACGTTGACCGAGATTGGGAGAAGGCGCCGCCCGCCGACCGGCCACGTCTTCTGGTCGAGACACGCGCGCTCGAGCATCCAGGTTCCGATCCCGGTGATGAGACCAGACATCTCGGCGAGCCGCACTGCCGTCGTCGCCTCCACGAGGCCCTCGGTCGGGTGCACCCAGCGCAGGAGGGCTTCGACGCTCGTGATGCGCCCGCCGGACGTGCTGACGATCGGCTGGTATTCGGCTGCCATCTCGCCGCGTGACAGCGCTCCGCGGAGGTCGCGATTCAGCTTTGCCCTGTGGTCCGCGAGCTGCCGCTCCTTGAGATCGATGACTCCGTGCCTGCCTCCGCCTCTGTGCTTGATCTGGTACATGGCTGCGTCGGCGTCCTGGAGAACCAGTTCGGAGTCGTCGCGCTCAGGGCCGGCAAAGGAGATACCGACGCTGGCGGTCACGATGATCTCGATACCCGACACGACGAACGCCCGTGCCATCGCATCATCGAGACGGCTCGCGATCGGCTCGACCTGGACCGGATCGTCGAGATCCTCGCAGAGGATGACGAACTCGTCACCGGACATTCTCGCCAGGGTGTCCCCGGGGCGCAGCATGCTACTGAGCCGGAGAGCGACGGCGATCAGCATTTCGTCGCCGACGTGGTGACCATAGGCGTCGTTCACGACTTTGAAGTTGTCGAGATCGACAAAGAGAACGGCGGCGATCTTCCGTGACCGACGACACCGTTGGATCGCGTGTTCGAGGCGCTGGATGAGAAGTGTCCGGTTGGGCAGCCCCGTCAAGGGATCCTGGAGCGCAGTCGCTCGTGCCGAGTCAGACGCATGCTGCAGGTCGGCACGCGCCTGTGCATTCACGAGGTACGCCGCGGTTACGTCGGCCAATGTGCGAGCTGCCGCCGACTCCTCGGGGTCGAGTGGCCCGGGCGTCGAGCGATACAGGTCG
>JBEKMC010000081.1:0-15620 GCA_050008715.1 Acidimicrobiales bacterium | reverse complement strand
ACGGTGACGTCGACGGCGCCGACAGCTCCCGCAGGCGAGGTGACGGTGACGGTCGTGGCGGTACTCGAAACAACAGCGCCCGCCGTGGCGCCGAAGTACACAGCCGTCGGGCTGGCGAGGTTCGTGCCCGTCACCGTCACGCGCTGTCCGCCGGTCGTCGGGCCGGAGCTGGCGTTGACGCCGGCGACGAAGGGAATGGTGCCGTAGGTGAAGCGGTCGACCGGGGAGGTGCCCGAAGTGACGCCACCGACGGCGACCGTGACGTCGACGGTGCCGGCTGCCTCAGCCGGCGAGGTGGCCACACAGGCCGTAGTGGACGAGCAGCTGACCGCAGTGCCGGCCGTCAGACCGAACTTCGCCGTCTGCGAACCCGTCACGAAGCCCGTGCCCGTGATGGTGACGACGGTGCCGCCCCCGATCGGGCCCGAGCCCGGCGAGATGGCGCTCACGCCGAGCGGGAGGTTGACCGTCTGGGTCGCAAGGGCGGAAGGACCGCCGTTGTTCGAGACGCTCTGTCCCGTGAAGACCTGCGTGGTGGAGGTGCCGGCGGTGTCGGTCACCGTCAAGGTTGCGGTGAAGGGACCTGCCGATGAGTAGGTGTGGGTCGTCGTCGGCGTCGAGGTGTTGCCGGTGGCGCCGTCACCGAAGGTCCAGGCGTAGTCCGTGATGCTCCCGTACGGGGCGTTCGAAGCCGAGCCGTCGAACGACGTCGTCGATCCCGGCGATGCCGGCGTGACGGTGAACGCCGCAGTCGGTGCCTGGTCGGGCGTGATGGCAACGCCCCAGGGGCCTGTGCCGACGGTGATGGCCGATCCGGCGGTGTTGCTGGAGAGCGTGATGGGTGTGACGGTGCTCGAGCCGATATTGGCCACATAGGCGGTCTGGCCGTTCGGGGTGATGGCGATGCCCCAGGGGTTGGCGCCAACGATGATGGGGGTGCCTACGGTGTTGGTGGAGAGCGTGATGGGTGTGACGGTGCTCGAGCCGCCGTTGGCGACATAGGCGGTCTGGCCGTTCGGGGTGATGGCGATGGCGCGCGGATTCGTGCCGACAGAGCCGACGGTGATGGGAGTGCCGGCGGTGTTGCTGGAGAGCGTGACGGGTGTGACGGTGTTCGAGAAGAGGTTGGTGACAAAGGCGGTCAGGCCGTTCGGGGTGATTGCGATGCCGTCGGGGCCAGTGCCGACGCTGATGGGGGTGCCGGGCGTGTTGCTGGAGAGCGTGATGGGAGTGACGGTGTTCGAGCCATAGTTGGTGACGTAGGCGGTGAGGCCGTTCGGGGTGATGGCGATGGCGTAGGGGTTCGTGCCGACCGTGATGGGGGTACCGGCGGTGTTGCTGGAGATCGTGATAGGTGTGACAGTGCCCGAGCCGCTGTTGGTGACGTACGCGGTCTGGCCGCTCGGGGTGATGGCGATGGCGAAGGGGCTCGTGCCGACGGTGATGGGCGTGCCGGCAGTGTTGGTGGAGAGCGTGATGGGTGTGACGGTATTCGAGCCGTTGTTGGTGACATAGGCGGTCTGGCCGTTCGGGGTGATGGCGATGCCGTAGGGGGTCGTGCCGACGGTGATGGGCGTGCCGGCCGTGTTGCCCGAGACGGTGATGGGAGTGACGGTGTTCCCGCCGCTGTTGGCGACGTACACCGTCGGCACCGCGACGTAGGTGTACTGGTCGGTCGACGACGCGGCAGACGTGCCGGCGGCCGTCGTGACGGTGACGTCGACGGTGCCGACTCCCGCCGGCGAGGTGACCGTGACGGTCGTAGCGGTGCTCGAGACGACGGTTGCACTAGTGGTGCCGAACTTCACAGCCGTCGGGCTGGCGAGGTTGGCGCCCGTCACCGTCACCCGCTGGCCGCCGATCGACGGACCGGAGCTGGCGTTGACGCCGGTGACGAAGGGGATGGTGCCGTAGCTGAAGCGGTCGATCGGCGAGGTGCTGGAAGTGACGCTGGCGGAAGTGACCGTGACGTCGACGGTGCCCGTCCCGGCCGGCGAGGTGGCCATACAGGTGGTGCTCGACGAGCAGCTGACCGACGTCCCGGGCGTGGCTCCGAACTGCACCGTCGTCGAGCCGGGCACGAAGCCGGTGCCGGTGATGGTGACGACGGTGCCTCCCCCGACGGCGCCCGAGCTCGGCGAGATGGCGCTCACTCCGAGCGGCAGGTTGACCGTCTGGGTCGCAAGGGCGGAAGGCCCGCCGTTGTTCGAGACGCTCTGCCCGGTGAAGGTCTGGGTGGTGGAGGTACCGGCGGCGTCGGTCACCGTCAAGGTGGCGGTGAAGGGACCTGCCGTTGAGTAGGTGTGGGTCGTCGTCGGCGTGGAGGTGTTGCCGGTGGCGCCGTCACCGAAGGTCCAGGCGTAGTCCGTGATGCCGCCGTACGGGGCGTTCGAGGCCGAGCCGTCAAAGCTTGTGGCCGAACCCGGCGATGCCGGCGTGACGGTGAAGGACGCCGTCGGGGCCTCGTCGGGCGTGATCGAGATGCCACGAGGACCGCTACCGACGGTGACGGCCGTGCCGGGCGTGTTCGTAGAAAGCGTGATCGGCGTGACGTTGTTGGTGCCGAAGTTGGTGACGAAGGCCGTGTTGCCGTTGGGGGTGATGGCGATGCCCCAGGGCGCTGTGCCGACCGTGATGGCCGTGCCGGGGGCGTTCGATGCGATCGTGATCGGCGTGACCGTGGCAGAGCCGTAGTTCGTCACGTAGGCGGTCTGGCCGTTCGGGGTGACGGCGATGCCGAGCGGGTCACTGCCAACGGTGATCGGCAGACCGGGCGTGTTCGTGGAGACGGTGATGGGTGTGACGGTGTTGTCGCCGTAGTTGGCGACGTAGGCGGTCTGCCCATTCGGGGTGACGGCGATACCCCAGGGGTTGGAGCCCACCGCAATTGCCGTGCCGGCGGTGTTGGAGGAGATCGTGATGGGGGTGACGGTGTTGGAGGCTTGGTTCGTCACGTAGGCGGTCTGGCCATTCGGCGTGATGGCAATGCCGTAGGGCTGGCTGCCGACGGAGACCGGAGTCCCGGCCGTGTTGGTGGCGACCGTGATCGGGGTGACGTTGTTGGAGCCCTTGTTCGTCACGTAGGCGGTCAGGCCGTTCGGGGTGATAGCGATGCTCTCGGGGCCGGTGCCCACGTTGATGGGAGTGCCGGCGGCGTTCGTCGACAAGTTGATCGGTGTGACGGTGTTGGCGGCGAAGTTGGCGACGTAGAGGGTCTGGCCGTTCGGGGTGATGGCCGAGCCCTGCAGGTTGCCACCGCCGCCGTCGCTGATGGCCGTCCCGGCGGTGTTGTTCGAGACCGTGATGGGACTGACGCCGTTGCCGGCACCGTTGACCACGTAGGCGGTCGGCTGGGCGACGTAGACGTAATGATCGGCCGAGGAGATTGCCGACGTCCCGTTTGCCGTCGTGACGGTGACGTCGACGGTCCCGGTGCCGACAGGAGACGTGACCGTCACCGTCGTGGCCGTGCTGGAGGTGATCGAGACGGAGCTGCCGCCGAAGTGAACGGCCGTGGGGCTGGCGAGATTCGTGCCCGTGACCGTGACCGGCTGGCCACCAGTGATCGGACCGGAGCTCGCGATGAGCCCCGACACCGTCGGGACAGTGGCACCAAGGGCGGAGAGAGCGAACAACGAGAGCAGGAGAACCACGCCTGCTGCGCTCGCGAGCGCACTGATGAGCACCTTGGCGCTGTGGGAGATGCGCCGCCGCTCCGGCGAACCTGCCGAAGCCTCGTGGCTCTCGGCCTTGGGGCGACTCGGGAGACGAGTCACGTCAGCACCTCCGTCAGATCGTGGGGCGCCGCAGGAGCCGCGCCATCAGATGCGTGGCACGTTGCTTGCAGGCGTTGTCCGAGGCCTCCGAGGAGCTCCGGCGTGTCGATGTGCATTGGTCGCTCGCTTAGGTCGTGAAACAGAACCTCGTGCTGGTCATCGTGCGATTGCCGCAAAGGGCTCAGGAGGTCAGCTCTCACATCGAGGCCTCCCGGCCGGCGTGACAGAGCTGACCAATCACCCTGGCTTTCACCCTGGGCGAGCGGAGCGGCCAACGGACTGCGGCCGCGAACTGAGGACAGAGACGTCGCGCACATATGGACTGAATCGACGGTGGGCACCGGCCGACTAAGGGATAATCCACCAGGAGGCAACAGTTGTGACAAAAGACCTTGAGGGCTTGGCGAGCCCGTGCGAACTTCGCGGACCGCGAACCATCCGGTGAGATTCCCCTCCGAAGACCCGTGGTCTCGGGGTCGCTGTCAGGTCAACGCAGACGGCCGTTCTGTTGCGTCCGGCGGCGCCCGGCACGCTCTCGGGGAGTTCCTCGGACCAGGTGACAGCCGAACCGGTGTCTGTTAGTCGCTCTCCCCCCATGATTCCAGAACCTCGTGGAGGTGAAGTTCATGGGGCAAGATACGACAGGAACTCGTACTGAATGACGCCGTCGTCTAGATCGGGTATTGGCAGGGAATCCTGCCTCGTCATTGGAGAGTCAATACTGAATCGCGTGAACTTCACTTTACAGCTTCAGGCCATCTCGTAGGTTAACCCAAGAGACAAATGACTGGGCACTCTATCGAGCCACAGCGTTCGACTCGATATGCGACATCGAGCCGGGTTTCGCGCCTGGAGTCTGTTCTGACGGGGAGGTCGTCGTGCGGAGGCCGTTATCGTGTCAGAGGGAACGAGCCAACTCGCGGAGCTGAGGGGAAGCGAGCAATGAGCCTGTCGGTCGGAATCGGATGAGCCGGCTCGCCAAGCCGTCTGCAGCGACCGTGTGGCGGCGCGTCGGCGCTGAGACCGTGGGCATCGTCGGCGTAGCCGCCTACAACTGGTGGGTCGCCGTCGCACTCCAGCCGGGCTTGCTCACGTCGTCGAACGGGTTCTTCAGCGACCTCGAGGCGAGTGGGCAGTCCGACGCGTCGCTCTTCCAGCACCTCGACCTCCTCGCCGCAATCCTGCTGTTGCTGGCGCTGGTATTGCGCGGCCCGAGGGGGCGCAACGGCGTGCGGCGGGTGGAATGGCCGTGGCTACTGGCTTTCGCGGTCGCCGGCGGGGTCGGCGCTCGCTACCCCTACGCCTGCTCGGAGGGTACGAGCTTGGCTTGCCAGAACCTCCAGTGGCACTTTCGCCTGCCTGCCTCCCACTACCTGCACATCGCTTCGGGGATCGTCGAGTTCGCCACCGTCACGGCTGCTGCCGTTCTCGCTCGGCGCCGGACGCTCGCTTGCTCAACGGCCGAGGCTCATGTCCACCGAGCCGTCGTCGCCGTGTTCGTCGTCGCCTATCCGCTGCTCGGCGCGGCCTATCTCACCGATCGGCTCGGCGCGATCATCGAGCCGGTCTTCTTCCTCGCCTTCTCGGCCATGATCCTTGCCGAGCTGTTCGAACCGGGCTTCGTAGCTCCGGGCGGTGACCTCGCCGAGGAGAGCTCACGGCGCCCCAGCTCGACCGGCGTTGGGTGAAGACTGCCCAACTGCTCAACGGTCTCCTCGACGAGGCGCGCAACGTCAGTCTCGTCGCTGCTGTCTCCAACGAGGACGTGGGCGGTGCCCCCTTCCTCGGCATCTGATCTGCAGTGGTCTGGGTGGCGGCAGCGTCCACGTCAGCAGCGCAGCCGGCAGACGGTCCGGGCCCGGCGGCCAGCCGATGCCCAGGAAGGATCCGTCACCTACGGCGATGCTGACGGTGCTCGTTGGGCACAAGGTCGGCGATCGAGTCGATCCAAGCAACGACCATTTCCTGGTAGCTGATGCCGAACCGCAAAGTGGCGGCCATGGCGCCCTCGGTCCCGACGTCGCGTTGGAGCTCTTGGAAACGGGCGAGCGTACCTTCGTGCTCGGCCCGTTGAGCAGCCAAGATCTCCGCCAGTCGACTCGGCGCGACTTGGTCGCTGAAAAAGACAGTGAGCAGCAGCCTGTTGCGGATGAGACCAGGCCCCGGGTCTCGCTCCAGCCAAGCGTGCAACGCCATGAGACCAGTCTCGGTGATCGCATAGGGCGTGCGGTCCCTTGGCCCGGGCTCCCCGTGGGCCACCAGGCCGCGCGTTGCCAGGTCGCGCAGTTCCCGATACACCTGGCTGCGCGTCACGTTCCAGAAGTTCCCGATCGAGCCGTCGATTGCCTGGTCGAGGTCCCAGCCGGTCATGGAGCCGAAAGTGGCCAGAAAGCCGAGGATCGACCCAGCGGTCGGGTTCAGGTCGACGGGGCCCCCGTGGAAGATATCCTTCTCTTTCGCCATTGACATTCCACTTTAGACGGTCCAAGATGGTGGTGATGACAGTCCACTTTGCTCTATGGCGGTGGTCATGATGCCGGCGGACGACGCCGTCATCGTCGTTCGTGGGCTTCGGAAGTCGTACGGAGACGTGCGCGCCGTCGATGGTGTGGATCTCGAGATCCGCCAAGGGGAGATCTTCGCGATCCTCGGTCCGAACGGCGCCGGCAAGACCACCACCGTCGAGATCCTCGAGGGCTTCCGCACTCGGGACTCCGGAAGCGTGACCGTGTTGGGCTGCGATCCGGGGCCGCAGCGACGTCGGATCAAGAGCCGGATGGGAATCGTGTTGCAGTCCACCGGGGTGGATCCGTATCTGACGGTGGCCGAGACCGTGGCGATGTACGCCAGCTACTACCCGCACCCTCGCCCGGTCGACGAGGTGATCGAGATGGTGGGCTTAGCCAGCAAACACGACTCCAGGGTGCTCAAGCTCTCCGGCGGGCAACAGCGCCGGCTCGATGTGGCGATCGCCCTCGCCGGGGACCCTGAGCTCTTGTTCCTCGACGAGCCGACGACCGGCTTTGATCCTTCCGCACGGCGCGAGGCCTGGGAGGTCGTGCGCAACCTCGCCACGCTCGGCAAGACGGTGGTTCTGACCACCCACTACATGGACGAGGCGCAGAATCTCGCCGACCGGGTGGCGATCGTCGCCGCCGGCCGGGTCGTGGCCGAAGGCAGCCCCTCGAGCCTGGGGGGGCGCGACACCGCCAAGGCCCGGATCCGCTACCGAGTGCCCACGGGCCTGCAACCGCCGGCCGAGCTCGCTGGTGTGGCCGACCCGGACGGCTTCGTCGAGCTGCAGCCGACGGACTTCACCAGGACGCTGCACGTACTGACCGGCTGGGCCCTCGAGCACGGTGCCACCCTCGACAGCCTGCAAATACTGCGGCCGTCCCTGGAAGACGAGTACCTGCGGCTGACCGGCGGTTCGGAGGGGAGCCCCCGATGAGCGCGACGAGACTCACCATCTCCCAGATCCGCTACGTCAACAAGGCGTTCTGGCGCAACCCCGCCTCGGCGTTCTTCACCTTCGCCTTCCCGCTCATGTTCCTGGTGATCTTCACGTCGCTGCTCGGCCACGGCGAGGTGCACGTGGCAGGGCGAGTCGTCCACCAGTCCACGTACTACGTCGCCGCCATGGCTGCGTTCGCCGTGATCACGGCCTGCTACAACAACATCGCAATCGGGATCACGTTCCAACGCGATTCCGGCATCCTCAAGCGCACCAACGGCACCCCCCTGCCGGCGGCCATCTACTTCACCGCTCGGGTCGTGCACGCTCTCCTGGTCGCTGTCTTGCTCGTCGCGATCACCGTGGCGTTCGGCTCCCTCGTCTACAACGCCGATGTCCCGACTGGCGCCGCTCTTCTCCGCTTCCTCGCCATTCTCCTCGTTGGTTCCGCCAGCTTCAGCGCACTCGGCTTCGCCATCACGGCGGCTATCCCCAATGCCGAGGCGTCGGCCGCGATCGTGAACGCCAGCATCCTGCCGCTGCTGTTCCTGTCCGGAATCTTCATCCCGCTCGGCGACAACTCGCCTGCCTGGATCCTGTGGATAGCCCGGATCTTCCCGGTGAGGCACTTCGCGAGCGGCATGCAGGCGGGTTTCTTAGGAACCAGCTTCAACTGGACCGACGTCCTCGTCGTCGCCGCCTGGGGCCTGGGCGGCCTCGTCATCGCCATCCGCTTCTTCAGATGGGAACCGCGCACCTGAGGATGGAGGAGCCTGGTGGACGTCCGTCACGGCTTGGTGCTCATCTTGGCCGGTATACGTCGCTGCGGTGATCAACTCGGTCGACGTACACGATGCGCTCGCCTTCGTCGATCCAGTTGATGACCCGGTAATGCCCGACGCGGGCGCTGCGCCAGCCCGCTAGCTCGCGCCCGAGCGCGTGGCCAACCTGCTGTGGGTTGGCGATCAGACGCCCAAAGCAGAACTCGACTACGGCGCCTACGACTCGAGGTGAGGTCGAAGAAAGACGATCCAGCTGTCGAGTGGCTGGGGGTGACCATCGCAGCCGATAGTCATCCACGAGACCAGCGGGCGAGCGCCTCGTCCTTGGTCAGTTCCAAAGATTTGCCTGATCGACGGGCAGCTTCAGCTTCTCGAAGATCGGCCATCGCCTCAGGGTCCGACAGCACGTCGAGCGTCTCCTCGAGTGCCTCGAGGTCGGCCACGGCGAGGAGAACGACGCTCGGGCGGCCGTGTTTGGTGATCACGACTCGTCGGTGCTCGGTCTCGACACCCTCGACGACCTCGGATAGGTGTGCCTTGGCTTCCGCGAGAGAGAGCTGCTCTAACATTGACATGACTATAAGTGTGACCATAAGGGCGCGCGCTGTCAAAGAGAACGTCGGCCCCAACGTCGTGAGCGACGAGCTGTTCGGGGCGAGTGCTCGTGCAACTCGCGCGTCGAGTCTGGGACCAGCCGCGGCGGCTTCGTTCGACGGACCACGAATCGCGCCAAATAGGGCTGGTAGACCCTTCACAGCTACGAGCGCCCGGCGTCACGATGACCCCATGGCCAACGTGACGAATCAGACGCCGGACGACGAAGCAGACCTCGAGAGCCGCAAACGAGCAGACCTCGCCGGTCCTGGGATCGGTAGCTACGAGGACGTCGAGCGGGTGCTGCCAGACGACTACCACCCCTTGCTCGGCCCGCGAGCGACCCAAGAGGCCATCTTCGAGATCAAGGGGTACATCGAAGCCGGCCTGTGCCGCCAGCTCGGCCTGATGATGGTGCAGGTTCCCCTCATCGTCACGTCGGAATCGGGCGTGAACGACATGCTGGACCGGGACGGTTCTCGCACCCCGATCGCCTTTCGCATCTCCAACGACGGCAAGCACCCCATCGACGCCGAAGTCGTGCAGGCGGCGACGAAGTGGAAGCGATTGGCGCTGCGCCAGTTCGAGCTCGGAGTCGGCGAAGGCATCTGCACCGACATGCGGGCCGTTCGCAAGGACTACTTCCTCGATCACGACCACAGTGCCTACGTGGACCAGTGGGACTGGGAGCTCGCGATGGCGGCGGAGGATCGCAACCTTGGGTTTCTTACCGATGTCGTGCGGCGCATCTGGAGCGTGTTGAAAGGGGCGGAGTCGCATGCCCACGAGCTCTTCCCGGACTTGGGCGGCAGGTATCCGGATCTACCGGACGAGCTCGAGTTCATGCACGCCGAAGAGCTACTGGAGCGCTATCCGGGCCTTCCCCGCAAACAGCGTGAGACGATGATCCTGCAGGAGCACCCCGCCTTGTTCATCATCGGCATCGGCTGGACGCTTGCCGACGGTTATCCGCACGAGATGAGGGCGTCGGACTACGACGACTGGTCGACGGAGGTCACACTGCCGGACGGGCGGCCCGCCCATGGACTGAACGGTGACCTCCTCGTCTGGAACCCTGTGACGCAGCGCCGCCACGAGCTCTCCTCGATGGGGATCCGGGTTGACGCCGTGGCCCTCCGTCGCCAGCTCGAGATCACCGGGCAGCTCGATTGGCTGTCGTTTCCTTACCACCGTGCGATCACCGATGGATCCGTGCCCCTCAGCATCGGCGGCGGGATCGGGCAGTCGCGAACCCAGATGCTGCTCCTGCACAAAGCCCACCTCGGCGAAGTGAGCGTGAGCGTCTGGCCTCAGGTGCTGAAGAACCTGTGCGCCAGCCGGCACATCGACGTCCTCGACTGAGGGCTTACCGGAAGGAGAGCCGCCTGTCGAACCATCTACGCACGCCGATCGTGATCCGGCGGCTCTGATCGGCGGCGATCAGGTCCGGTAGGCGTCCCTGCGGTGCTCGACGTCGAGGACATAGACGGTCTCTTCCTGGTCCTCGATCCGGTAGCGCACTCGGTACTCACCGCGGCGCGCTCGCCAATAGCCCTCGAACGGCTTCCGCAGTGGTGCCCCGACGCGGTGAGGATCGTCGGCCAGGGGACCGAAGATGAACTCGACGCATGCCGCCGCGACCGCTTCCGGCAGTTGCTCCGCGAGCCGCCGCGCGGCGCTGCGGGCCACTACGACCCGGAAGGTCACTCCAGATCGGCAGGCGGTCGACTGGCAACGAGCTCTCGGACAGTCGGCTCGTCGACGACATCACCTGCGGAGACCTCAGCCTCTGCGACCTGTAGCCGCCTCTGTGCTTCGCGGTCGCTCAACAGCTCCAGAGTCGACTCGATGGCCTCCAGGTCTTCGGCGGCAACGAGCACGACGTACTCACGGCCGTTCTTGGTGATCTGGACCCGCTGATGGGTCGTGGCCACCTCCTCGGCGATCTCCGACAGACGGGCCTTGACGTCGGACAGTGGCAAAGTCGTCATGGATCAGAATTCTAGTCTGTTGAGCAGTGGGGGCGGTAACAACGAACGACTACAATGTAGTCGATGACGAAGGGATCTCCGACTCACCGTCGCTTTCCCACAGCCTTGACGAACGAGAAGGCGGACGCGTTGTGAGTAGGAGCTGGCCACTCGTGATCCTCGTTGCGGTGCTCTTCGCTGCGTGCGACACGAGCGCCGAGGGTGTTCAGGGCAACCCGGGACAGAGCAGCTCCACGACAGCCGTACCGCACAGCACTTCGACGTCGCCGTCGACGACCCACGTGACGTCGACTGTTGTCGCTCGTCATCGTCCGCACCATCCGCGTCGTCCGTCGTCCAGCGTGCCGCCTGACGTGCCGATGCCGAATCCGACCCTTACGCCCGGAGCGATCCAGTCGAGCGACACGGCCGCGATCTGCACGCCCGGTTGGGCGTCAGCTCATCGCGACGTATCGTGGACGACTGAGAACGCCGTGGCGGCGGAGTACGGGCTGTCGAGCCACGATGGCTACGAGATCGACCACCTCATACCACTGGAGCTGGGCGGGTCGAACAGCGTTTCGAACCTCTGGCCGGAGCCGTACAACTCGCCGTACGGGGCCGTCGAGAAGGACGGCCTGGAGGACTGGCTGCACGAGCAGGTCTGCGACAGCGGCCTCCCGCTTCCCAGCGCCCAGCACGAGATCGCGAAGAACTGGTACGCGACCTGGGTGACGGCCGGTCGACCGCTCCCGAGCTGGTTCGGCTACAGCAACACTCCCGGAGGTGGAAGCGCTGGCGATAGCGGTCCCCCGAGGAGCGCTCCGACCAGCACCGAGCCGTCGTCGGCTGGTGCGCGGTGCACGGCAAGCGCGTCAGCCTCCTCCGACGGCTACGCGGGCGACTACGACGTGTTCGTGCACTCGAACGAGCCGGACACGAAGGCGACCGCCTCCGATGCGGGCGACTCGTGGAGCCATGAGACCGACGGCGCGGGATACGCGGAGATCTACCTCTGGGATACCTCGTCGGGCGAGACGATCACGGTGAGCGTGGGTTACGCCTCGTGCACGACATCGGCATAGCTGCGCAGCGGGCCCTCGCGCCTGCGTGATGGGACGCGCGGTCGGGTCGGCTGGGCATGGACGTATGTTACATAGGTGTATGCTACGTCAATGCCATCTAGCGCGTTCTTCGGCCGGGAGCGGGAGCTGGCTTTGCTCGATGACGAGCTCCGGATCGCCGCCGCATCCGGCGCCGGACGTCTGGTCGCCATTCGAGGACGCCGTCAGGTGGGCAAATCTCGGCTGATCGAGCACTTTGCCGAGCGCAGCGGTGTTCCGTACGGCGTCGTCGCCGGCATGAAGGGTACGCCGGTCGACGTGCAGATGCGCCGAGCAGCGGAGACGCTCGGATCGTCGACGCGGCCGATGCATTTGCTCGACGCCGTCACAGTCGCTCCACCGGGAAGCTGGTACGACCTGCTCTCCCGTCTGCAGTCCGTGCTCGACGACGCTCCCGCCATCCTCGTCATCGACGAGTTCCCGTGGGCCAATGAGACCAGCCCGGGGCTCGACGGGCTCCTCCAGTCGCTCTGGGACTTGGCTTTCTCCCGACGACCGGTCCTTCTGCTCCTCATCGGCTCTGACGAGGCGATGATGGACCGGCTGTTCGAGCACGACCGACCACTCTTCGGTCGGCTCGACGGCAATCTCGTCGTCGAGCCGTTCAATCCAGCCGAGACGGCTGTGGCCCTTGGCGGCTCGCGCTCAGCCGTGCAGGTGTTCGATGCGCAGCTCGTTTCGGGAGGATTCCCCGAGCTCGTCGCGCACGCACGAAGGTTCAAGTCTGTTGCGGCTCTAGTGGAGGACGCACTGTCACGCCCACACACGCTGCTCGCGGACGTCGCCCAGATCAACCTTGCCGGCGAGCTGGCGGATGGCACCAACGCGCGTCTCGTCCTCGAGGCGGTCGGCGCCGACGAGATCGGAGTCGCCAACTTCTCACGGATCGCCTCGGACCTTGGAGGTGGGATCGCCGCGAAGACGGCCGTCAGTCGAGCAACTGACGTCCTCGCCGATACGAAACGCATCCTCGCCGTCGACATCCCAGCCGGGGACAAAGGCAGCCGGCTCAAGCGCTATCGGATCGCTGATCCCTACCTGCGCTTCTGGTATCGCTTCATCGAACCACATCTCCGCAACATCGAGGTCGGACGCTCAGACCTCGCGCTGACCGCGTTCGCGCGCTCTTGGGACACCTGGAGAGGCCAAGCTATCGAGCCGATCGTCCGCGCCGCTGTGTTGCGCCTCGCCCCGGAATTGGACGCTCCGTTCGACTCGATCGAGTCGGTCGGTGGCTGGTGGGACCGAAGAGGTGAACATGAGTACGACATCGTGGGGTCTTCTCGAGGCCGGACTCCGGTGGCGATCGGTTCGATCAAGTGGCGGGAGAGGGCAACGTTCGGCGCAACGGATCTCGCCGCCCTTGCTGGCGGGCGTGCAGTGATTCCACGCGCCGCTGCGGCTGGTCTGATCGCTGTGGCGCCACACGGTACTGCCGCGGGCGTCGAGGCCGACCTCGTCCTCGATGCCGCCGACTTGCTGGGCGCTTGGCACGTGTAAGTCAGCGTTCGGCCCGACTCGGCCGAGGCCCTCCTGCGCAGCCGGGTCGTCCTGCGACCACTCGGTGACCACCTCCTGCGCGGGCTCCGCGGCACGATCGCGCTGTTCCAGGTGATGGCCGACGAGCTCCGCCCGGCCTCGACGGCGTCAGCCCAGAGTTGTCAGGTCCCGGCCTCGGGGTCCATCTCGCCGGCGGACACCCCGAGGTGGTCCCCGATGGCGGTCACGTGCCGGTGAAGCTCCTCGAGGAGGTCCGTGTTCCGCTTCACGTCCCTCGTGAGCCCTGTGTTCTCCTCGATGAGCTGTCGCTGGCGCGTGGCGACGTCCTCGCGGTGGTGGGCGTCGGCCTCGGCTGACGCCTTGTCGCGTTCCGTTTGGCGGGTCTGGGCGAGCAGGATCAGCGGCGCGGCATATGCGGCCTGTGTGCTGAACAGCAGGTTCAGGAGGATGAACGGGTACGGGTCCCAGTGGTGGACGAATGCGAAGCCGTTCAACGCGATCCACGCGGCGACCACGAGAGTCTGACCGATGATGAACTTCGGCGTGCCGAAGAAGCGCGCGAAGCGCTCTGCGAGCACGCCGAAGCGGCTGTCGCCGAAGGTGGTCGCGTCTTTCACGTGTTCGCTGCGATGGCGAAGCGGGTCGTTGGTCATGAATGACTCCTCGGAACTGGCGGCTCACGAGTCTCCCGCGGACGGCCGCCGGTAACCAGCATCTCGAGGCGTTGACCGCGGGTCTCGAGGCCAGCGGGCGCTGGTTGCTCGCCTAAACCAAGACGACAGACCAGGAAGCCTTGTGCAAGGCCGGCGAGGTTCGGACTCGGCATGGCGGCGGGTATGCCGGTGTTTCGCTCTAGAGGTCGACGACTTTCCTGAGCACCTCACCGAGGAGTTCGACCCGACCTTCTACGTGGCCGTTGGCGGGGCAATTGACGGTGAAGCCGTCGACGCCCGCGATCATCCGGCTGGAGAAGATCTCTCCTACCTCGTCGGGGTCGCCGAGGACTATCAGGGAGCGAATCTGGTCGGCGTCGGCTTCACTCAGCGACGACATGTCGATACCCCTGGCCGCCAGGTAGGCGTCGGCCTCGGCGACGGCCTGTTCGTGAGTCGGAGCGATACAGCAGTTGGCCTGGAGGCTGACGACCACTTCGGAGCGGTCCCGCCCGACTGACTCGCAGTGCCCAGCCAGGGCGTCGAGCTTGCGGGTCACCTCGCTCGGCTGGCAGATGATGTTCGACTCGTCCGCGTAGAGCGCCACCAGCCGGAGCGTCTTCTTCTCCCCGCCGCCGCCGATCAGGATGGGGATCTTCGAACGCGGAGCTGGCGAGTTGATGGCGTCGTTGACCCGGTACCAGCGGCCATCGAGGCTGGGACGGGTGCCGGCGAGCATCCCCCGAATGATCTGAAGAGACTCCTCCAGCTTGGAGAAGCGGTCGCCGAACGTCCCGAATTCGAAGCCGAGACTGTCGTGCTCGAGCTGGTACCAGCCGGCGCCGATGCCGAGCTGGGCCCGGCCATCCGAGACGTGATCAAGCGTCGTCACCTCCTTGGCCAGCAGCGCGGGGTTGCGGTAGGTGTTGCCCGTGACCAAAGCGGACAGGCGGACCCGTTCGGTGTGCTGGGCCAACGCCGACAGCAGCGTGTAGCACTCGAACATCTCGTTCTCGGGGGGCCCGAGCATCGGTAGCTGGTAGAAGTGGTCCATGACCAGCACGGTGTCGAAACCCGAGTCCTCGGCTGCTCGAGCTTGGCGCACGACCATAGGGAACAGCTCCGCCGGACCAGCACCCGGGTAGGTGAAGTTCGGGATCTGGTAACCGAGACGGGTCATCTCGTCACACTATGTCCCTCGTCCCTCCGCCGGTCCACGAACTGAACCGATCGCCGAATAGATCAGCTTTGGCATGTCGTCAGCTTCCGGTCTCGCTGGCGAATGGCCCGCTTGTGAGCTCCGGGGGAGCCCGATCACCGCGAGATGCGATAGTCGGCAAGCAGGTAACCCCTGGGCGACGTCGCGCTACGGAGCGATTCGAGGCGAATCGGCGGCAGTCCGTCCAAGAGCCGTCGCCCACGGCCGGCGACCGCCGGTGCGACGACGAGCCGCACTTCGTCGATGGCGTCCGCTGCGAGCAGCGCTTGGGCGACCGAGATGCTGGCGTGCACGCCAATGTCACCGCCGGACGACTTCTTGAGGTTCTGCACGAACGGGACCAACCCGCCTTCGATCGCTGTCGCATTGTGCCACTGCCGCCCGAGCGGTGTGGAAGATACGACGTACTTTGCGACGTCGTTGATGAACGTGGCGAACGGCTCGATCTCGCTGCCTGGCCAGAACTCAGACCACTCGGCATAGCTGCGACGGCCGAGAATGACCGCGTCCTGGGTGGCGATGACAGCGGCGAGGTTGGCATCCATCGC
>JBEKMC010000080.1:0-19488 GCA_050008715.1 Acidimicrobiales bacterium | reverse complement strand
CTAGTAGCCTTTGTCGTGTGCCGAAGGCGGCACCTACGGCGCCCGGGCTTCCGGCTCAGGTCATGTGCGGCGTCATAGCTGGGCCGCTGTTCGTCAGCGTCTTCACGGCGATCGGCGCGAGGCGGCCGGGGTACGACTGGCAGCGCGACCCGGTCAGTTCACTCGCGGTTGAGGGAGGAGTTCGTGATGAGCCTTGACTCGGTGCCTGATTTGCGCATCCTGATGGACGGCGTGGTGTTCGGTGAGCAGCCGAGGTGGCACGACGATCGCCTGTGGTTCTCCGACTGGGGGACACAGCGAGTGCTCGCCGTCGATTTGGACGGCAGCAGCGAGCTCATGTTGCAGGGACAGTCGTTTCCGCTGTGCGTCGACTGGCTACCCGATGGCCGTCTGCTGGTCGTCTCAGCGCAGGATGGCCTCCTCCTGCGACAGGAGCGCGACGGTTCGCTCGTAACTCACGGCGACCTGGGGAGGGTGTCCACTCCTCCCGCAGTCAACGAACTTGTCGTGGCCAATAGCGGATACGCCTACGTCAATGGTGGTGGCTTCGACCTGATGGCGGGCGAAGAATTCACGCCCGGTATTGTCGCGCTCGTCGCCACTGACGGCGGGGCCTACCAGGTGGCGGACGGCCTCGCATTCCCCAACGGCATGTTGATCATGCCCGACGACCGGACGTTGATCGTCGCCGAGTCCTATGCCAACCAGCTCACGGCATTCGACATCGCGGATGATGGCGGACTCCTGAACAGAAGGGTGTGGGCAGATTTGGGCGATGGTGTGCCGGATGGGATTTGTGCGGACGTAGAGAGTGCAGTCTGGTACGCGGACGTCCCGAACAAGCGCTGCGTGCGCGTCCGCGAGGGTGGCGAGGTGCTGCAGACGGTCGAGCTTGACCGCGGCTGCTTCGCATGCGCGCTCGGCGGTACTGACGAGCGGACCCTGTTCATGGTCGCTCAGCAATGGAATGGACCCGCGAGCATGTTGCAGGGACGGACCGGCCAAGTGCTGACAACGGACGCGCCTGCGCCCGCCGGCGGACGACCGTAGGAAGGAGGGCTGGCAGCCGTTATGATAGGAACTGCGAGCCCAGTGGTCGTTTCCCCGGACTCATATCATGCGTTTCGTCGATACCCAGAGTCACATAACTTGAGTTCGCTGGGATACACGCCAGCGGCCATTTCGACCAGGAGCGCAAGAGACAGCCTGTCGGTGCTATTCCTCCACTGACGTGGTCGTGTACGGCAGATTACGGGTTGTGATCACCATCCATATGGTTGCACTGTGTCGTTTCGGCGGGCGACAACACTTCGCTCAAATATCTCTAAGACCTCAAGAAGCAGCGATGTGTTGTCGATGAGTATTGGATGGAGACCGCCTCGAGATATGAATTCAACCGGCAGAATCCGTCGAGCACAGTGCAGTGGCGACGTCGGTCAGTCCCAGCGGCCCTTCTCGTCGGTGCGGCGATTCTCGTGAGCAGTCTCCTCGTTACCTCGCCCGGTGCGGACGCCTCTCCCTCTTGTGGCGTCACATCGAAGCTGGTTCCCACGTGCGGAGTGCTCTGGGGCGCTCACTCCTCCTCAGGCTGGGCGAGCCTTGAAGCGATGGTGGGTCGAAAACTCGCCATCGTGCACGACTACACGGGTTGGCTGAGCATATTCCCTTCGGCAAGCGAGAAGACGGCGGTGGCCGGTGGCCGGATTCTCTACGTCGACTGGACTGCCCGGAATTTCCAGACCGGCCGACCCGCAGCGACGTGGGCAAAGGTCGCCAGCGGAGCTCTCGACGGCCACATCAAGGCCGAGGCGGCCGCTCTCAAGGCGTTCCGTAGGCCGATCATGATCAGCTTCCAGGGGGAGCCGGAGGGGAAAGCCCAGAAAACCTACGGAAATGCCGCCGACTATGTCGCCGCATGGCGGCACATCCACAAAGTCTTCGCCGCCGTCGGCGTCCACAACGTCGTGTGGGTGTGGGACGTCACGGGCGACGTCTCCGACTATGGGTCGGTTTATCACAAGTGGTACCCAGGCGACACCTTCGTCAACTGGATCATGTGGGATCCCTACAACTGGTATGGCTGCAACAATGCAAACACCCATACCTGGAAGTCCTTCTCGGACATCGTCTCGCCGATGTACAAGTGGCTGAAGGCGAATTCGGGAAAGCCCGGCAATGGCGACTACCTCTCCAAGCCCTGGGGGCTGGCAGAATTCGGCACCGTGGAAGGTGCCACCCCAACAGCCAAGGCAAAGTGGTTCGAGGATGCTGTCAAAGCTGCACAGACGCAGTTCCCGAGGCTGAAGGCGCTCGTCTACTTCGACTCCTTCGACAGGACCAACGGCCGAGTCTGCGACTGGACGGTCAATACCTCGTCCAAGTCACTCACGGGCTATCGGGCAGCGGGACGCGTGACCTACGCCCGCACGATGTGACCATGCCATCCGGCATCCGTTACGGCGACAGCCGTGGTCGCGAAAGTTAAGGGGGTCTTCGGAAGTTAGGGGGGTCTGGGGTCCCTCGATTAAGGCGGGGGCCTGCCAATCTGACGGTGTCTAACGCCATCAGAGTGGAGAGCCCCGTGAATCCCCAGACTATTTGCAACCGGTGCGGGTCACTGGTTGGCCTCCCTGACGTCGCGATCCTGGATGTCGAAGACATTCCCGGTGCCGCCCTGCGGGTGCACGTGGAGCTCACCCGATCTCCACAGGGCTGCCCCCGATGTGGGGTGGTCGCCCGCGCGAAAGACCGGCGTCGTGTCGAGCTGGTCGACTTGTCCATGGGCGGACGTCCGATGCGCGTGATCTGGCGGAAGCGCAGGTTCCGCTGCTCGGAGCCGAGCTGTCCGGTGGGGTCCTGGACCGAGGACGATCCCCGGATGGCAGTCTGCCAGTGTCGGCGACTTGACGATCACCGCGGCCCCCGGCAAGCACGGTGTCTTCGAGGTCACGTTCGTGATAAGCGGGGGCGGACGCAGTGCCTATTTCGCCGGAGACACCATGCTCATCCCGGAGTTGCGCACTCTGACCGATCGATATGGCCCCCTGGACGTCGCGCTACTTCCTGTCAACGGTCTGACGATTCGAATGGCAGGAAATAAGCAGGTCACAATGAACGCAGAGGAGGCCGCCGAGCTCGCCTCAGTCCTGCGGCCGAAACTGGCGCTGCCACACCACTACGCCTTCACCGGCGGCCCTGTCGGCGACAGACTCATTCTTAAGATGGACAAGAACCCTGGCCATTTCGTCGAGGCGTTGCGCCGCTTAGTCCCGGACGTACCGGCCAAGGTCGTCAGCCCCGGTGAACCGGTGGAGATAGCCCCCTAACCCTGGCCGGCTCACCGGCAGCACGTCACGCATGTGCTCATCGAAGAAGGCCTTGGACGCGAGAGGCTCCCGAGTTCGGTGATCTCACGTTCGGAGCCAGTTGTTTCGCCAGGCTCACCGTTCGCGAGAACGGAGTCATCTGGCAACTCACGTTCGGAGCCAGTTGTTTCGCCAGGCTCACCGTTCGCGAGAACGGAGTCATCTGGCAAGTGGACGCGAGCAGCCCGGGCAACGCCGCCATCGCCCAAGCGTTTGTGGACTCGTTCCGTCCGATGAGCTAGGGGTCGATGCCGCGCGTCGAGTCTGGGAATACCCCCGCCACTTGTCGCCAACCCGCGCTGTTCGGACGCGGATTGGCGGTGGAGCTACTGCGGGTCCTTCAGCTAGGACTGCCGCTCCGTCAGCGGCACTTGGGATTGCGCGCTGTTGGTATAGAAGCCGACGGCCTTGCAGGCAGCGGCCAGAGTGCAGGACACCGCGGACAGGTTGCTGTCAGGCGACCCGGCCGGGTTGGGGGTGGGCTCAATGGCCCACTTCGTCCCGTTCCAAGCCTCCGCCAAGGTCGTATCCAGGCCAAGTCTGTTCCCGTAGAAGCCGACGGCGGTGCAGGCCGTCGCCGAGCTGCACGACACCCCGGACAGGGAGTCGCCCAGCGCTCCCGCCGGGTTGCTGGTCGGCTGAATCGCCCACTTCGTGCCGTTCCAGGACTCCGCCAGCGTCACGCTGCTCTCGGCCTTGTTGAGGTAGTACCCGACGGCGGTGCAGGCCGTGTCCGAGGTGCACGACACCCCGGACAGAGAGTCGCCCTTGGCCCCGGCGGGGCTGCTGGTCGGCTGAATCGCCCACTTCGTACCGTTCCAGGACTCCGCCAGCGCCATGGTGTGGAAGGCGCTGTTGAGGTAGTCGCCCACAGCGGTGCAGGCCGTGGCCAAGGCGCACGACACCGCGGAGAGGGAGGTGTCCGTGGCCCCGGTCGGGTTGAAGCTGGGCTGGATCGCCCATTTCGTCCCGTTCCAAGCCTCCACCAGCGGCACGGTGTTGCCGCTCTTGTTGAGGTAGTCCCCGACGGCGGTGCAGGCCGCATCAGAGACGCACGACACCCCGGCCAGCGAGCTGCCTTTCGCCCCAGTCGGGTTGGGGCTTTGCTCAATGGCCCACTTCGTACCGTTCCAGGACTCCGTCAACGTCACGCTGTGCCCGGCCTGGTTGAGGTAGTAGCCGACGGCTGTGCAGGCCATGGCCGAGGCGCACGAAACCGCGGATAGCGAGATGTACGTCGCCCCAGTCGGGTTGGGGCTTTGCTCGAGGGTCCACTTCGTCCCGTTCCAGGCCTCCGCCAGCGCCTCACCGATGAAGGAGCTGTTGAGGTAGTCGCCCACTGCGGCACACGAGGTGGCCGACTGGCACGACAACCCCGCGAGGAATGCCTGCTGGGTCGTGAGGTTCGGGTTTGGCACGACCGACCAGGGCAGGCCTGGGACCACAGTCAGTGTCGCAGATGCGCTCGTCGCACGGCCCAACGAGTTCGTGAAGACCGCCCGGTACTCGGTGCCGCTCATCGCGGTCGAGGTGTGGGCGACGTTGAGCGTCGCCAGCGTGACGCTCAACGTGGAGGAGGTGCCGCCGGTCACATCGGCGAAGGTCTTTCCGCCGTTCGTCGATGCCTGCCACTGCACTTTCGGCGTGGGGCTGCCGCTGGCCGTCGCGGAGAAGCTTGCCGTCGTTGACGCCGTGACCAACTGGGTACTCGGCTGGATGGTGACGGCCGGCTTCGAGGCGAGCCTCAACTCCCAGACGCCGCGACCGTGGGTCGCAGCGAAGAGGTCGCCGTTGCCATCCACGGTGAGCCCAATCACCTGCACGTTCGGGAGCCCCCTGCCCGCCCCGGCCCATACGGTCCTCGTCGCTTTCGCCGAGGTGGTGAAAAAGACCCCAACGTCAGTTGCGACCACGAGGTCACCCTGGTCGAACACCACCGAGTTGGAAGCCACACCGCTCGGAAGGTTGCCCGTGATATCGGAGAAGGTGGCCGCAGGCGTGCTCGCGAACCTCACGGAACCCGTCTCGACCATCGGGGGAGTCGAGAACTCCTGAGTGTTGCTGTCGCTGAAGGTGAGCGCGACGGACCCGGGGTCGGATGGATCGACGGCGATGTGCGTGATCCAGTCCGACACGCCTGGCGAGATGTCAGTGAACGTCGGTTTGGCCGCTTCGGCGTTCTTCGAGACGAGCAACGTGCCGTCATCGAAGCCTACGTAGAGGACGTTCGCATCCGAAGGCGCTACGGCGACCGAGGAGACGTCCGAACCGTTGTGTTTGGTGATCCGGGCCCACGACGGTGACGGACTTCCCGGGTTGGTTGTCTTGTAGAGGTTGTTGGCGCCGAAGTAAACGGTCGGTTCGTCAACAGAGCTCGGGTTCGGGACGATCGTCATCGGGACGACGAAGTTGGAGCTGAGAACCGGGTCCGGGCCACCTGGATACTTTGGCAGTGTGCCGTGGTACAGCTGCGGCGGGGTTATGGTCGCCGGCGCCGTCGCCCAGCCATTGGACGTCGTGTACAGCTCCTCGTCTGCCTCGCCGAACTGCTGGTACGGATCGAGTGGGTTGATCGCGCTGTAACCGCCGTCGCCGGCTATGGCCTCCGGCCAGCTCTTCGTGTCATTGAAGAATGCGGTGCCGTTGTCCTGCAGGCCACCGACGATCTCCGTCCCATTGCCATAGACGCCGAGGTCTTCGTAGAACTGACCGCTGTCGATGTTCGAGTTGAGGTCGGACACCTTCGATCCACTGAGCTCGTAGACACCGCCGTCGTCACCGATGTAGAGGTTGCCGCCACTGAAGAGAAGGGCGTGCTGGTCGGGGTGAAGGACGTTCGTGACAGCAAAGAAGTTTCCTCCATCAACGTTGCTCCACGAAGTCCCCGCGTTCTGGCTCTCGATGAGTGCGATCCCTCCAGCGAAGACTTGGGCAGGGTTGGCAGGGTTGACCGCGAGCACGTTGTCATACCAGGCCTGGTCGCTCGTTCCTCCTCCGTAGGCGTATGACTGGTCCGTGTACGCCGGTGATGAGAGGAACTTCCATTTCACACCGGCGTCCGTCGACGAGAAGACCTCGACGTCCCCGCCGTTCGGGGCTGTAGGCCCAATCAGTTGCACGGCGGCGTACAGGTCCTGACCTGCACTTGGGAACGCCGTGCTGTCGGTCCCGATGCCGAGTGCCGTGACGCCGATCTCACCGGCATTGGGCAAGCCGGTGTCGATGCTTTTGAAGTTCTTTCCGCCGTCGGTCGATACCTGCACGCCGATGCCCTCGGTTGCCACGTAGATCGTCGTCGGGGAGGTAGCCGGGTCGATAACGGCGGACGTAGCTGGGCCGTTCTTAAAGCTGCCGCTCGGAAGGGACCACTTCGCGCCGGAGTCGAACGACTCGTAGAAACCGGCAGAGGTTGCTGCGTACAGATCGTGGTCGTTGTTCGGGTCAACCAGAAGAGACGAGAAGTCCACTCCGGTGAAGACCCCCTTCGGGTCCTCGACCGTCCAGGTAACGCCTCCGTCGATCGACTTGAGGACTCCGTCACCGTAAAAGCAGTCACCGCAGCCGTTCGCCTCGCCCGTGCCGGCGTAGATGATCTCGGCATTCGTGGGATCGGCTGCCAGAGCTCCGATGGCGAGTCCCGTCGAGAGGTGGTCGGTCGTCGTTGTCCAACTCGCCCCTTTGTTGGTGGATGACCATATCCCGCCGCCGGCCGCGCCGACGAAGATGGTCCCGTTGGGCGACACGGCCAAGCTGTCGATGCGGCCGGAGTTGGGGGCGGCGTAGGCGGCGCCGACGCCGGTGGACATCGGTGCGGGTCCGATTGTGGTCCACGGATTGGACTGGAGGCCGTGGCTGCCGACCGCTGCAATCGCAGACCGGGCGAAGAGACGGTTCGCCGCCGCCGTTGCGTCCAGGTATCTGGTCTCGGCTTGTCGAGGGGTGCCATAGCCGGCGCGTTGTTCGGCCAAGTACTCGTCTGCTGCAATCGGGCCGCTCACACTTCGAGGGGTGGGACTTCGAGGGGTGGCGCCGGCGGCGCGAGATGTGTCGAGTACGTGGCTCGTGGCAGAGGCTGGCACGTGGAGGGCGGCTTCCGCAGGAGAAGCCGAAATCAGTCCTGTCACCAATGCCGAAGCGACGAGCCCAGCTGAAATGCCTCGTCTCATGGCGTGCTGGCTCCCCCTTCTCGACGCTCCTCGCGTACGCGCACCACCCTAGCGGTTGGTGAGGTTGCGATCGAGAACCTCGTCGTACACGTGTTCGCTATGAGAGGCGGCACGCCTCTTCCGACTGGCGGCACCTGGCGATCCAAGATGCGGGAGACGGTGTCGCGGTGGATGCCGAAGGGAGTCGCCAGCCCTTCAGCCCGGATGGTCGTCCCGTTCGCTACAGCGTCTTCGCGCCCGCGAAGCTGGCACTGCGTCTCCACGGCAGCGTCAAAGAGTGCCTCTGAACTGGGAGGCGGCGCCCAGAATCGAACTGGGGTAGAGGGCTTTGCAGGCCCTTGCCTAAACCACTCGGCCACGCCGCCAGGCGTCTCGACACCCTAGTGCCCGAGAGCGCAGGGCTCGACAGCCGGACCATCTCACGACAGCCGCGGTCCACCACTGGCGCACCGGAAGCGGCGCATCCGTGCCGGCTCCTAGAATCGTCGCCATGGATCTCGAGGCGGTGCGCGAGATCGCCATGGCGCTTCCGGAGGTGACGGAGGAACCGCACTTCGAGATGACGTCGTGGCGTATCCGCAAGCGCCTGTTTGCGACCGCAGCGCCCAGTGGAGAGCGCATTCACGTCTTCGTCGACGAGGATGAGGTGCGGGCGTCGGTCGCCGAAAATGGAACGGCCTTCGAGGAGCTGCGGTGGGGCAAGCGCCTTGCCGGGCTTCGAGTCAACCTTGCCGAAGCTGATCCCGAGACGGTCAAGGCCCTGCTGGCGGAGGCGTGGCTGCGCAAGGCGCCGAAGCGCCTCGCTGCGGAGTTCGAACGCTGCGAGAGCGCCGGGCCGGAGTAGTTACCCCGTCAGGGCTGCCTCGATCGCTGCCAACGACACCGGATGGGCAGGCGCCGAAATTGTGGCTGCCGTCGGGTACGTGATGGCGAGATCGAGCCCGAAACCCCCTGCCGCCGACTGTGTGTCGACAATCGCCAACGGGAGCGGCGGTCCGCTTGGCGCGAGCAGGAATTCCGCCCCGCTGCTCGAGTGGACCTGGACACCGCTCACGCCGTTCAAAGTGCGGTTCCCGGAGTTCGTGAGCGTGCCCTTCACGCCGGTCAGGCTGCCGGCGACGAACACCTTGGGCTCGGAGAGGCCGAAGGTGTCCTTGTAGATGACGTCGGTGCTGGTGGTCGGCAGCTCGACCCAGCGGTCCAGCACCTCCGGCAGTATCTCGTTCTCGAGGTTCACGGCAATCGGGGTCTGCGAGCCGAAGAGCGACTTCCAGAACTGCGTGCCGGCGTCCACGTAGGTGATCCCACCGAACACGATGTAGCTCGTCGACCCGGTGAAACCGAGCCCGGGACCCTCGAGCTGCAGCGTGCCCTCCGCTGTCCCAGGGGGACCGGCGGACGTGGCGTCGATGACGATCGAGACTGTGGCGGCACCCGACTTCTGGACGAGATTCCCGGTCACGTGGACAGCGTCCACCTTCGCGAACGCTGCGGCTGATTCCTGCAGCAAGGGAGCCGGAGCATCGGTCGCCCGGCCCTGCGCGCTGTTACTCCCGCACGCGGCTGCGAGGACGGCGAGCGTGATCGCCGCCGAGGTCACAAGGGCGCGGTGACGACGCTTGTTCTGAAGTAGAGGCCGAGGGGCCACATCGTCTCTTTCGGGTAGCTCTCGGTCAGGACGGCCGAATGGTAGACGCTCACCCGTTACCCGGACGAGCGGTCGGCTGGACCAAGTACGCTCGGACCCGCGGCGTAGGGAACCCGGTGAGAGACCGGGGCTGTCCCGCAACTGTGACCGGGTAGCGAACTCCGAACAAGCCACGGCCCATCCGGGCGGGAAGGCAGGAGCGAGCGTCGAGCCGGGAGCCAGGAGACCTACCCGCCGGACCGCCATGGCGGAGGAGGCTCGCGTGGACGAGGAAAGTGGACAAAGGTGATCGCGCTTGTGGTCGGTGGCGCCCGATCGGGCAAGTCGGAGGTCGCCGAGCGCCTGGCGGAGCGGCTCCGGGACTCTGGGTACCAGGGCTCTGGGTACCAGGGCTCTGGGTACCAGGACTCTGGGCACCGAGGCGCTGGGCACGTGGCGGCTCACGGGGAGCCATTCGTCACCTATGTCGCCACCGGCGCCACCGGTCTGGGCGATCAGGACTTCGACGCACGGATCGCCCGTCACCGCGCTCGACGTCCGGAACACTGGCGGACCGTCGAGGTGGCACGCGGCCGACGGCTCTCCCCGGCGCTCGCGAGCCGTGGAGTCGTTCTCGTCGATTCGCTCGGCACTTGGCTCGCCGGCCATGCGGATTACGTGGCGGACGTCGACGACCTCATCGCGGCCCTCGAGCAGCGACGGGCGGGCCGATTGTCAGCCGTGCTGGTGAGCGACGAGGTCGGCCTTGGCGTCCACCCGGAGACGCACGACGGGCTGGCGTTTCGAGATGCCCTTGGCGAGCTCAATCGCCGCGTTGCCGAGACGGCCGACGAGGTGCGCCTCGTGGTTGCCGGGCGCGTCCTCATGCTGCCTCGCGAGGACGCCTGACGTGGGAGAGCGTGAAGCCAGCGGGTTCGCCGGTGCCGTCGGCCTGCTCACCGTCGTCGGCGGGGCGGGTGAGCCGGGGGCGGCCGCGGTGGGGTGGTTTCCTGTCGTCGGTGCCGCGCTCGGATGCGGGCTCGGTGCGGGCTGGTGGGCGCTCGGGCGAGCGTTTCCTGCCCTCGTCGCCGGCGCCATTGTCGTAGCGGCCGACCTCGTCGTTACGGGCTTGCTGCACGCCGACGGGCTGATTGACGCCGCCGACGGATTGCTGCCGCACCTCGAACGGGCGCGCCGCCTCCAGGTGATGGCGGAGCCTCAGGCGGGCGCGTTCGGCGTGGCGGTCGCCGTCGGCGTCTTCGGCCTGCGCATCGCAGCCCTCGGGTCGGTCGAGCCGGCGTCGGCCCTGAGAGGCGTGCTGCTGCTCGGGGCGATCTGGATGGCGAGCCGCAGCATCATGGCAATCGCCATGAGCCACCTGCGTTACGCCCGCGACACCGGCATGGCCTCGGGTTACGGCGGAAGTCGATCGATTGTGCCCGCTGTCGGGCTCGCTGCGTCCGCCACCGCCCTTGTCTGGTGGCACGCGTCAGCGGCTCCCGCCGTCTTCGGGGCCGAGCTCGTCGGCGCCGGACTGGTGCTGTGGCTGGCCCAGCGGCGTCTCGGCGGCTACACCGGTGACGTCCTCGGCGCAGCCGGGCTCGTGGGCGAGACACTCGCGCTGCTGCTGGCTGCGGCCAAATGGTGAGGCACTCGACGCCGAGAGGTGCCCGATGGGCGGCCAGCGCGGCGGCGGCGCTCGTCGTCGACGCGCTCATCGGCGACCGGCCGCTGCAACCGCATCCCGTCGCCGTGTTCGGAAGGGCCATGGGCGTGCTGGAGCGCCGCATCTGGGACGACCGCCGACTGGCCGGCCTGGTCTATGCCGCCGCAGGCGTTATCTCCGCCGCAGTGCTGGGCTCGCTCGTCGATCTCCTCCCGGGTGGGGCTGTCGCAGCCGCCTATGTCTCTGTGGCCGAGCGCGGTCTGTGGGGAGCGGCATCCGCCGTGGGCGCGGCGCTCGAGTCAGGCGACCTCCGCCGGGCCCGCGAGCTGCTTCCGGCCCTTGTAGGGCGCGACGCGGCTCGTCTCTCAGAGGCTGAGGTCGCTCGCGCCGCCGTCGAATCGGTCGCGGAGAACACCGTCGACGGGATCGTGGCCCCGGCGTTGTTCGCGGCCTGCGGCGGGGCGGCGGGAGCGTTGGCGTATCGCGGAGTCAACACCCTCGACTCCATGGTCGGGTACCGGGACAGCCGCTACGGGCACTTTGGCTGGGCGAGCGCCAGGGCCGATGACGTTGCCAACCTCGTGCCCTCGAGGCTGACGGCGGTCCTCGTCGCTGCCGTGCGACCGTGGGCTGCGCGGGAAATCCTGCGGGCGGTCCGCCGTGATGCTCCCGGGCATCCGTCCCCAAACGCCGGCGTCGCCGAAGCGGCCTTCGCCGCGGCTCTCGGGATACAGCTCGGTGGCACGAACAGCTACGGCGGCCAGCTGGAGCAACGACCGCGGCTCGGTCGCCCGGAGAACAGGTCTGCCGCGCCGGCCGATATTGCTGCCGCCGTCCGCTGCTCGCAACACGTGACCGCCTTGTTGTTCGTCGTGCTCGGTGTCGCCGCTGCTCATTCGAGGTCTGCCAGCCAGCGCCGGGAAAGAGGCGAGCGATGAGCCTCCCCGTCGTGCCGCCAGCCGGGCCCCACGGCGACGACGCCCACCGCGTCGCTGCCGCGCTCGGAATGCCGGCGGGTGCCGTGCTGGACCTGGCGACGTCGCTCAACCCGGTCGCCCCCGACGTCCGGCTCATCGTTGCCGCCGGCCTCGACTCTCTTCGCCGGTACCCGGATCCAGCGAACGCCAGCCGAGCGCTCGCCGAAACAATGGGCGTCGCCGCCGAGAACCTGCTGCTCACCAACGGCGGAGCGGAAGCCATCGCGCTCGTTGCCGCCGAGCTCGGCAAGGGATCGATCGAGGAGCCGGAGTTCTCGCTCTATCGGCGCCACCTCGGGTGGATCGGGGAGGGCGCGCCGAGATGGCGGTCCAACCCGCACAACCCGACCGGGCGCCTGGCGGCCCCAGACGAGCGGGCCGCAGTCTGGGACGAGGCGTTCTACGCGCTGGCCACCGGGGAGTGGACGCGGGGCGACGCACGGTCGGGCGCCGTCGTGCTCGGCTCGTTGACGAAATTGTTCGCCTGTCCCGGTCTTCGCCTCGGCTACGTCCTCAGCGAGGACACCGAGCTCCTGGGGCGTCTGGGAGCGCGCCAAGCACGGTGGTCGGTCGGCTCCCTCGCGCTGGCCGCCGTGCCCGCACTGCTGGCCCTCGCCGATCTCGCCGCTTGGTCGACACAGGTCGCCGTCCTTCGCTCCGAGCTCGTATCCGTCCTCGAGCGGGCAGGCTTTCGGGCCGAGCCCTCTGATGCCAACTTCGTGCTCGTCCACTCGGCCGCCGGTCTACGCGACCGGCTCGCGCAGACCGGGATCGTCGTGCGCGACTGCACCAGCTTCGGCATGCCCGGCAGCGTTCGCATCGCGGTTCCGGCCTCGGACGGACTGGTACGCCTCGACCGGGCTCTCGAACACGGCAGCGAGCGCGCCGCGGGGCTAACAGCCGGCACGCGAGCGCCGTTGCCGCTCACAGGCTCGAATCAGACACGCCATCGGAAGGATCACACACTCCGCGGCGCTCTACTCGTGTGCGGGACAGCCAGCGACGTCGGCAAGAGTCAGATCGTCACCGGGTTGTGCCGGCTGCTCGCTCGGCAAGGCGTGAGTGTTGCGCCCTTCAAGGCACAGAACATGTCCCTCAACTCGTACGCGACGCCCTCAGGCCATGAGATCGGCCGGGCCCAGGGAGTCCAGGCCATCGCCGCCGGCGTGGAGCCGGAGGTGGCCATGAACCCGATCCTCTTGAAGCCGACGGGAGAGCACCGGAGCCAGGTCGTCGTGATGGGTCGGCCGATGGCGGAGCTCGATGCCGCTGAATACCAGCTGCTGAAACGCGAGGCCCTGCTACCGATCGTGCTCGACGCCTACGACGATCTCCGCCGCCGCTACGACGTGGTCGTCTGCGAGGGCGCCGGCAGCGCTGCCGAGATCAACCTGCTCGACGGCGACATCGCCAACCTGTCGCTCGCCGCCGCCACGGGCATGTCCGCCCTCCTCGTCGGCGACATCGAGCGAGGCGGCGTCTTTGCCGCCCTCTACGGCACGATCGCCCTCCTGCCCGAGGACCTCAGGTCACGCATCGGCGGTTTCGTGATCAACAAATTCCGTGGGGATGCCGGCCTCCTCTCGTCGGGTGTCGATGAGCTGGAGCAGCGCACGGGCATTCGCTGCCTCGGCGTACTGCCCTACCTTTCCGGGCTCAGTCTCGACGCCGAGGACTCGCTCGGTTTGGCGGCCGCCCTACGGGGCACCACCGGCGTGGCGCCGGCGCTCGACGTCGCGGTCATCGCTCTTCCACATCTTGCGAACTTCACCGACCTCGACGCGCTTGCCGTCGAGCCCGACGTCGCCCTGCGTCTCGTGGCGGCCGCCTCGGAGCTCGGCGACCCCGATCTCGTGATCCTGCCCGGCTCGAAGACCACTGTCTCCGATCTCGCTTGGCTGCGCGAGACCGGCCTCGCCGCCGCCCTCGTGTCGCATGCGTCCGACCCCGGCGGGCCGACGATCCTCGGCGTGTGTGCGGGCTATCAGATGCTCGGGACCGAGATCGTCGACGGCTTCGAGTCGCGACAGGGTCGTGTCGAAGGGCTCGGGCTGCTGCCGACGCGGACGGAGTTCGAAGCCGAGAAACTGTCGCGGCCCCGCACCGGGCTCGCCCTCGGCGAATCGGTCGGCGGGTATGAGATACGACAAGGTCGCCCGGTCGTGATGGCGGACGAGACGGAGCCCTTTGCCGTTCTCGACGACGCCTTCGGCATTGAGGCGGAGGGCGTTCTCGCCGAAGCCGGCCGCCTGGCGGGAACGAACCTCCACGGGCTCTTCGAGTCCGACACCTTCCGGCAGGTGTTCCTCGCCGGCGTCGCCCGGCGACGGGGAAAGGCTTGGGAACCGAGCGCGGCTCGGTTCGGCCTCGAGCGCCAGGCGCAGATCGACCGCCTTGCCGACCTCATCGCCACCTACCTCGACGTCGAGGCCATCTACGACCTCATCGCTTCGGCGGAAGTGAGAGGAGCATGATCCTCTTCCTCACCCACGCGGACACCGAGATCCTCGGGCTGCGTGTCATGGCGGAGGGACTGCCAGAAGAGTTTCCGCGCGTGCGAGCAGCGAATCCCGCCCTGTTGGGCGGCGTGCCACCCCTCGAGGGCGCCGAGGTCGTGATCGTGCGCCTTCTCGGGGGCCTCCGCTCCTGGGAACCTTTCGAGGACCTCGCAGCCGCGTGCCGCCGGCGGGCAATCCCCCTGCTGTGCTTCGGCGGCGAGGCGGTGCCGGACGCCGAGTGCATGTCCGCCTCGACCGTGCCCGGCGGAATCGTCACGCAGGCCTTCGAGTACCTCGTCCAGGGCGGGACGGAGAACCTCGAGCAGATGATGCGTTTCGTCGCCGACACGGTTCTCCGACGGGGGTTCGGGTTCGAGCCGCCGGCGAGCGTGCCCGTCGTCGGCGTCTTCGGTGATCGGCGGATCGATCCGGACCGGCCGACGGTCGGGATCGTCTTCTACCGGGCTCACGTGCTCACCGGGAACACGACGTTCGTCTCGGACTTGAGCGCCGCCATCGAGGCGCGCGGATGCAACGCACTGCCGGTCTACTGCTACTCGCTGCGAGATGCCGCCGTCTCCGGCGCCGGCGTGGCCGAGGTCCTCGCCACGTATCAAGTCGACGCAGTCGTGACGACCGTGCTGGCGGCGGGAACATTCGCGCCCGGCGACGAGGGCGAGGAAACGACTGGGGTATCCGAGGGCTGGTACGCCCAAGCCCTTGGCACACTCGGTGTTCCTGTTCTGCAGGCGATCGCGTCGATGAGCTCGTCGGGCAGATGGGCGGAGTCGTCTGCCGGCCTGGCACCCCTCGACGTCGCCTGGCAGGTGGCTCTGCCAGAGCTCGACGGTCGCATCATCGGAGTGCCCTTCTCGTTCAAGGAGATCGTCGACGACGGCGACGAGCTCGGCGCGCCGGTGGCCGCCTATCGCTGTGTGCCCGATCGAGTCGAGCGCGTGGCCGGCCTCGCCTGCCGTCTTGCCTCCCTCCATCTGGTCGCCCCGTCGAAGCGCTTGCTCGTCATCGTCCTTTCCGCCTACCCGACGTCGAGGAGCCGTCTCGGCAACGCTGTCGGGCTGGACACGCCGGCATCCCTCATCGATCTGCTGCACCGCTTGCGGACAGCTGGATACCGAGTCGACCGCATCCCGGAGGATGGCGACGCCCTCATGGCCGAGCTCGCCGACGGCCTCGCTTACGACTCGGAGGTATTACCGGCCGCCGTCGCCGCCCGGGCGCTCGGGACGATGCCGGCGGCTGAGTACCGGCAGTGGTTTGCCACGTTGAGCGCTGACGTGCAAGCGGATCTCGTGCAGGCGTGGGGGGAAGCTCCCGGGAACGTGCACCTGACAGGACACGGCGACCTGGCTTTCTCCGGGATCGACCTCGGCGGAGTCGTCGTTGCGATCCAGCCACCGCGCGGTTTCGGCGAAGCGCCAATCGCCATCTATCACTCGCCCGTCTTGGCACCGACGCACCACTATCTCGGCTTCTACCGCTGGCTCGACCAGAGTCTCGGGGCGCACGCCGTCATCCATCTCGGCAAGCACGGCACGCTCGAGTGGCTCCCCGGCAAGAGCGTCGGCCTCTCGTCGTCCTGTTACCCGGACATCGCCCTCGGCGACGTTCCCTTCATCTATCCCTTCGTCGTCAACGATCCCGGCGAGGGCGCTCAGGCCAAGCGCCGATCGCACGCCGTCGTCGTCGACCACCTCGTGCCCCCGCTCACGCGAGCCGAGTCCTACGACGACATCGCCCGCCTTGAGCAGCTCCTCGACGAGCACGCCCAGGTCTCCTTGCTCGACCCCTCGAAACTGCACGCCGTTCGCCGCCAGGTGTGGGAGCTGCTCGTGAATGCCGAGATCCACCGCGATCTCGGGCTCGACCGCAGATACGGCGCCGACGGCCCGAAATGGGAGGGGCAGGACTTCGACGACCTCGTGCTGGAGGTCGATGGGTATCTCTGCGAGCTGAAGGACGCGCAGATCCGTGGTGGCCTACACATCCTCGGGCGCCCGCCCGAATCCGAGGCACTCGTGGACCTCGTGCTGGCGCTGACGAGGCTGCCGCAGGGAGCCGTGCCGTCGCTCCGTGCCGGCGTGGCCGAACAGCTCGGGATCGACGTGGCGACGGCGGGTCGCGTGGAGGTCGACCGCCTGGAGGCGGCGTGCCGGGGGCTCGTCGAGCGGTTGGCGGCAGAAGGTTGGCCCCCCGGTGCCGCGCTGACCGAGAGCGAGGCAGCGTCGACTCCGCCGCCGGCCGACCGGGCGGCACGTGAGCACCCGGGCGTCGCAAAGACGCTGGCGTGGGTGTGCGACTGGCTCGTGCCGGCATTGCGGGCCACGACGGGCGAGATGGACTCGGTTCTCGGGGCGGCCGACGGGCGTTTCGTTCCGCCGGGACCGTCGGGGGCGCCCAGCCGCGGCATGGCACACGTCCTCCCGACGGGTCGCAATTTCTACTCCCTCGACCCGAAAGCGGTGCCGTCCCGAATCGCCATGGAAGTGGGGGAGGCGCTCGCCGCCCGGCTGTGCGAGCGACACGTTGCCGAGTCCGGTGAGCTGCCGCGGTCCGTCGCCATCGTCGTGTGGGGCACGGCCGTGATGCGCACGGGCGGCGACGACGTCGCCGAAGCATTGGCCTTGCTTGGCGTTCGACCGGTCTGGTCGTCGGAGTCCGGCCGGGTCGAAGGGCTCGAGGTCGTGCCGCTCGGCGAGCTCGGGCGGGCGAGGGTGGACGTGACGTTGCGGGTCTCGGGTTTCTTCCGGGATGCCTTCCCGCACGTGATCGCCCTCGTCGACGACGCCATCGAGCTCGTCGCAGGTCTCGACGAGCCGGCCGAGCTCAACTACGTGAAGGCGGCTGGCTCGGCCGATCCGCGCATCTTCGGTCCCGCTCCTGGCGCCTACGGGTCGGGCATCCTGCCGGTGATCGAGAGCCGCAATTGGCAGACCGACGACGACCTGGCGGCGGTGTACCTCGCTTGGTCGGGCTGGTCCTACGGCCGCGGCGCCATGGGGGCGCCGGCCGGGCCGGCCCTCGCCCGTCGCCTGGCAGGGACCGAGGTCGCCGTGAAGAACCAGGACAACCGTGAGCACGACATCTTCGACTCCGACGACTACTTGCAGGACCACGGCGGGATGGTGGCGGCGATCCGGTCGTTGCGGGGCGGCGTCGCGCCGTCCGCCGTATTCGGGGACTCCTCCGATCCGGCCCGGCCCCGGGTGCGCTCGCTGGCGGAGGAGGCCGCCCGCGTCGTTCGCAGCCGGGTGCTGAACCCGAAGTGGATCGGGGCGATGCAGCGGCACGGGTACAAGGGCGCCTTCGAGATGGCTGCCACCGTCGACTACCTGTTCGGCTACGACGCCACCGCCCACGTCGTCGAGGACTGGATGTACGAGCGGGTGACCTCTGCGTACGTGGGTGACGCGGAGGTGCGAAAATTCTTCGAGCGCTCCAACCCGTGGGCGCTGCGTGCCATCGCGGAGCGACTTCTCGAAGCCGTCGAGCGGGGGATGTGGGACGCTTCTGCGGCGGCCCTCGAGACACTGCGGCAGGCTGTCCTCGAGGGGGAGGGATGGGAGGAGGACCGGTGAGTGAGACTGCGGCGGAGCCCGGATACCCATTCGTGGCCGTGGTGGGCATGGACGACGTCAAGCTCGCCCTCTTGATCGGGGCGGTCGAGCCCCGTCTCGGCGGCGTGCTCATGCGTGGGGAGAAGGGATCGGCGAAGACGACGCTCGCCCGCGGGCTGGCGGCGCTCATGCCGGGTGAGCCGGCTCCTCCATTCGTCGATCTGCCGATCGGCGCCACGGAAGACCGGGTCGTGGGGACCCTCGATCTTTCTGCCGTGCTGCGCGGTGGCGAGCAGCGCTTCGCTCCCGGCCTGCTGGCGGCTGCCGACGGCGGGCTGCTCTACGTCGACGAGGTCAACCTGCTGCCCGACCATCTCGTCGACGTGTTGCTCGACGTGGCGGTGTCAGGTGTGAACCGGGTGGAGCGGGACGGTGTGAGTGTGCAGCATGCGTCGCGTTTCTTCCTCGTGGGCTCGATGAACCCCGAGGAGGGGGAGTTGCGGCCCCAGCTGCTGGATCGCTTCGGCTTGGCGGTGGAGGTGGCATCGTCACCCGACCCGCTCGAGCGCGCCGAGGCGGTTCGTCGCCGGCTGGAGTTCGACGCGGATCCTGCGGGTTTCGTCGCCTCCTTCGCCGGCGAGACGGAGACCCTGGCCGCCCAGCTGAGCTCGTGCGTGCCGGCGACGGTCCCGCTTCCGATCATCGAGGTGGCCGCTCGCATGGCCGTGTCCCTCGGCGCAGACGGGCTGCGGGCGGACTTGTCGCTCTGCCGGGCGGCGGCCGCCTTCGCCGGCTTGCAGGGTCGCTCGGAGGCCCTCGTCTACGACCTTCGCACGGTCGCCCCCCTCGTGCTCGGCCACCGTCGCAGGCGTGGGCCGTTCGACTCGCCGGGCGTGACGAGCGAGGAGCTCGACGAGTCGCTGGAGTCGGCGTTGCGAAGCGCCTCGGCGCAAGCGACGAGCCGAGTCGGCGACGAAGCCGACGGTACCGATTGGAACCGTGAAGGTGACGGCCGTGGCGACGACGCCGATGCAACGAGCGGGGGCGCCCGGGCGGCGAACGAGGCCAACGGGTCTGGCGGGGCCGGTGACGACCGAGACGTGGCGAGGGGCGGCAGTCCACCCGGCGGGGGCGGGCTCCACGGTGAAGGCGGGGCCGGCAGTCCTGAGCAATCGAGCAGTCGGCCGGCGGCGGACGAGGGCGACCTCGGATTCGGGGCCGGACCGGACCGAAACCAAACCGAGGCGGACGGGCCGGCGGCCGAGGTGCGTGCTTTGCCCTTGCCGACCGGGCCACGTCGCCGCAAGTCGTCGGCGGTTCCGTACGGGGACGCCGGCGCACAACGCGGCCATCATCCAACGAGCGATCGGGTGCCGAGCGGATCGGGGCGGCCGATCTCGTCCCGCCCGGCCGGAGCGGACGCTCGTCGCGTCGCGCTCGTCCCCACCGTCCTTGCGTCGGCGGCGCGGCGTGAGTCGCACCCGGCGCGCGGCGCCGACGAGGAGGACGACGACGGGCCGGGCGACGACGGTCTCGTCGATGTCGCCGACCTGCAGGAGGTCGTGGCGGAGCGCCGCCAGTCGCACCTGATCGTCCTCTGCGTGGACGCGTCAG
>JBEKMC010000008.1:0-50416 GCA_050008715.1 Acidimicrobiales bacterium | reverse complement strand
CTCGACGAGAGCGAACGTGAGCGGCTGGCCCTGGCGCTGTCGCGGATCATGCGCCGGCAAGTGGAGCTGCGCGTGCGGATCGACCCGTCGGTCCTCGGGGGTGTGAGCATCAGCGTCGGGGACACGGTGATCGACGGAACGGTGAGGCACCGGCTCGAACAGCTGCGCGAGTCGCTCATGCAACGTGCCTGATCCGGAAGGACCACCGTCGGCCGAGACGCCCGACGAGGACAACAAACCCAGCGAAGAGAAGTCCGACGAGGACAAAAGGACCACAGGACAGCACATGGCAGAACTCACGATCAGCGCCGAAGACATCGAAGCAGCGCTGCACCGCCACGTGGCGGAGTACTCCTCGGACGTGCGTGCCGAAGAGGTCGGGCGGATCGCCGAGGTCGGCGACGGGATCGCCAGGGTGAGCGGTCTCCCCAATTGCTCGGTCAACGAGCTCCTCGAGTTCGAGAACGGTACGGTCGGCCTCGCCCTCAACCTCGACGAGGAGACCATCGGAGCCGTCGTGCTCGGCTCGGTCGACAAGCTCGACGAAGGACAGATCGTGCGTGCCACCGGTCGCATCCTCTCCGTGCCGGTTGGTGACGGGCTGCTCGGGCGAGTCGTCGACCCGCTCGGCAACCCGATCGACGGTAAGGGGAGCCTCTCCAACATCGAGGACCGCCGAGTGGAGATCCAGGCGCCGGGAATCGTGAAGCGCCAGCCGGTGAAGGAGCCGCTGCAGACGGGTATCAAGGTCATCGACGCCATGACCCCGATCGGCCGTGGCCAGCGTGAGCTCATCATCGGGGACCGCAAGACGGGCAAGACGACGATCGCCGTCGACACGATCATCAACCAGCGCGGCCAGAACGTGAAGTGCATCTACGTCGCCATCGGCCAGAAGGGCTCCACGGTCGCTCAGACGGTGGCGACCCTCGCCGAGCACGGAGCGCTCGAGTACACGGTCGTCGTGGCGGCGCCCGCCTCCGAGCCGGCGCCGTTCAAATACCTGGCGCCCTACGCCGGCTGTGCCATGGGCCAGCACTGGATGGAGAACGGGCAGCACGCCCTCATCATCTACGACGACCTGTCGAAGCAGGCTGAGGCCTACCGGCAGCTGTCGCTCCTGCTGCGCCGGCCGCCGGGCCGCGAGGCGTACCCCGGAGACGTCTTCTACCTGCACAGCCGCCTCCTCGAGCGCGCCGCCAAGCTGTCGGACGCCATGGGCGGCGGGTCGCTGACGGCGTTGCCGATCATCGAGACGAAAGCCGGCGACATCTCGGCTTATATCCCGACCAACGTGATCTCCATCACCGACGGGCAGATCTTCCTCGAGACGGACCTGTTCAACTCCGGCGTCCGGCCAGCCATGCACGTCGGCAACTCGGTCTCCCGAGTCGGCGGCGCCGCACAGATCAAGGCCATGCGCGCCGTCGCCGGGACCCTCAAGATCGACTTGGCGCAGTTCCGGGACCTGGAGGCGTTCGCCACCTTCGGCTCCGAGCTCGACAAGGCGTCACAGGCTCAGCTCGATCGCGGCTACCGCCTGACCGAGCTCCTAAAACAAGGCCTCAACGAGCCCCTTGCCGTCGAAGAGCAGGTCGTGGTCATCTACGCCGGGACCCACGGGCATGCCGACGGGATCGCCATCGGTGAGGTTCAGCGATTCGAACGCGAGCTGCGGTCGCATTTCCGTGCTCGGCATGCCGATCTGCTCCAGCAGATCCGTGACACGGGGCAGCTGCCGCCCGACGAAGCCATGGACGCGGCCATCAAGGAGCTGACCACGCAGTTCGCTCCTGTCGCCGATGACGACAACACCACGACGGCTGATGGCGAAAGCGGTGTCGAGCAGGCCGTGGCGCAGGCCGAACAGCTGGCACCCTCGTCTCATGGGCGAGAAGCCGACGAGCCGACGGCGAGCTAAGCGATGGCCGGTGGGCAAGAGCGCATCCTGCGGACTCGCATCCGCACGGTCGAGTCGACGAAGAAGATCACGAGGGCGATGGAGCTCATCGCCGCCTCCCGCATGTCACGCGCCCAGGCGCGCATCGCCGGTGCCCGGCCGTACTTGCAGGGCATGGAGCGCGTGCTCAACGACGTTGCCTCCGACGGCACCGCTCCGGAGCGACTGATCGGGATACCCGAGTCACCCGAGCACGTAGCCGTCGTGGCGATCGTCTCGGATCGCGGGCTGTGCGGTGGCTACAACGCATTCGTACTGCGCACGGCCGAGCGTGTGATGCGGACCGGAGAGTCGGCCGGCCGCGACTACACCGTCACGACGGCGGGCAAGAAGGCGATCGGCTACTTCCGCTTTCGTGGCCGCGCCGTGGCGCACCCGTTGTCGATGTCGGATGCCCCCACCTACGAGGATGCCAGGGAGATCGCCGCAACGGTGGTGCCGGGTTTCCTTGCCGGGGAGTTCGATCTCGTGCAGCTCGTGTCCACACGTTTTGTCAGCGCCGGCATCCAGACCGTGGCTACCAAGCAGATCCTGCCCCTGCCGCCGCTCGAACCCGGTGGGGGCACTCCTGCGCCCCGTCCCGGTTCGAACCCTCCGGTCGTGCCCGGCGCCGGCGCCGGTGAGGCACCGCCGGCACCGTCTCATGCAACCGACGGCGAGGGCGGGCCACGCGGCGGCTACTTCGAGTTCGAGCCGCCACCCGAGGATCTGCTCGGCCTGCTCGTCCCGCGATATGCCGAGGCGGCGCTGTACGGCGCACTGCTCGAGGCGTCCGCTTCGGAGCACATCGCCCGCCAGCGGGCCATGTCGGCCGCCACGGAGAATGCGGACGAGCTCATCAAGAACCTCCGGCGGGTCATGAACCGGGCCCGCCAGGACACCATCACCAGCGAGATCATGGAGATCGTCGGCGGCGCCGAGGCCCTCCGGCACGGGTCGGGGCGAGAAGTCGCCAAGCCACTGGACTACAACGCCGAGGAGAGAAGCGCATGACGATGACCGACATTCCCGCCGTAGAGCGGCAGCTCGAAGATGGGCGAGTGGTCGCGATCACCGGCCCCGTCGTCGACGTCGAGTTCCCGCCGCACGCACTGCCCGAGATCAACCAGCTGATCGAGATGACGATCGAAGCCGAGGGGATCTCCATCGTCGTGCCGGCGGAGGTAGCCCAGCAGATCGGCGAAGGCCGCGTGCGCGCCGTGTGCCTCAAGGCGACCGACGGCCTGCGCCGCGGTGCCGTGGCCCGTAACACCGGCCGTGGTATCTCCGTGCCCGTTGGCGACGCCGTCCTCGGGCATGTCTTCAACGTCACCGGCGACCCGCTCGACACCGACCACATCGGCGAGGCCGACGACCGGTGGGACATCCACCGCAGCGCCCCGGACTTCGACAGCCTCGAGCCCCGTCGTGTCGTGTTCGAGACCGGCATCAAGGTCATCGACTTGCTCGAGCCGTATGTCCAGGGAGGCAAGATCGGCTTGTTCGGTGGCGCCGGTGTCGGCAAGACGGTGCTCATCACCGAGATGATCCGGCGTGTCGCCCAGAACCACGGTGGCGTCTCGGTGTTCGCCGGCGTCGGCGAGCGCACCCGTGAGGGCACGGATCTCTGGCTCGAGATGCAGGAGTCCGGTGTCATCGACAAGGCGGCTCTCGTCTACGGCCAGATGGACGAGCCACCCGGGGTCCGCCTGAGGGTGGCACTTGCTGCCCTCACGATGGCGGAGTACTTCCGCGACGTGAAGAACCAGGACGTGCTGCTGTTCGTGGACAACATCTTCCGCTTCGTGCAGGCGGGCTCGGAAGTCTCCACCCTTCTCGGCCGCATGCCCTCGGCGGTCGGTTACCAGCCGACGCTCGCCGACGAGATGGGCGAGCTACAGGAGCGCATCACCTCCACACGCGGCCACTCCATCACGTCACTGCAGGCCGTCTATGTCCCGGCCGACGACTACACCGACCCGGCGCCGTTCACGACCTTCACCCACCTCGACGCCACGACGGAACTGTCCCGCCAGATCGCCGCCCTCGGCATCTTCCCGGCCGTCGACCCGCTCGCCTCCACGAGCAACATCCTTGCTCCCGAGGTCGTCGGCGAGCGCCACTACGCCTGTGCGCGCCGGGTGCAGGAGGTGCTGCAGCGCTTCAAGGAGCTGCAGGACATCATCGCCATCCTCGGGCTCGACGAGCTCTCCGAGGACGACCGGGTGACGGTGACGCGGGCGCGAAAGATCCAGCGCTTCCTCTCCCAGCCGATGTACGTGGCCGAGGTGTTCACGACCATCCCTGGTGTGACCGTCCCGATCGAAGAGACGATCCGCTCGTTCGAAGCCCTCGTCGGGGGCGACCTCGACGACGTCCCGGAGCAGGCCTTCCTCAACGTCGGCGGCGTGGACGACGTGCTGAAGAAGGCGAAGGAGATGGCCTGATGCCGACTCATGTCGAGCTCGTGACGCCGGAGCGGGTGCTGTACTCCGGCGATGCCGAGTTCGTCGTGCTGCGCGCCGACGGCGGCGAGATCATGTTCCTTCCGCATCACGCCGACTTCGTCGGGGCCGTCGACATCTGCGTCGTGCGGATCGCTTCGGTCGGCAGCGCCCTCGGCGAGGCCGAGGGCGGTGAGGTGCGTGCAGCCATGGCCGCTGGTTTCGTCCACGTGGCCGACAACCGGGTGACGGTGCTCGCCAGCGTTGCCGAGCTCGCCGACGAGATCGACGTCGAGAGGGCCCGGCGCTCCCTCGAGCGCGCCGAGGCGTCCGTAGCCGACGGTGGCGGCTCCCCGACTGCCTCCGGTGAGCCGGCCCCGGGCGGCGACCAAGCCGAGGACGTCGTCGCCGGCCCGACGATGCTGGCGCTCCTGCGACCGGAGCTTCCCGACGTCCGGGCCCGGCGAGCGCGGGCACGACTGGAGGCGGCTGGCGTGCTCGATGCTTCCGGCGCGTCCACGGGGGCAACGGCACACTGAACGAAACGGGCGGCACTGACGCTCGAGGTGGCCCGACCCGAGGAGCCCTGCCCGGCGGGGAGGGTGAACGGCCCGCCGGCGCGGGCGAACGGCGCGGGGGCTCGCCTGGCGGTCGAGCCCGCCGGCGCCTGGCCGCAGCGCTGATGGTGCCCGGCAGGACGGCGGACGAGATCGACGGCATCCGGCGAGCGCTGGCATCGGGCGAGATCGACCGGATCGCTCCCCATGTCACGCTCGTGCCGCCCGTCAACGTGCGGGAGGACGACATTCCAGCCGCCTGCGGCCTCGTCCGTGCCGTGGCGGCCGAGTTCGCTCCCCTGGCGCTCGAGCTCGGCCCGCCGACATCGTTCCTGCCGCGCAATCCCGTGTGTTTCCTCGCCGTGAGCGGCGCCACCGGCGTGCTCGAGTCGCTCGGCGGGCTCGTCTCGAAGCTGTCGACCCGGCCGCTCGCAGCCCCGCCGGCCCGACGCGTCCTCCCGTTCGTACCGCACGTGACGATCAACCAACAGATGGAACCCGGGCGCATCGCCACGGCCGTTGCGGCCCTGGCGGCGTACCAGGCCGCTGTGGTGTTCGAGGCGGTCACCCTCCTCGAGTTCGTCGAAGCAGAGCGGCGATGGGTTGCGCTGTGCGACGCACCCTTCGGGGCACCGGTCGTCGTCGGCCGGGGCGGTGTCGAGATCGAGTTGTCCCTGAGCGAGCAGCTCGACCCGGGCGAGACGGACTGGTCCCGCCGAGCCTGGGAGCAGTATTCGGTCCGGCAGTACGGCCCGGGCACGGTGCCGGACGTCCCCTTCGCCATCACGGCGCGCCTCAGCGGCGACATCGCCGGCGTGGTCGAGGGCGAGATCCGCGCCCGGGTGTGCCGTCTCGCCCGGTTGATGGTGAGCCCCGAGCGCCGGGGGACCGGCGTGGGCTCTCAGCTGCTGCGCGCCACGGAGCATCACGCCGTCGAGCGCGGCTGCGGGCGTGTGCGGTTGGAGGCGCTCTTGGGAAGCCGGGCTGAGGGTTTCTATCGGGGGAGGGGCTACGAGGTGACGGCGACGCTGCCGAGATGGCGGGAGGACCGCGACTTCGTCGTGATGGAGCGGGTGCTCGTCACCGGCTGAGGCCGCCTGACCGCCGGGCGTTGCCTTCCCCGTCAACTAGTTGCGCAGGGTGACCGGAGGCGGGGGTCTCCGGTCGTCCTGCGCACGCGGTTCGGTGTCGAGCCGCCCGCGAGCGCTCCTGACGGAGGAGCCGGCGAGGTCAACGCACGAGGTGGACCGAGTCGAGCCAAGCGGCCACCTCGGACTGAACGTCGTCGTAGCCGACGGCCATGACGAGCACGCGCCCGACGGAGAAGGCGACGATGCCCGAGTAACGCGTGCCGCTCGAGAGTGGGATCGTGCTGAGCTTTCGCACGCCCGGCTCGCCGTACAGCGTCGTGTTGGGCTGGCCGGCGTAGCCCGTGAGGAACCTGTCGATCGTGGTAGTCGTCGAGCCGGGCGGGAACCTCGCCAACACGAGCTCGTAGGAGTGGACGACGAGGGCGCCGAGGTTGCCGACGCTCCACGCCGTCACCATGGAGTGAGGCGGCAGCAAGGCTGCCAGCGTGGGCGGGTCGGTCTGCACCACCGGTGTGCCGGAGAAGGCGGCACTGACGGTGGTCGTCCCCATCCGGTACACCGACGGACGCGCCGCCACCGTGCTCGGCGTGCCCGCCGCCGTCGTGGTCGGAACCGAGATGACGGTCGTCGGAGTCGATTGGCCGGTGCAGCATGCGAGCGCTACCGAGCTCATCGCCAGCAGCGCCAGGCCGAGGCCGGTGGCCGGCCTGCTCATGTGGGACCGGTCGTTGTTCATGGAGTCCCGAGGGCCGGAGGCGGGGCGCCGACGGGTGCGCCGGAACGATCTTGTCGCAGGAGGCGTCCGGCGACCTCGATGACGATCCGGTCGGCCGCCTCTGCCGGGTTGGTCCGCCTGGAGGCCAGTTCGTCGATGAGGGTGGAGGACGGCCGGTGAAGCTCCTCAGCGACTCCAGCAGCCAGGCGAGCGGCAGCCAGGCGCTCGGTCTCCTCTACGAGGCGAGCCGTCCGCCGCCGGTCGAGGCCGCCGCCGGACTCGAGGTGGGCGCGATGAGCTGAAAGAGCAGCCCAGAGATCGTGAATCCCGTCACCGCTCGACGCCACCGTCTCGACGATGGGCGGCATCCATTCGAGGTCGTGGGAGAGCTGGAGCATGTGGACGAGGTCGCGCTTCGTCTCGCGCACGCCGGGGCGGTCCGCCTTGTTGACGACGAGCACGTCGGCGACTTCCAGCAAACCGGCTTTGTTCGCCTGCACTGCGTCGCCCCAGCCTGGGTTGAGGACGACCACGACCGTGTCACAGCTGGCGGCGACTTCGACCTCGACTTGCCCGACGCCTACGGTCTCCACGAGCACGAGGGGCCAGCCGCCGGCGTCGAACACCCGCACGGCGTCGGGAACCGCAGCCGCCAGGCCGCCGAGGTGGCCTCGCGTCGCCATCGAGCGGATGTAGACCATCCGGTTGAGGGCATGCTCCTGCATGCGAACGCGGTCCCCGAGGATCGCCCCGCCTGACAGCGGCGACGTCGGGTCGATCGCCAGCACGGCGACGGGTTCACCGGTCTGCTGGAGCGCCTCGGCGATGAGACGGGCCGTCAGCGTGGACTTGCCTGCACCCGGTGCTCCGGTGATCCCGACCGAGTAGGCAGCGCCGGCGCGCGGGTAGGTGAGCCGGGCGAGGTCCCGGGCGACCGCCCCGCCCTGCTCGGCGAACGACAGCAGGCGGGCGAGGGATCTCCGGTCGCCGGCAGGGCCGCCGCCGGCGAGCTCCAGCAGCTCAGCCGGTTGAGCGGTTCGGCGAGGCGCCGGCGAGCCGCTCATGTGTCACCTGCGACCCGAGTCACGTCGGCACCGAGCGCCTGTAGGCGTCCGTGGAAGTCCTCGTACCCGCGGTCGATGTGCTCGACGCCGCTCACCTCGGTCACACCGTCGGCGACGAGTCCCGCCAAGACGAGGGCTGCTCCCGCACGGATGTCGGGGGCCCTCACCTGGGCACCCGACAACCTGGGTACTCCGCGCACGACGGCGTGATGGCCTTCGATGGAGATCCGTGCCCCCATCCGCCGCAGCTCGTCGATGTAGCGGAAACGTCCGGCGAAGATGTTCTCGCTCACGATGGCGACCCCGTCGGCGACCGAAAGGAGTGTGACGAGCGCCGGCTTGTAGTCGGTGGCCACGCCCGGGTATGGCAGTGTCGAGACATCGACGGAGGACAACGCCCCGTCCGAAGTCGCCAGCAGGCCGCCCGAGTTCGGCACGCAGTGGACCCCGATGGCCCCGAGCTTGTGCAGCAGCATGTCCATGTGCTCGGGGCGGGCGTGTTCGAGCTGCACCGCGCCGCCGGCCAACCCGACGGCGGCAAGGAACGTGGCCGCCTCCACGCGGTCGGGGATGGCGCTGTGGTTGGCCGGGCGCAGCTCGTCGACACCCTCCACCTCCACGTGCGACGTACCGGCTCCCTCGATCCGCGCGCCCATCCCGGTCAGCATGGCGGCGAGATCGCTGACCTCGGGCTCGCGGGCGGCGTTCTCGATGATCGTCGTGCCCTTCGCGAGCACCGCTGCCATGAGGACGTTGTCGGTGGCGGTGTGGCTCGGGTACTCGAGCACGATGCGGGTCCCGACGAGCCGGTCGCAGCGTCCCTCGACGTAACCGTGCTCGGCCGTGAACTCGGTTCCGAGCTCCTCGAAGGCCCGCAGGTGCATGTCGATCGGCCGCTCACCGAAGTCGTCGCCGCCCGGCATCGACACCTTGGCGTAGCCGTAGCGCGCCAGCAGCGGGCCGAGCACGACGATGGACGCCCGGATGCGGTCGACGAGCTCATAGGGCGCCACCGGCGTGATGCTGGCGGGAACGTCAATGTCGAGCGTTCCTTGCACGCCCGCGCCGGCCTGGACCGTCGTGGCTCCCATGGCGGCGAGCACGTCGGCCATGATCGAGACATCTGTGATGGCGGGGACGTTGCCGATGTGGTGGTGCCCGGTTGCCAGCAGGCAACCAGCCATGCACTTGAGCACGGAGTTCTTGGCGCCGTTGATCTCGACGGTGCCGGACAGCGGCCCGCCGGCGCGAACGAAGAGACGATCCATACCGGCGGCGACGATACCGCCCGAGATGCTCATCAGCGGGCATAGCCCTGGTCATGACGTCCAGCGACAACTTCCCGCCGAGAACGCGGCACCAGCGGCGTCGCCCAACTAACGTCGGCGTGGCATGAGCGCCGCCGAGGGGGATCCACCAACGACAGGCAGTGAGTCGACGTTCTCGCACTCGCACGGGCAGGCTCCTGATCGCAACCTTGCCATGGAGCTGGTGCGGGTGACAGAAGCAGCCGCGCTGGCGGCCGGCCGGTGGCTCGGCCGCGGCGACAAGGAAGGAGCCGACGGAGCGGCGGTCGATGCCATGCGCGTCGTTCTCCAGTCCGTCGCCATGGACGGGATCGTCGTCATCGGCGAGGGCGAGAAGGACGAGGCGCCCATGCTCTACAACGGCGAACGCGTCGGTGACGGCAGCCATCCGCAGACCGACATCGCCGTCGACCCGATCGACGGCACCGAGCTGTGCGCCCTCGGCCGCGGCGGGGCTCTGGCGGTGATCGCCGTCTCGGACCGTGGCGCCATGTTCGACCCTGGCCCGTGTTTCTACATGGAGAAGCTCGCAGTAGGCCCCGAGGCCGTCGGCGCCATCGACCTCAACGCGTCGCCGACGGACAACTTGAACGCCGTGGCGGCCGCCAAGGGGACGTCGGTCCGTGACCTGACGGTCGTGATCCTCGACCGGGAGCGCCACCGCGACCTCATCACCGAGGTTCGCGGCACCGGCGCCCGTATCCAGCTCATCACCGCCGGCGATATCGCCGGCGCCATCTCCACGGCGTGGGCTCAGTCCGGCGTGGACGTCCTTTACGGGATCGGTGGGACGCCGGAGGGGATCATCGCTGCCGCCGCCTTGAAGTGCATGGGCGGCGAGTTGCAGGCTCGCCTCTGGCCGCGGCACGAGGGTGAGCGCCGTGCAGCCGAAGAAGCCGGCTGCGACGTCACGCGTGTCCTCGACACGGACGATCTCGTGAAGGGTGACAACTGCTTCTTCGCCGCCACCGGGATCAGTGGAGGCGAGCTGCTGCGGGGCGTGCGATACGACAGTCACGGCGCCACGACACAGTCGCTCGTCATGCGTTCCAAGTCCGGGACCGTGCGCCTCGTCGAGGCTCGCCACCGCCTGTCGAAGCTGCGGGGTTTCTCGGCGATCGAATTCGGCTGACATCGCCGGGGAGGGACACGAGTGGCGGAGCTCCGGCCCGCGGGTACCCAGTGGTACGAGTCGGCGGTGTTCTACGAGCTCTTGCCGCGCAGCTTCTTCGACTCCAATGCCGACGGGATCGGTGACTTCCAAGGGCTGACGGCCCGTCTCGACTACCTCGAGTGGCTGGGCGTCGACTGCCTATGGCTGCTGCCCTTCTACCCGTCTCCGCTTCGTGACGGCGGCTACGACGTGAGCGACTTCTTGAGCGTGGCCCCGGAGTGCGGGTCCCTCGAGGACCTCGCCGGCCTCGTGGACGAGGCCCACCGACGCGGCATCCGCATCATCTCCGATCTCGTCATGAACCACACGAGCGACCAACACCCGTGGTTCGCGGAATCGAGGGCATCGCGGGACAACGCCAAGGCCGACTGGTACATGTGGGCGGACGACGACCAGGGCTACCCCGACGCGCGGGTCATCTTCGTCGATGCGGAGCCGTCGAACTGGACCTTCGACGGCCCGCGCCAGCAGTACTACTGGCACCGATTCTTCCACCACCAGCCCGACCTGAACTACGACAATCCCGAGGTCGTCGAAGCGATGCTCGGCGTCGTGAGGTTCTGGCTCGATCTCGGTCTCGACGGTTTCCGCCTCGACGCCGCCGCCTACCTGTCAAAGCAGGAGGGCACGTCGTGCGAGAACCTCCCTGGGACCCACGAGATGCTGAAGCGCATCCGGCGAGAAGTCGACCGCCACCGTCCCGGCACGTTGCTGCTCGCCGAGGTGAACCAGTGGCCGAGCGACGTCGTCGACTACTTCGGCGAGAGCGACGAGTGTCACATGGCATTCCACTTCCCGCTCATGCCGCGGATGTTCATGGCCGTGCGACGAGAGCAGCGATTCCCGATCACCGAGATACTCGCCCAGACGCCTGCCATCCCGGACGGCTGCCAATGGGGGATCTTCCTCCGCAACCACGACGAGCTCACCCTCGAGATGGTGACCGAGGACGACCGCGACTACATGTACGCCGAGTACGCCCGCGATCCCCGCATGCGCCGCAACGTCGGCATCCGCCGCCGTCTCGCCACCCTCGTCGGCAACGACCGGCGCATCGCCGAGCTCCTGCACGCGCTGCTCCTGTCACTGCCGGGAGCCCCGGTCCTGTACTACGGCGACGAGATCCTCATGGGCGACAACATCTACCTCGGTGACCGCGACGCGGTGCGGACCCCGATGCAGTGGACGCCGGATCGGAACGGGGGTTTCTCGACAGCCGACTTCGCCCAGCTGTACCTGCCGCCCCTCATGGATCCGGTGCACGGATACCAGGCCGTGAATGTGGAAGCGGAGCGGCGCGACTCATCGTCGTTCCTGCACTGGTTGAAACGGATGCTCGACGTCCGGCGCCAATACCCCCAGTTCGCCTCCGGCTCGCTCGAAGTCCTGTCGGCGGACAACCCGTCGGTTCTCGCCTACCTGCGGGCGCCTCGCCCGGGCGGTGCGGACGGCGCCGGCGAGGCGACGTGCCAATCGACGCCCGTGGAGCCGGACGCCGCCGAGACCGATGACGACGGCAGCGACGCCACGGTGCTGTGCGTGCACAATCTGAGCCGCTTTGCGCAGCCGGCCCAGCTGAGCCTTGCGAGATGGGAGGGGGCGACGCCGGTCGAGCTGCTCGGGCGCGTGCCGTTTCCTCCTGTCACGGAGGCGCCATATTCCGTCACGCTGCCGCCATACGGCATCTACTGGTTCGAGCTTCGTGACTGAGCCCGTCAACCAAGGGCATCTGCCCGACTTCGCACCGCTCGTCGGAGCGTACCTGGCGCGCCAGGATTGGGCACAGACGGCGCTGGGCTCGTTCGGCGAATCGAGCCTCCCGGTAGAGGTGATCGACGTGGAGGTGCTGCGAACCGAGCACCCCGGCATGGCGAGCGTCATCGTGAGCTGCCGTGACTGCACGTTCCATCTCGTGCTCGGCTGGCGGCCCGTCGGCGTGGCGCCCGGCGTCCTCGGCGCCCAGTCGGACGCCGTGCTCGGGCCCGGCCACGACGGGACCGGCGACGTGCTCGTGTACACCGCCCTCGCCGACTCCGAGCTCCTCGTGCACCTCCTCCGAGCGGTCACCGGTGGTCAGGAGCTGGCCCGTCGCGGGCGCGTCGTGCAGTCACTCGTGAGCCACTCGTCGCTCGTGTTCGACGACCGCCTCTTCATGAAGTGCTACCGGGTGATCGAGCCCGGGCCGCGGCCGGAGGTGGAGATGGTCCAGCGCCTCGATGCTGCCGGCTTCAACCACATGCTGGCACCCGTCGGCAGCTGGCAACGCAACGGGCGCGACCTCGCCCTCGTGCGGGAGTTCGTTCCCGGCGCCGTGGAAGGCCTGGCACTCGCCCGCACTTCGCTTCGGGACCTCCTCGCCCGCGCCGACACCTCCGAACATGGGGCGGCGTTCGCCGACGTCGGTCTGGCGGGGGGTGATCTCGGACCGGAAATGCGGCGGCTCGGCGAGACCACTGCGCGCATGCATCTCGCCCTGGCGGACGCGTTCGGCACCGAATCGCTACCGAGCGGCACGGGGGCGATGCCGATGATCGGCACCGAGACGCTTGCGACCGGCGGCACGTGGAGCCCGGTGGCGCAGGCGATACGAGTGCACGGCGACTATCACCTGCGCCGGGTGATGCGCACCGACGGTGGCTGGCTCGTGGCGGGTTTTGGGGATGATCCGCTCATGGGGTCCTCAGCCGGCGCCGCCAGCCAGGGCGAAGGCCGCTTCGCATCCCCGCTCGAGGATGTCGTGGATCTGTGCTGCTCCCTCCAGATCGCCGCCTCCGAGGCGGTGGAACTGCAGACGTACCGCACGCGGGCGCACGCTCGCCTCCTCGGCCAGGGTTGGTGGGAGCACAACGTCTCGGGCTTCCTGTCCGGCTACCTCGCCACGGCCGGTATCGACCTTCTCGTGCCGGGCGATCCGGCGGAGGTACGAGCGGCCGTCTCACGACTGCTCGGCGCCCGAGCCGGCGGTGGTGGGCCGGCCGGCGCTGGAGCGATCAGCGCGAGCAGCGCGGGCAGCGCGAGCAGCGCGAGCAGCGAGAGGGCCGCCAGCAGCGCGAGCGACGGCTCCACCACGTAGCGGACGACGCCCGCCCGACGGCCGCCCGACGGCCGGCCCTCCCGGCCTTCAGAGAAGCGTGCTGAGGCCCCCGTCGACGGCAAGCACCTGTCCCGTGATGTAACTGGCGCGATCAGACAGCAGGAACACGACGGCTTCTGCCACCTCGCCGGCGGCGCCGATGCGCCCGAGGGGCACGGGCGTGTTGTCACGTGACGGACGTCCTGCGGACGCGGCGCGGCCGAGGGGTGTGTCGATGAGGCCCGGCGCGACCACGTTCGCCCGGATCTGGTGGCGCGCACCTTCGGCAGCCACGTGCCGGCACAGGCCGCCAAGAGCCGCCTTGGAAGCGTCGTAGGCAGGAATGCGGCTGCCCGGCTTGAGGCCGGCGGCGGACGAGATGAAGACGATGGAGGACCCCGCTGCCATGAGGGGTACAGCAGCTTTGCAGGCGAGGAAGTGTGCCCGGACGTTGACACTGAAGGTGGTGTCCCAGTCTGCCGCCGTCGTGCCGACGAGGCCGCGGCCTCGTCCGATGCCGACGTTGAGCACGAGCCCGTCAACTCCCCCGAGGCGGTCTGCCGCCTCGGACACCGCCGCCGTGCACGCCTCGTCCTCAGCCGCGTCGGCGACGACGACGACGGCGCGTGAACCCTCTGCCTCGACGAGGGAGGCGGTCTCCCTCGCGGAGGGCTCGTTCACGTCCCAACACGCCACGGCGGCGCCTTCTGTGGCGGCGAGCACGCAGATCGCCCGGCCGTTGCCGACGGGTGCATACGCATCCGAGCTCGGCTGGGTGCCGGCACCCACGACGATGATCCTCCGTCCTGCCAGCATCGGGCGACCCGTCATTGCGGCAAGCACGTCATTGCGGGAAGCCGGTCAAACCCTCGTCTACTTGTACCCGAAGAGCGTTGAGCGTCATGGCCGCGAGGTGGTAGTGACCGATCAGCATCGTCAGTTCGATGAGCTGTTCGGTGGAGTAGACGGCGGCCAGATCCGACCATGTGTCGTCCGAAAGTCCGTAGGTCTCGTGCAACTCGTCGGCGGCTCGCAGCAAGGTGGTGTCGCGACCTGCCCAGCCCTGCGCATCCGGCCCGAGCACGACCCGCTCGATCTCGCCGGTTGACAGGCCACAGCCTTGGGCGATGCGGGCGTGTTGGGCCCACTCGTACTCGGCACGGCAGTTCCAGGCGGTGCGCAGGATGACGAGCTCGCGATCACGAGCCGGGATCTTGCCGTTCAGGAGCTTGCCGCCGAAGGGCAGCCAACGCCGGAAGAGGCCAGGTGCCTGCACGAGCGTCGCGAAGATGTTGGCGTCCGAACCGGTTCCGACGCGAGCTTGGTCCAACAGTTCGCGCACCTGCCCCACGCGCTCGTCGGTAGGAACTGGCTCGATCCTTGCAGGGAGCGACTGGGTCACCGGCACTCACTTTCTCGTCAGGACCGAAGCGGCGATGGAACGCACGGTCAGGCGACCGGCGCGTTCTCCCGCATCGCGATCTTCTCCAAAGCGTCGCGCAGATCCTCGGCGGCCCGTTCCGGCGAGACGACGTTGATGAGGACGCCGGTCCCGAGCTCGAACCCGGCCCTCGTCGTCAGGTTCGGCAGGACGTGGATGTGCCAGTGGTACATGCCGGTCGCCCGGTACGGGGCGGAGTGGAACACGATGTTGTAGGCGATGTCGCCGAGGTGCTCGGTGAGCGCCTGCAGGGCGGTGCGGACGGCCCTGCCGACGGCGACGACGCGGCTCGTGGGTGAACGGTGCAGGTGGGCGCCGTGCTCCCGAGGGACGACGAGAAGCTCATAGGGCGTGCCGCTCCAGAACGGGGCGAAGGTGACGAAGTCCTCCGAGGCCTCGAGCACCCGGTACCCGACGCGCTCCTCGGAGGCGGCGGCGGCGCACAACAGGCAGCCGCCGGCAAATCGGGCAAAACCAGCCTGCTCGTCGGTCAGCTCCCTCGGCACAAACGGGATTCCGAGGAGCTGGCCATGCGGATGGGCGATGGAGGCTCCGGCCTGACGGCCATGGTTCACGATGACCTGGCTGTACCGCAGCCCCGGGGTGCTCTGGTGCTCCTCCACCCGGTCCCTGATGGCTGCCATCACGAGCGAGAGCTGGTCGTCGGGCAACGAGGCGAAGCTGCGGTCGTGCTCCGGCGACAGGACCAGGACTTCGTGGATCCCGCTCGAAGGTGCTTCGGTGAAGACCGGGCCTCTGTTCTCGACCACGAACGGGGCGTCGCCCTGGAAGGCTGGGTAACGGTTGGGGACGACCCGCACCATCCAACTGCCGGACGGCCCGTAGACCTCGAGCGCCGGCAGCGTGTCGCCTTCGTTGCCGGGGCAGAAGGGACAGGACGCGACGTCGTCAGCGTCGGGCGTGGGCTGCCGCGGGAGGAAGAGGCCCGGACGTTGCGAACGCTCGGTCGACACCGTAATCCATCGGCTCGACAGCGGATCGAGGCGAAGTTGGTTCACCCTCGCGTGTATTCCCCCTTTGACCCTGTCGTCCTCGCGTAGATCACAGGTGCAAGGCTAACGCCGTCGTCGGTGAGCGGAGTGCATCGTCGCGGGGAATTCAACCTGCAAAACTCCGCCCCCGTGAGCAGTCCCCTCTACGATCTCGTCCTCGTCGTTCACGTCGTCGCCGGCGTCGTCGGCTTCGGGGCACTGGCGGCTGCGGGCTGGGCGGCGTCGAGTGCACGCGGGGCGACGGATCCGGCGGCGGAGGAGACGGTGCGGCGCTTCTTCAAGCCGGGCCGCAACTGGCCGGCCCGAACCATCTTCCTCGTCCCGCTCCTCGGCCTCGCCCTTCTGTTCGGGGGCGATCGGGACGCAGCGCATTCACCGTGGCCCTGGATCGGGCTCGCCCTCTGGTTGGTCGTCGCCGCTCTGGCGTCGGGAATGTGCTGGCCGGCCGAGGAACAGGCGCAGCAGATCCTGATCGAGCTAGCCGAGTCCGGGCCCACCGACGACCTCCTCGGCCAGTTCCGGGATGCCTGCCGGCGCATGGAGAGGGCGGCGTGGGCGATCTCGGCATGCTTCGTCGCTGCCGTGCTCGTGATGATCCTGCAGCCGTAGCCCGCTACCGGCCAAGAAACCCCCTCGATTAGATTCTTCTGCCGTGACCAGGGAAGTAGATCCGCCACGTCGTCGCGTCCCGGCGAGCGGCACCTCCAGTGGTCCGGGCCGGGTCGACACCGCCGCCCATCTCGCCAACCGGCACCGGGCGGCCACGAGGGCGCGGGTGATCCGTCGGCGGCGAGCCGGCGTGCTGCTCGGGACGCTCGTCGTGGTCGCTGGCGTCGTGGCGGCGTGCAACGCCGTCACCGGCGCGACGTCCAAGCCGAAGAAGACGACATCGACGACGGTGGCTCGCTCGTCGACGACAGGCTCCACGCGGCCGCAGACGACGCAGCCGCAGACGACGACGACTACGACGTTGCCTGCCTCCTTCGCCGTCGGGATCCACACGTTCGACTGGGTGGAGAAGGGTCGGCGCGTCACCCACTTGGGGCCGACCGGCGCCAGCCTCCCGGGCCGCGTCCTCACGACCGAGGTCCGGTATCCCACGCTGGCGGGCGCAACGCAAAAGGAGACCGTGAACGCCCAGCCGGCGACAGCGGGTGGCCCGTACCCGGTCATCGTGTTCGCTCATGGTTTCGAGACCGAGCCGATCGACTACGCCCCGTTGCTGGATGGCTGGGTGAGGGCGGGTTTCGTCGTCGTGTCGCCGATCTTCCCGGACGAGAACCTCGCGGCGGTGACCGCCGCCGGCGGGATGGACGACGCCTCGATCGCCGACACCCTCGAAGACGACGTCTACAGCGAACCTGGTGACATCGTCTACGTGCTGAAGCAACTGAAGTCCATCGGTGCGGACGGCTGGGGGAGTCGTCTCAGCCGCATCATGAACTTGTCCGACGTCGGTCTCGCCGGCCAGTCCGACGGTGCCAACGTCGTCGCCGCCCTCACCTACGCCTCGGGACTGGGAGGGCTCTATTCGCGGCTCGCCGTCGCCCCGAAAGCGGTTGCGGTGCTGTCCGGCACGGCCTGGAGCTACCTGCCGAACGGGAAGATCGGGAGCTACGGCGCCACGTCCAGCTCGCCGTCGCTGCTGCAGGTGCAAAGCGATGCCGACGGCTGCGTGTCGCCCTCCGAGGCGGCGGATCTGTTCGCCAGCGTGCAGGGCGGCCTCAGCTCGAAGTGGTTCGTCACCCTGCTCGGCGCCGGCCACCTCGGTCCCTACGAGGGCGTCGCCCCTTGGGGAGCCGCCGTCGAGAACGTCACGACGAAGTTCTTCGAGCTCGAGCTCGGCTGGCGGTCGCCGCCGGCTTCGGCTGCTGCCATCCTCACGGCGGGCACCGTCGGCGGGGCCGCCCAGATCACGACGACCGTCGGCGAGTCGACCATCCCTCCGGTCGAGGTGATCCCGGGTTGCTGAGGCGCCGCCGTATGACCGACGCGGTGCGGCGTGCGCCCTGGTGGGCGTTGATGGCATTGGGCACACCGGGGAGAGGACGGATCATCGCGTGACTGGTGCCAGGCCCCATGAGGTGGCGTATCTCGACAACGCCGCCACGACGCCGGTCCGCCCAGAGGTCCTCGAAGCCATGTTGCCGTGGCTGACGACCGCCTACGGCAACGCGTCGGCCGGGCACTCGATGGCTCGCACGGCGCGGCGGGCGGTCGACGACGCCCGCGAGACGCTCGCCGCCGTGCTCGGCGCCGAGCCCGGCGAGATCGTCTTCACGAGTGGTGGAACCGAGGCGGACAACCTGGCCGTCACCGGGGCCGCGCTCGCCGCCCACGAGCGGGGGGTCGTCCGGCCGCTCATCGGCTGCAGCGCCGTGGAGCATCCCGCCGTGCTCGAGCCGGTGCGAGCCGCAGGGGGCGAGACGCTGCCAGTGGACGCGGCCGGCGTCGTGGATCTCGATCAGCTGGCGGCGTGGCTGTCGGCGAACGCCGGCCGGGTGGCCGAAGTGTCGGTCATGCTCGTCAACAACGAGACCGGCGTCATCGAGCCGGTCGCCGCCGTCGTCGAGCTCGTGGGTGAGCTCGCTCCCGACTCCCTCGTGCACACGGACGCCGTGCAGGCGCTCGGCTGGCTCGACGTGGCGAGGGCGGCCGCCGGCGCCGACCTCGTCACCGTGAGCGCCCACAAGATCGGCGGCCCGAAGGGGACCGGGGCCCTCCTTGTGCGCTCGCCGGCGAGGCACCGGCTCCGTCCCGTTCTCCGGGGCGGGCCGCAGGAGCGCGAGCTGCGCGCCGGCACCCATGACGTCGCCGGCATCGTCGGCTTGGCGTGCGCAGCTCGCCTCTCCTCGATCGAGCGGGAGGACACGTGCCGGCGGGTCGCTGATCTTGCCGTCGCCCTCGTGTCCGGCGTGCTCGCCACGGTCGAGGGCTCCGGTGTCGCCGTCGCGCCGGAGCGCCGCGTGGACGCCATCTGCAACCTGTGGTTCGAGGGCGTGCAGGCAGAGGAGCTCCTCCTCGTGCTCGACGAGCTCGGGGTCTGCGCGTCCGCCGGATCGGCGTGCGCGAGCGGCGCCCTGGAGCCGAGCCACGTCCTCTTGGCGATGGGTCGTTCCACCGAAGAGGCGAGGCGTCACGTCCGTTTCTCGCTCGGGCACTCGACGACGGCGGCGGACGTGGACCACGCGCTCGTGGCCATCCCGGCGGCCGTGGCGAGGCTTCGCCGCGCCTGACGGTCGGGCGCCGCTTCGGTGAGCGGCGAGTCTGGAATGCTGTCCCGGTGCATCACGGCGCCGGCAGCAGGTACCGCCGGCGCCCGTCCCGTCTCGTCCGTGCCGGGGTCGTCCTCCTGGCGGTCTTCGGTGCAGCGTGCAGTGGCGGCACCGGCGCCGGCCCGGGGTCGTCGTCGCAACCGCATCCGACGACGACCGTCCTGCCCGCCTCGTTCGAGGTCGGGTTCCACACCTTCTACTGGGACGACACGGCTCCTGGCGTCACCCATGTCGGACCCGGGGACACGCAGGTTCCCGGGAGGATCCTCACGACCGAGGTCCGCTATCCGACGCTTGCCGGCGCGGCCGGCCAAGAAACGCGCGACGCGCAGCCCGCAAAGGCCGGCTCGCCGTTCCCGGTCATCATGTTCGCCCACGGCTACGACACGGAGCCGTCGGACTACCGGCCGCTGCTCGACGCGTGGGTGAGGGCGGGTTTCGTCGTGGTGGCGCCCATCTTCCCCGACGAGAACGCCAAAGCCGTGGCCGCTGCCGGCGGTCCGGATGAAGGCGCCGAGGAAGACGAGTTCAACGAGCCGGGCGACCTCGTCTACGTCTTCAAGCAGCTCGCCTCGATCGGCGGCCAGCCCTGGGGTGCCAACCTGAGCGGTGTGATGGACCTGTCCGACATCGCCCTCGCCGGCCAATCCGACGGCGCCGACGTCGTCGCCGCCCTCAGCTACACCTCAATGTTCCGGGCTCTCTACGGCGGGCTGCCGAGCGCGCCGCGGGCGGTCGTCGTCATGTCGGGCAGCCAATGGGGCCAGACGTTGAGCGGACCGGTCGGTCTCTATCGTGCTCGGGCGAGCTCTCCGGCCCTCCTGCAAATCCAGAGCGACGCCGACGGTTGTGTCCTCCCGGCAGCTGGGGTTGCGTTTTGGCGGGCCCTCGAGCCGGGCCTCGCCTCGAAATGGTTCGTCACGTTGTTCGGGGCCGACCACCTCGGGCCGTTCGAGGGCACGGCGCCCTGGGCAGCGGTCGTCGAATCCGTCACGACCAAGTTCTTCGAGCTCGAGCTGCACTGGCGGTCATCGTCGGTCTCCGCCGCCGCCGTCACCTCGGCGGGCACGGTGACGAGCGTGTCGGTCGCCGGCACGAGACGCGCCGTCGACATGCCGGCGTCGCCGTCCGAAGGCGGCTGTTTCGCGCCGTGATCCGGGGCACGCCGGTCGTCGGGATACGAAGTGGCTGTGGTTTCGGGTCGGATCCGGCCCAAAACCACAGCCAGGTTGAAACGCATCGACCCGAAACCCAGCCAGGTCGACACCGGACCGCTCTGGCGTCCAGGTCCGGAGGCGCCGAGCCGGCGCCGGCGTGAACCGGGGCGCGCTGGGGATCTTGGGGCGATAGAACGAATCGCAGAGCCCGCGGGCACTACGAGAGGGGCACATCATGACGACACGACCGGCGGCAGCGGCGGCGGGCACGATCGAGATCGGTGGGGACCTGACGGTCAACCGGCTCGGCTTTGGGGCGATGCGGATCACCGGCAAGGGGATCTGGGGCCCGCCCCCGGACTTCGATGCGGCCAGGGCGGCGTTGCGTCGCGCCGTCGAGCTGGGCGTCAACTTCATCGACACGGCCGATTCGTATGGGCCGAACGTGAGCGAGACGCTCATCGCCGAGGCCCTGCGCCCGTACCCTGAGGACCTTGTCATCGCCACCAAGGGCGGCCTCGTGCGGCCTGGGCCGGACCGGTGGGACGCCGACGGCCGTCCGGAACACTTGCGAGCGGCCTGCGAGGGGAGCTTGCGCCGGCTGGAGCTCGACTGCATCCCGCTCTACCAGTTCCATCGCGTCGACCCGAAGGTGCCGCTCGCCGAGTCGGTCGGCGCCCTCGTCGGGCTGAAGAACGAAGGCAAGATCCGCCACATCGGTGTCTCGAACGTCACCGAGGAGCAGCTGTCAGAAGCCCAGGCGCTCACCCCCGTCGTATCGGTGCAGAACCGGTACAACGCCCATGACCGCTCGTCCGAGCAGATGCTCGACCGGTGCGAGAAAGAGGGGCTCGTCTTCCTGCCCTGGGCCCCCATCCAGGACGCTGACCGCATCACGGCGGTGCGGAGTGCCGCCGGACGCCTGGGAGCGAGCGAGCGTCAGGTCGTGCTCGCCTGGATGCTGGCGAGGTCTCCGCAGATCCTGCCGATTCCCGGGTCCGGTTCGGCCGACCACGTGGAGGCCAACGTGGCCGCCGCCAGGTTGGAGCTCACCTCGGAGGAGATCGCCGCAATCTCGGCCGGGAGCTGAACCCGAGGTCGCCGGCCGGCGGCGAAGGGCACATCCGGGCAGCGCGTGCCCGACGCGACACAACCGTCTGAGAAACTGTCCCCGTGCGCGTCCTCGTCGCCCTCTCCGGTGGAGTCGACTCTTCTGTCGCCGCAGCGCTGCTCTGCGCCGACGGTCATGAAGTCGTCGGAGCCACCATGAAGCTGTGGGGAGGCGCGTCGGACTCGGGCTGTTGCTCTGTCTCCGACGTCGACGACGCCCGTCGCGTGGCCGATCGCCTCGGGATCGACCACCACGTCTTCAATTTCACCGAAGAGTTCGAGGAGCACGTCGTTGCCCCGTACGCGGGCGCCCACGCCGCCGGGCTGACGCCGAACCCATGCATCGAATGCAACCGTCACCTCAAGTTCGGGAGCTTCCTCGACCGTGCAACCCGCCTCGGCTACGACGCCGTCGCGACGGGCCACCACGCCCAGGTCGCCTGCACGGACGGACGGCCCCGGCTGCTGCGGGGGGCAGATGCCGCCAAGGACCAGTCATACGTGCTCTCCTGCCTCACCGAGCGGGAGCTCGACCGTCTCGTCCTGCCGATCGGGAGTCTCACGAAGACTGAAGTGCGGTCCGTCGCCGCCTCGCTCGGTCTCGCGACGGCGGCGAAGCCGGACAGCCAGGACGTGTGCTTCGTGCTCGGTGGCGCCGGAAGCTCGGCCCGCGAGCGCTTCTTGTCGGATCGAATGGAACTGCACCCCGGTGTCGTGGTCGACGTTTGTTCGGGCGAGCAGGTCGGGACCGTGCCGGCGGTCGAGCTCGTGACCGTCGGGCAGAGACGAGGGTTGGGCGGCGCCGGCGGCGACCGCCGATTCGCCGTCCGGGTCGACGTCGGGCATCGGCGCGTCGAGGTCGGGACCGAGCGTGACCTACTCGGGACGGGTGTGTCGCTCACGGAGCGGACCTGGGTCCGGTCCGCCCTGCCACCCGGCACGGCGGTGCTGGCGCAGGTGAGCGCGCACGGCCGTGCCTTCGAGGCGGTCGTCACGGGCGACGGGGTGGGGTTCGCCGTGCCACGCCGCCGCGTGGCTCCTGGGCAGACGGTGGCCCTCTACGTGGGCGACGAGGTCGTGGGCTCCGGTATCGCCCGGCGGGAGGCGGCGTGAGCGACCTCGGCGAGCCCTTCGTATCCGACCCCGAGCTCGCGCCGGCCGAGCGTGTGCGACGGCTGCGGGAGACGATCCGGCACCACGCGGAGCGCTATTACAACGACCCGACCGGTTCGGAGATCCCGGACGCCGACTACGACTCCCTCGTCGACGAGTTGCTGGGGCTCGAGGCCGAGCACCCCGAGCTCGGGGAAGAGGACTCCCCGACGGCACTCGTCGGGGCGGCTCCTTCGGGGTTGTTCCCCGCGGCCCCCCATTCCGTCCCGATGATGAGCCTCGACAAGGTCGTCAGCTTCGACGAGATCGTCGCCTGGGGGAACCGCACAGAGCGCCTGCTCGGCCTCAGCACGGAGGAGTCCGCCGAGCTCGTCTTCGTGTGCGAGCCGAAGATCGACGGCCTCTCGATCTCGATCACCTACGACGGCGGCAAGCTCGTCAGGGCGGCCACTCGTGGCGACGGTCGCGTCGGAGAAGACGTCACCGCGAACGTCCGCACGATCACGGCAGTGCCGCACGAGCTCGCCGTCGACGCCTCCGAGGTGCCCGGCCCGATCGAGGTGCGGGGCGAGGTCTACCTGCCGCTGGCCGCCTTCGAGGACCTGAACTCCCGCCAGGCAGCCGCCGACCTCCGCCTTTTCTCGAACCCGCGCAACGCCGCCGCCGGATCGCTCCGTCAGCGAGACCCGGAGGTGACGGCGAGCCGGGGATTGTCGATCTGGGCGTACCAGCTCGTTGTCGGTGGTGGCGCCGGCCCGGCCGAAGGTACCGGCGCTTCCCTCGGCCAGCCGGTGCACCACGGCGAGTCGCTCGAGACGCTCCGCCGTCTCGGCCTCCCTGTGAACCCGGAGACGACCGTGGTGGTCGGCCTCCACGCCGTGTACGAGTACTGCACGGACTTGCAGGAGCGCCGCCACTCGCTCGGCTACGAGATCGACGGCGTCGTCGTGAAGATCGACGACATCTCGCTCCACCGGCGACTCGGGGCGACGTCGCACGCGCCCCGCTGGGCGGTGGCGTACAAGTTCCCGCCCGAAGAGCGATCGACGCTCCTCGACGACATCATGGTGTCGATCGGCCGCACGGGCCGGGCGACGCCGTTCGCGAAGCTCGCGCCGGTGCGAGTGGGCGGCTCGACGGTCGGCCTCGCTAGCTTGCACAACCAGGACCAGGTGGCCGTGAAGGACGTTCGTCCCGGCGACACCGTGATCGTGAGAAAGGCCGGCGACGTCATACCCGAGGTCGTGGGTCCGGTCCTGTCCGCCCGTCCCGAGGGACTGCCGCCCTGGCAGTTCCCGGTCGAGTGCCCTGCCTGTGGCGGCGACCTCGTCCGCCTCCCCGGAGAGTCCGACACGTACTGCGTCAACAGCGATTGCCCGGCTCAGCGCGTGCAACGCGCCGCCCACTTCGCGTCTCGTGGCGCCATGGACATCGAGGGCCTCGGCGAACAGCGAGTCAGCCAGCTCATCGGTGACGGCCTCATCGGCGACGCCGCCGATTACTACCGGCTCACGACCGAGCAGCTCGAGGCACTCGAGGGGTTTGCCCAGATCTCTGCCCGCAACCTCGTGGCGGCCATCGACGCGTCCCGCAGGCGGCCCCTGCCGAGCCTCCTCGTGGCGCTCGGGATCCGTCATGTCGGCCCGACCGTGGCGCAGGCGCTGTCCGCCGGCTTCGGAGACCTCGACGCCATCACGGCGGCGGCGGACGGGGAGCTTGCGGCCGTCGACGGGGTGGGGCCGACGATCGCGGCGAGCGTGGCTCGTTTCTTCGGGGTCGAGGCGAACCGGGAGTTCGTCGACCGCCTCCGCTCGGGCGGTGTGTCCTTCGGCACCCAGATCGTCTCCGACCTGCCGCAAGTGCTGGCCGGCAAATCGGTCGTGGTGACCGGCAGTCTCGAGGGCTGGTCGCGGGAGGAGGCCGAGGAGGCCATCACAGCCCGAGGCGGCAAATCCCCCGGGTCGGTATCGGCGCGCACCACCGCCGTGGTGGTCGGTGACTCGCCGGGCGCCTCGAAGCTCACGAAGGCGGAACAGCTCGGCGTGCCGATGTTGGACGAGGAGGGTTTCCGTCGGCTGCTCGATACGGGCGAGCTGCCGTGATCGAGGGCGCCGTTGCCCTCGCCCGAAGGAGACGGCGCCGCCTGGGGCTCATCGTGGCCCTGCTGCTCGCTGCGTCCGCCGCCTTCGGGGCGACGGCGATCGTGATCTCGCGGCGACCGACGCCGAAGTTGCACGTCGCGCCGAGCCCTGGAGGTGGCACTGGCACGAAGACGCTCACCGAAGGGGCGCTCGTGCCCGCCGCCGACCTCGTATCCGATCCGGTGTTCGTGAATTCGACGGTGGGCTTCGCTCTCGAGACTCCCGACCTCGGCAACCTCGCCATCGAACGCCTGGCGCGCAGCGACGACGGCGGCAACAGCTGGCACGTGACGGGATCGCCCTTCCCGGTCGACTGGGGTTTCTCGACGTTGCAGTTCATCTCGCCGGAGCAGGGGTACATCTTCGGTCACTCCGGCCTGCTGGACACCTCCGACGGAGGGAAGACCTGGCACCAGGTGGCCGGGCTCAACGGGACCCTGCAGCGAGCGATTCCGCTCGGTAGCAACGTCTGGGCGACGTACACGACCTGCCCGCCCACCGGCGTGTCTGGACCGTGCTCGGTCGGCGTGGCCATCTCCACCGACGACGGCAACCACTGGCAGGACGTCTCGGCGCCGCACCTGCAGGAGTCCCCGGGCGGAGGTGACATCCTGGCACGCTGGAGTCTGCAAGCCGCCTACGTGCTGTCGTACGGGTCGAGCGGCGGGGGGCTCGCCTACACGGGCGACGACGGTCATACCTGGACGCGTCTGCCCGACCCGTGCGCGACGCCATTCCAGCGGGAGGACTTCGCGGCGCCGCCGGCGCCTTCCGGAGACACCTCGGCGCTGTGGCTCATCTGCGGCGCGCTCACGACCCCCGGGGAGATCGGCCAGCCGAAGCTCGTCTACCGCTCCTACGACGATGCACAGCACTGGGCGCTCGTCGCATCGACCGGTTTCACGAGCCCGGCGGACTCACCGGTCGGGCACATTCCCCTCTCCGGTTGGGTGTCGCAGCTCGCGACGATCAACAGCACACAGGCCTGGCTCGGCATCGCTGGTGTGGGCGTCATCGTCACCTGGGACTCGGGCACGATATGGGCCCCGGCAGGAGGCATTCCCACGTCGCAGCCGTCCACCGAGGTCGGCGTCACCTTCAACAACGACGTTCTCGGCTGGGCCGTGGTGTTCCGGCGGGGGGTCTGGCGCACCGCGGACGCCGTGCACTGGCAACTCGTGGACGGGACTTGACGACGACGCCGCCGGCGGCCGGCGCCTCCTGAGGAGGACCCTCCACCGTTCTTGCCCTGCCAGCCGGTACGGTAGGGAAGAGTTCAATGACGAGCATCGCAGAACAGGTCGGCCGCGTGGTTGGCGGCCGGTACCGGCTGCTCGCCCCGGTCGGTACCGGCGCATCCTCCCAGGTCTATGCCGCGAGTGACACGCGTCTGGCTCGTCGCGTCGCCGTCAAGGTGCTGCACCCGATGCTCGCCGGCGATCGCGCCTTCCTCCGCCGCTTCAGAGCCGAGGCGCGCCTGGCGGCCTCCCTCGACCACCCGCACATCATGCGGGTCTTCGACTGGGGCGAGGAGGCGGAAGGCCCTTACCTGGTCCTCGAGTACCTCGGCGGCGGCAGCCTGCGCGCCCTGCTCGACTCCGGCGTGCGCCTCAGCCACTCGCAGGTGACGTCCATTGGGGCCGAAGCCGCCGCCGGGCTCGCGTACGCCCATCGCCGCGGGATCGTGCACCGCGACATCAAGCCCAGCAACTTGCTCTTCGACGACGAAGGTCACCTTCGGATCGCCGACTTCGGCGTCGCCCGGGCGCTGGCCGAGTCGGCCCTCACCGAGCCGCTGGGTGCCATCTTCGGCACGGCACGGTATGCCTCGCCCGAGCAGGCGGAGGCGCGAGCCCTCGACGACCGGACCGACGTGTACTCCCTCGCGCTCGTGCTCTACGAGACCCTCACCGGCCGCGTCCCGTTCAGCGGCGACACCATCTCCGGGATGCTCATGGCACGAGTCGGGGCAACATTGCCCCCGGCGGCCGAGCTCGGCCCCCTGGCACCGATCCTCGGCCAGGCCGCCATCTCGGAGCCGCTCGCACGCCTCGACGCCGCCGCCCTGTGTTCCGATCTGGAGCTGCTCGGCCGGGAGTTGCCGCCGCCGGCGCCGTTACCACTTGCCCGCACGTCCCCTGCGCCGGGGGCCGTGACCTGGTCGGATCGTGACCCGACCGTGGTCGACGGCCTGGCGCAGGAACGGATGGCACCGGTCCCTGCCTTCCCGAGCGCCGGCGGCCCGGTGGCACCGGACTCATTCGCGGCCGGGGGTCCCGACGAGGTGGTCGACGAGCTGACACTGCTCGGGTTGGGAGGGGATGCCGGCCATCTCGCCACGGCAGCCACTTCGGGGAGCTCAGGCGACGACCCGACCGCACCCCACCCTGCTCCCTACGTCGAATCCGCCGGCCAGACCGCCCTGATCGCCCAGACCGCCGCCGGCCAGACCGCCCTGATCGCCCAGACCGCCCTGATCGGCCAGATCGCCGTGGCCCCGACCGCCGTGGCCCAGCCGTACGACTCGCCACCGACACAGCCAGGCCGAACCCGACGGCGACGGACGAGGCTTCGATGGGTGAAATGGGCGGTGGCGATCGTGATCGTCCTCGGCATCGCCGGCGGAGCCGCCGCCGTGCTGGCAGCCAGAGCACACACCGCCGCCTATGCCCATGTCGTCCCGGACCTGAAGTCGATGTCGCTGGGGCAGGCGGAGAAAGCCGCCGCTCACGCCGGCCTCGTCGCCAAGGAGACGTCGGCAACCTGGGACTCTCAGGTGCGGGCCGGCTACGTGATCAGCCAGTCGCTTCCCGCTGGTCGCCACGAACGCGCTCATACCGTGATCGACCTGCAGGTATCCAGGGGTGTTGAGCCAGTACCGATCCCGAGCTTGGCCGGCGACTCGCGGGCCGAGGCCATCCGCACCCTGACGGCGGGAAACCTCCGGCACTCCTTCCTGTACAGCTACAGCGGGACGGTCGCGAACGGAAGCGTCATCAACTGGAGCCCACGCCACGGCAACGTCGCACCGAAGACGGTCGTCACCGTGACGATCTCGCAGGGACCAGCGCCGAGGCTGGTGCCGGCCGTGCCCCACACCGACTCGTTCGTCCAGGCTCGACAGCTGCTGGCGAGTCATGGGTTCAAAGCCGTGGAACGCACGGCCAACAGCCTTCTCGTCCCCGCCGGCGGCGTGATCTCGACGGCGCCGGACCCGTCCTCGGGCGCCCGGCCATACGGGTCGACGGTGACGGTCACGATCTCGCTCGGGCCGAAGTACGTGGACATCCCGAACGTCCAGGGCGACACGGTTGCCCAGGCGACCCAGGCGCTCAGGGCAGACGGCTTCAACGTGAAAGTGGCAGCCCTCGGCGGGACGGTCTTCAGCACGTATCCGCCCATCGGCACCTCGACCGCTCAGGGCACGACGGTCGACATCTTCGCCATCTGAGCGGCGCCGGCGCCGGCGGGCCGGCGGGCCCGGGCCGTATCCGACACCCTCGGAGCGCTGCGCAGGCGGCCTTGCGTTTGACCAGGACGTCCTGATGCTGACAACGTGGCAGGCCGACGGCTCGATGAGCCGGCATCGCAACACCTTGTAAGAGACGCCGAGGAGGACACCACGGTCATGGGTGCGCTGGATGGAAAAGTCGCCATCATCACCGGAGCCGGTCGCGGCATCGGGCGCGAGCATGCGTTGCTCTTTGCAAGCGAGGGTGCCAAGGTCGTGGTCAACGATCTCGGCGGTGCCGTAGACGGCTCGGGTGACGACCGCTCGCCGGCCGAGCAGGTCGTGGACGAGATCAAGGAGATGGGCGGAGAGGCGGTCGCCAACGCCGACAACGTCGCCGACTGGGAGGGTGGGCAGCGACTGGTCAACGCCGCCGTCGAGGCCTTCGGCGACCTCCACATACTCGTGAACAACGCCGGCATCCTTCGGGACCGCGTGCTCGTGAACATGACCGAGGAGGAGTGGGACGCCGTCATCCACGTCCACCTGAAAGGGCACTTCGTCCCGACCCGTTGGGCGGCCGCCTACTGGCGTGAGCAGTCGAAAGCCGGCAAAGAGGTCAAAGCTGCCGTCGTGAACACGTCCTCGACCTCGGGTCTGCTCGGGAACCCCGGGCAGGCGAACTACGGAGCCGCCAAGGCAGGTCTCGCCGCCTTCACCATCATCACGGCCCAGGAACTCTCCCGCTATGGCGTTCGCGTGAACGCCATCGCACCGGCTGCCCGCACCCGGATGACAGAGTCGACGCCAGGCCTGTCCGACATCGTGCAGCCGCCACCCGACCCCGGGGCGTTCGACTCCTGGGATCCCGCCAACATCTCGCCCCTCGTCGCCTATCTGTCGAGCGACCTGTGCCCGTTCACGGGCAAGGTGTTCTTCGTGCAAGGCGGCAAGGTCCAGTACTTCCAGCCGTGGACGCTCACCCACGAGGTCGACAAGGGTGACCGGTGGACCGTCGCCGAGCTGGCCGAGAAGATGCCGAGCATCGCCGACGGGTCAGCCACCCGTACCTGAGTGGCGCCGGCGAGGGCGGTCCGCCACGGCACTCCAGCCGTTCGACGGTCCGAGTTGCCTCGACTCGATCCGCGGCCGCTCGTAGACTCGCCGCATCATACGAAACAGCCGCCACGCCGCATCGGCCGTGGTGGACAGCCCAGAGACCGCTGAGGCCTCCGACGGAGAGACGGATGCCGGACCGAGCGGCGGAGGGGACGCCGGGGGGGCGACCTCGCGGGCGCCGCACTGGCGGCAGCTCCACCTCGCCGGCATCGTCGTGCTCGGACTATGGCTGGTCGGGCTCGTCGTCTTCTCGACGCTGATCTACCGCAGCTTCTTTCTCTCCGAAGACTTCGCCACCTACAACCAAGCCTGGATCGGCATTGCCCACGGGCGCTTGAACCCGCTGGACACGATCTACCAGATCTCCTTTGTCAAAGCCGACTTCGAGCTCATCATCTGGCCGTTGGCGCTCGTCCACTTCGTCTTCCCGCAGCCCGTCGTGCTCCTCTACGTTCAGGACCTCGCCGCCGCCGGATGCGGTCTGGTCACCTACCTGTGGATCCTCGAGTTCCTCGAGCGCCAGCGGCTCCCTCGCTCACCGGCGATCCTCGTGGCCTCCGCCGTCCTGGTCGTCACCGTCGTCGACCCCGGCATCTACCAAGCGGTGGGTTTCGACCTGCACATGGAGCCCATCGCCACGCTGTTCCTCCTGCTCGCAGCGCGCGATCTCTGGCGCGGACGCATCGGCCGGGCGTGGTGGTGGATCGCCGCGGTCCTGCTCTGCGGGTCGTTTGCCGCCATCATGGTCGTCGGCCTCGGGATCTCGGCACTGCTGGCCGGCCGCTCGACGCGGTGGCCGGGAATCGGGCTCATCGCCGCAGGCATGGCCTGGACGGCGCTCATCTCCGTGCTCCACGCCGATGGGGGATCGGATATCACGAACTTCGCCTACCTGGCAGGGCGGGCGTCGATCCCGGCCGGGGGAGTCATGTTGGTCGTCACAGGCGTCCTCGGGCACCCCGGGCGGGCCCTCCACAACCTGTACATCCGCTATCCCTATATGTGGCTGCACATCAGAGCCGCCGGCATCGTCGGGCTGGCCTCGGCTTGGGGCTTCGGTGTCCCCGCCGTCGTCATGCTCGTCAACGGTCTCGACTCACACCTGAACTTCAGTCGCTCCGCGTTCCAGAATTTCGCCGTGCTCCCCTTCGTCCTGGTCGGTACGGTCATGGTCCTCGTATGGCTTTCCGAACACGTTCATCGCGGCCAGCTCGTCGCCGTGGTCGTCGCAGTGCTCGTGCTCGGAGAGGCCGTCACCTTCGGCATCGAGCAGTCGCCGCAGGCGATCCGCCAGACGCTGGCGGAAGTGCAGGCAGGCCCAGCCGCCGCCCTCGGAACCGCGCTGGCAAAGACACCGGCCAACGCCGAGGTCGTTTCCACCATGGGCGTGATGGGACGCTTCTCCAGCCGGGAGTACTGCTACTTCTTCGAGCGCTACCGCAATCTCCCCGTGCACGGCAACACCGTCGTGTTCGTGTTCTCCACGAGCAACCTGGAGCTCATCAGCGCTGCCGGCATGCAACTGGCGATCACCTACGTCCGCGAGAACCTGCACGCCCAGCCCCTCGTCGACACCGCAGGTGTGACGGCGTTCCTGTGGCACCCTCCAGCAGGGACCTCCGGCGTCAGGATCCCGACAGTGCCGGCCGTTACTCCGTGATGTCCCTCATCCGCTGGGCGATCTCCACGTGCACCGGGTCCGCCGGGGCACCCTGCAGGGCGAGCAGCTTCGACATGTCGCCCTCGACGCGGATGCGCCCGGCCATGAACGCCTGCATCCCGGCCTGTGGATTGCCTTCGATGAGGATCGCTTTGGCCGTGGCGTAGTCGATCGTGATCTTGAGGTCCGCTCCCTCGAGGTGGCCGTGCTCGAGCACGAAGTCACCATTGGTCGTGTCGAGGTGGGCGTCGAGGGGAGCGTCGCCAAACGGCACGTCGTTGACGACCAGGTTCATGCGCACCGTCACCGGCGCCGGGGGGACGGTGTCGGCGTACTCGGCTCGGAGCTCGCGCGCCGCTTCGGTCCACTCGGGGCTCAGGAACGGATACGCAGCCATCGGGTAACTCCCTCGGTGTTCGGATGCCAAGTGTCTCGGGAGACTACCGGCTCCAGGCAGTGGTCATCGAGGGGAGCGTGCCCCTCCGGGGCGCCGCCGGCCCGGCGTTACCATGGCCGCGTGAGCGCGGAACCTTCTTCGACGGCCACACCCGGCAACGGCGGCACGCCGCCGCCGATCATGGCGGGGGCGGAGCCCTTCTCGGCGACGAGCGGACCGTACGGCGTCCTCGTGTTGCACGGCTTCACTGGCAACCCGGGGTCGATGCGTCCGTTGGCGGAGGCCTTCGCCGACGCTGGTTTCTCGGTGGAGCTGCCGCTGCTGCCGGGGCACGGCACGAGTGTCGACGACATGCTCGGCACGACCTTCCGCGACTACTCCGCAGCGGCCGAGCAGGCCTACACGGAGCTCGCCGCCCACTGCGACCGCGTCGTCGTGGCCGGCCTGTCGATGGGTGGCACGCTTGCGCTCTGGCTCGCCAGCCACCACCCGGAGCTGAGCGGCCTCGTCCTCGTGAACCCGATGGTGGAGCCGGCCGCCGAGTCGTTCGTCGAGATGATGCGCGGTGCTCTCGAGGGTGGGACTGATCGCATCCCGGGCATCGGCTCGGACATCGCGCGTCCCGACACGCCCGAAGGCGCCTACGCCGAGACACCGATCGAGCCGCTCCTGTCCCTGCTGGCGGCGGTCTCCGAGCTCGCCCCCCATCTCGGGCAGATTCACGTCCCGCTGCTGCTGCTCTCGAGCCGCACGGACCATGTCGTGCCGACGAGCTCGGGAGATCTCCTCGCCGAGCGCTACGGCGGCCCGGTCGAGCGAGTGTTCCTCGAGAACAGCTTCCACGTGGCAACCCTCGACAACGATGCCCAGGAAGTCGAGGAGCGGGCCGTCGCCTTCGCCCTGAAAGCCACGTCCGGCTAGATGGCCCCCGAGACCACGTCCCCCGACGCCGGCCCCCCCCAATCCGGGCGCATCTCCCTCGACGAAGTGCGCCACGTCGCCAAGCTCGCCCGTCTCGAGCTGACCGACGAGGAGATCACCACGTTGCAGGGCGAGCTGTCGGCCCTGCTCGAGCACGTGGACCGCGTACGGCAGCTCGACACCGCCGACGTGCCCCCGACGGCGCACCCGCTGCCGCTCGTGAACGTGCTCCGTCCCGACGAGCCACATCCAGGGCTCGACCGCGAGGAGGTCCTGGCGGCTGCCCCGGCCGTCGAGAACGACCGGTTCCTCGTCCCCTCGATCCTCGGTGAGGCGCCATGAGCGCCGCCGGGGAGCCTCATCTGCTCGACGCCGGCGTGCGGGCGATCTCCGCCGTCGTGCGTTCGGGAGGGGCGACCGCCGTGAGCGTGGTGGAGGAAGCCCTGCGCCGGATTGCCGCCCACGACGCCGAGCTGCATTGCTTCAACCTCGTGATGAGCGACGCCGCCCTCGAGGCGGCCGCCCGGGTGGACGAATCCATCGCCCGCGGCATCGATCCAGGCCCGCTCGCCGGCGTGCCCGTGGCCCTGAAGGACAACCTCTGCACTCGGGGCATCGACACGACCTGCTCCTCGAAGATCCTCGAAGGCTGGCGACCGCCTTACGACGCCACCGTCGTCACTCGCCTTCGTGACGCCGGCGCCGTCGCCGTCGGCAAGACGAACCTCGACGAGTTCGCCATGGGGTCTTCGACGGAGAACTCTGCCTTCGGCCCCACCCGCAACCCGTGGGACGTGACGAAGGTGCCGGGCGGTTCGTCCGGCGGCTCGTCCGCCGCCGTTGCCGCCGGCTTTGTCGCCACCGGGCTCGGATCGGACACGGGCGGTTCCATCCGCCAGCCGGCCTCCCTCTGCGGGGTCGTCGGTATCAAGCCGACCTACGGGCTCGTGTCGCGCTACGGGCTCATCGCGTTTGCGAGCTCGCTCGACCAGATCGGCACGTTCGCCGTGAACGTGGGTGACGCGGCGGCGGTGCTCGAAGTGATCGCCGGCCACGATCCTGCCGACTCCACCTCGCTCCCGCAGGGGGCACCGTCGTTGCTGGACGGTCTCTCCGACGGAGTCGAGGGCCTGCGTGTGGGCGTCATCTCCGACTTCCTCGGCGACGTCGCCGCCGCCTGCTCGAGGGCCACCGACGACGCCGCCGAGGCGCTCGCTCTCGCCGGCGCCAAGGTCGAGCAGGTCTCCATCCCCGAGATGCTGCTCGGGCTCCCCGCCTATTACATCATCGCCCCCGCCGAGGCCTCCTCGAACCTCGCCCGTTACGACGGCGTCCGCTACGGCTTGCGCGTGGACGGCCCGGATGTAGAGACGATGAATGCGCGGACGAGGGCGGAGGGTTTCGGTGCGGAGGTGCGCCGGCGGATCATGATCGGCACCTACGCGCTCTCCTCGGGCTACTACGACGCCTATTACGGGCAGGCCCAGAAGGCGCGCACGCTCGTGATCCGGGCGTTCGAGGCCGCCTACGAGCGCTTCGACGTGCTTTTGGCGCCGACGACGCCGTCGACTGCGTTCGCGCTCGGCTCGAAGACGGCGAACCCGATCGAGATGTACCTCTCGGATCTGTGCACGATCCCGTCGAACCTGTCGGGCCACCCTGCCGTGTCGGTACCCTTCGCCCTCGACGAGGACGGGCTGCCGGTGGGCGTGCAGGTGCTGGCGCCGGCGCTCGGGGAGGCCGTGATGCTGCGAGTGGCCGCCTCGCTGGAAGCGGCGGCACCGGCGGCGGCTCGTGGTCCGGTCGGAAAGGCCTTCTCCCGTGTCTGAGACGTCCTACGAGACCGTCGTCGGCCTCGAAGTCCACTGCGAGCTGTCGACGGCGACGAAACTCTTCTGCTCCTGCCCCAACCAGTTCGGCTCCGAGCCGAACACGAACATCTGCCCGGTGTGCCTCGGGCTGCCCGGCTCGCTCCCCGTCCTGAACCGCCGGGCGGTCGAGCTGGCCATGCGGATCGGGGAGGCGCTCGGCTGCACGATCGAGCCGTCCATCTTCCACCGGAAGAACTACTTCTATCCGGACATGCCGAAGGACTACCAGATCAGCCAGTACGACGCTCCCATCAACGTCGACGGCACCCTCGAGCTGCCGGACGGTTCCCGCGTCGGGATCGTCCGGGCGCACATCGAGGAGGACACGGGCAAGTCGACCCACATCGGCGGTGGCGGCGGACGCATCCACGGCGCCGACCACTCGCTCGTCGACTACAACCGGGCGGGCGTGCCGTTGGTCGAGATCGTGTCCGCCCCCGACATCCGCTCTGCCGCGCAGGCGCGCGCCTACGTGGCGGAGCTGCGGGCGATCGTCGTGGCTGCCGGCGCCTCCGACGGGCGCATGGAGGAGGGCTCGCTGCGGGTCGACGCCAACGTGTCGGTTCGCCCTGCCGGCTCGTCCGAGTACGGGACCCGTTGCGAGGTGAAGAACCTGAACTCGTTGCGCTCGCTCGTGCGGGCGATCGAGCACGAGGCCGAGCGGCAGATCGCCCTCGTGTCGTCCGGTGAGCCCATCGCCCAAGAAACCCGCCACTTCGACGAGAACACCGGCCTCACCCACTCGCTCCGCTCCAAGGAAGAGGCTTACGACTACCGGTACTTCCCCGAGCCGGACCTCGTCCCCGTCGTGCCCGATGCCGAGCTGCTGGCCGCTGCCCGCGCCGGCATGGGCATCATGCCCGTCGAGCGCCGTCGCAGGCTTGCCGCCCTCGTGGGTGCCGACGGCACGGCAGAGCAGATCCAGACCGTCATCGAGCTCGACCTCGACGAGCTCGTGCTCGCCGCCGTCGGTGCGGGCGCCGACGCACGGCTGGCGTTGACGCGCACGGCCAACGAGGCGGCGGCCAAGGCTGAGGGGGCGCGGTCGCTCGACGCCGGCGCGTTCGCCTCGCTGCTCGGGATGGAGGCCGGCGGCAAGCTCTCGGCCACGCAGGCCAAGACGGTGCTCGGGGAGCTGATCGACTCGGGTGGGGAGCCTGCGGAGATCGCACGGCGGTTGGGTTTCGAGGCGATGGCGTCGTCCGAGCTCGACGGCGTCCTCGACGAGCTCATCGCCGCCCATCCGGCCGAGTGGGAGCGGTACTGCGCCGGCGAAGCGAAGATGGCGGGTTTATTCACGGGCCAGGTGATGAAGGCAACGAAGGGCCGCGCCGACGGGCGGGTCGTCGCCGAGGCGTTGGAGGCGCGCAGGGCCTGACGGGTGTGGCCGGGGCCGCCGGGTGGGATCTCCGAGCCCGGCGCGCATAGCCTGCGCCCCATGGCCGACCCCACACCGACGCCCGTGAAGATCCACAGCCAGGACGTGACCGAGGGGCCGCGCCGCGCCCCGGCGAGAGCGATGCTGCGAGCGGTAGGCCTGCAGGACGCCGACTTCGCCAAACCGCAGATCGGGGTCGCCTCCACCTGGAACGAGGTCACCCCGTGCAACATTCCGCTCGCCCGGCTCGCTCAGCGGGCAAAGGCCGGCGTGCGCGAGGCCGGCGGCTACCCGTTCGAGTTCGTCGCCATTGCTGTCTCCGACGGCATCTCAATGGGGCACGAGGGCATGCGTGCCTCGCTCGTGAGCCGCGAGGTCATTGCCGACTCGGTCGAAGTCGTGATGCATGCCGAGCGGTTCGACGCCTTCGTGGGCATGGCGGGCTGCGACAAGTCCCTGCCGGCCATGATGATGGCAGCCGGCCGCCTTGATCTCCCGATGGTCTTCGTCTACGCCGGCTCGATCCTGCCGGGCCATCTCGGCGACCGGGCGCTCGACGTCGTCTCGGTGTTCGAAGCCGTCGGGGCGTACTCGGCCGGCGAGTGCTCGGCCGAGGAGCTCGACGCCATCGAACGCAATGCCTGCCCGGGCGAGGGCGCCTGTGCCGGCATGTTCACTGCCAACACCATGGCGTCGATCTCGGAGGCGATCGGGCTGGCGCTCCCTGGAAGCGCCTCGGTCCCGGCAGTCGACCCCCGTCGCGACGAGATCGCCGCCGAGAGCGGCAGAGCGGTCGTCCGCCTCCTGGAGAAGAACATCCGTGCTCGCCAGATCCTCACGAAAGAGGCGTTCGAGAATGCCATCGCCGTCACGATGGCGCTCGGCGGCTCGACGAACGCCGTGCTGCACCTGCTCGCCATCGCCAACGAGGCACGGGTCGAGCTGTCGATCGACGACTTCTCGCGCATCGGCAAGCGCGTCCCACACCTCGCCGACATGAAACCTCACGGCCGCTTCCACATGGTCGACCTCGACCGCGTGGGCGGCGTGCCCATGGTGCTGAAGACCCTCCTCGACGCCGGCCTGCTGCACGGCGACTGCCTCACAGTGACCGGCCGGACGATGGGAGAGAACCTCGAGGCCCTCTCGCCTCCCGCGCCCGACGGCACCGTCACGCACCCGATCGATGCGCCCATCCACGTCGACGGCGGTCTCGCCATCCTTCGTGGCTCGCTCGCTCCTGAGGGCGCCGTCGTGAAGGTTGCCGGCCTCGACGCGCCGCGCTTCGAAGGCACAGCGCGGGTCTTCGACGGTGAGGATGCGGCCATGGAGGCGATCTTTGCCGGGACCATCACTCCGGGGACGGTCGTCGTCATCCGCTACGAGGGCCCGAAAGGCGGCCCGGGCATGCGGGAGATGCTGGCGGTCACCGGCGCGATGAAGGGCGCCGGGCGGGGGGCGGACTGTGCGCTCGTCACCGACGGGCGTTTCAGCGGCGGGACACACGGGTTCTGTGTCGGCCACGTCGCTCCCGAGGCGACCGTCGGCGGGCCGATCGCACTCGTGGCGGACGGCGACCGGATCGTGCTCGACACGACCACCGGGCGGCTCGACGTCCTCGTCGACGACGCCGAGCTCGACCGGCGCCGCGCCGGATGGAAGCCGCTCGCGCCCCGCTACACCACGGGCGTGCTTGCCAAGTACGCCCGCCTCGTCACAGGGGCCGAGCGCGGGGCCATCACCGAGCCGTAGGTGGCGCGAGCGCTGACGCAAAGGACCGGTCACGACGAGGAGCGCGCCCACGCACTCATCCTGCCCGACGGGGCCCCAGCGAAGCCGCCGCTTCGGCGGCTACCATTTCCGGAGCAAGATCGGATCGAGTGGAGGGAGGTGCTGGCGATGTCGTCAACGTTCCCAGCGCGCTCCCGGCTGACCGCCTGACCTTCGTCGGGCTCGGGAGCGCCCTGTTCTCAGGGAGTCCCACATATGTACGCAAGTGTCCGCAGTATCACGATTGATTGCGCCGATCCCTACCGCCTCGCCAGGTGGTGGTGCGAAGTGTTCGGCGTCGAGCCACACCCGGACGACTTTCCCGGTGATCCCGAGGCGTTGTGCTTCCTCGGCGAAGGGCAAACCCGCTTGCTGTTCGAGCGAGTGCCGGAAACGAAGTCGGGGAAGAACCGCCTCCACATCGACGTGCAACCGGCCGGTCGCCGTGACGAGGAGGTCGAGCGAGTCCTCTCCCTCGGTGCCAGCCTCGTCGCCGACCATCGCGAGGCCGACGGCAACGGCTGGGTAGTACTGGCCGATCCGGATGGAAACGAGTTCTGCATCGAGCGCGGCCTCGCCGACGCCTGACCGTTGAACTGGAGCCCAGCCGTCTCCACGAACAGGCGGCTGGGCTCCTGCCGTGCATCCGCGGGGTTGCGACACCAGCCGCCATCGGTCATACTGACGGCGTGAGCACGCCTGTCCGCGCCCTCGTACTTATCCTCTAGCGCACGCCGCCTCCTCGCGCCGTGCGCTTCGACCTCCCCAGAAGGGGAGGTCGTTTTGTTTTCCGGGACCGGCGGGCCGGCTCCGGCCGCAGAACCCGAACACCGACAACCCCACCACACGACCAGCTACACCGAGGAAGGACCCAAGGACATGCAGTTGACCGGAGCACAAGCCCTCGTCAAGAGCCTCGAAACCCAAGGCGTCGAGGTCATGTTCGGCCTCCCCGGCGGTTGCATCCTGCCGGTGTACGACCCGATCATCGAGTCACCCATCCGCCACATCCTCGTGCGCCACGAGCAGGGCGCCGGCCACATGGCCGAGGGGTATGCGCACGTGACAGGGCGCCCAGGCGTCGCCATCGTCACGAGTGGCCCGGGCGCCACGAACATCGTCACGCCGCTGTGCGACGCCTACATGGACTCGATCCCGATCGTGGTCATCACGGGGCAGGTGCCGACGGGCGCCATCGGGACCGACGCCTTCCAAGAAGCCGACACGACGGGGATCACGATGGGCGTGACGAAGCACAACTGGCTCGTCACCGACGCCGCCGACATCCCCCGCGTGATCGCCGAGGCGTTCCATGTCGCCACGACCGGTCGTCCCGGCCCCGTCCTCGTGGACGTCCCGAAGGACGTCTCGATGCAGTCGATGGAGTGGTACTGGCCCGACACCCTCGACATGCCCGGCTACCGTCCCCCCTCCCATCCGGAAGCCCGCCTGATCGCCGAGGCGGCCGAGCTCATCGCCGCCGCCCGTCGGCCCGTCATCTACGCCGGCGGCGGGATTCTGAAGTCACGCGGCTCGGCGGCCGTGAGGGAGCTCGCAGAGATGACGGGCATCCCGGTCGTCACGACGCTCATGGCGCGGGGCGCTTTCCCTGACAGCCACCCCCTGTGCCTCGGCATGCCCGGCATGCACGGCAACTACACGGCTGTGACGGCCATGCAGAAGGCGGACCTGCTGATCGCCCTCGGCAGCCGTTTCGACGACCGCGTCACCGGCAAGGTGGCGGCGTTCGCCCCGCACGCCAAGGTGATCCACGTCGACATCGACAAGGCGGAGATCGGCAAGGTGCGCCGTCCCGAAGTGGGCATCGTGGCCGACTGCCGGCTCGCCACCGAGGCCCTCGTGTCGGCCTTGACGCCGCGAGTCGCCGCCGGCGAGCTCCCCCTCGAGCGGCTGGACGGCTGGATCGCCCAGCTCCGCCACTGGCAGGAGGAGTTCCCGCTCACCTACGACCCCGCCGTCGAGCCCGAACCGACGAGCTCGGACTCCGGTATCGGCAGTCGCCCGCCATTGCTCAAGCCGCAGTTCGTGCTCGAGACGTTGCGGGACAACACCCCGGAGGGCACGATCCTCGCATCAGGCGTGGGACAGCATCAGATGTGGGCGTCGCAATACTGGGGTTTCGAGCAGCCCAATACCTGGGTGAACTCCGGTGGGCTCGGCACGATGGGCTTCGCCGTGCCGGCGGCCATCGGGGCCAAGGTCGGCCGGCCCGACGCCATGGTCTGGGCCGTCGACGGCGACGGCTGCTTCCAGATGACGGCGCAGGAGCTCGTCACCGCCAGCGCAGAGCGCATCCCGGTGAAGATCGCCATCTTGAACAACGCCTACCTCGGCATGGTCCGCCAGTGGCAGCACATGTTCTACGACGAGCGATACTCGGAGGTGTACCTGTCGCCCGACCTCCCCGACTACGTCGGCTGGGCCGAATCCATGGGTTGCGTCGGGTTGCGGGTCGAAACGCCCGAAGAGGTGCTGCCGGCGATCGACAAGGCGAACCAGATCGATGACCGCCCCGTTGTGATCGACTTCCGCACCGACTCGATGGAGCAGGTCTTCCCGATGGTCCCGGCGGGCTTGTCCAACGACGAGATCGTCGTGCACCCGTCGCAGCGCCACCGTCTGGCGGCGTCATGAGCAATGCCCGCCACCACCTCCTCTCCGTACTCGTGGAGAACAAGGCAGGCGTCCTGACACGAGTTGCCAGCCTGTTCGCACGGCGCGGCTACAACATCTTCTCGCTGGCCGTGGCGCCGACCGACGACGAGCGTTTCTCGCGCATCTCCATCGTCGTCGACGTCGAGTCGTCCCCCCTCGAGCAGGTGATCGCCCAGCTCGACAAGCTCATCAACGTGGTCGAGATCTCCGAGCTGCACCCGGACGAGGCCCGCGAGGCTGAGCTGCTGCTGGCGACGGTGTCGGCCGACGCCGACCGCCGCGCCCAGGTGATCCAGCTCGCCGGCGTCTTCGGGGGCCAGGTCGTGGACGTCGGGCTCGATGCCCTCACCGTCATGTTGGCCGGTGCCCCGGATGCCCTCGACGACTTCGAGGACCTCATGCGCTCGTACGGCATCGTCGGGCTGCAGAGGACGGGCCGCGTGGCACTCCCTAAGCTGGGGGGCAACAGCGGCGCCGAATCCGCGGATCTCGCCGCCGAATCCGCTTGAGGACGCACCCCGCTCAGCTCTGAGATGCCGGTAGGCCGGCGCTGCTCGTCGACACAGGAGAGGAAACCCAACCGTGGCACAGCTCTACTACGAAAAAGACGCCGATCAGGCGCTCGTTCGCTCCCGCAAGGTGGCGATCATCGGGTACGGGTCGCAGGGCCACGCCCATGCGCTCAACCTGCACGAGTCCGGGGTCGACGTCCGCGTCGGGCTGCGGGAGGGCTCTGCCTCGCGAGCGAAGGCGGAGGCGGCAGGGCTACGCGTCGTGTCGGTGTCGCAGGCGGCCTCCGAGGCCGATCTGATCATGATCCTGTTGCCGGACACCGAGCAGGCGGCTGTTTACGAGGCCGAGATCGCTCCTCACCTCGGCGATGGCGACGCCGTCTTCTTCGCCCACGGCTTCAACATCCGGTTCGGCTTGGTCAACCCTCCGCCGGGCGTGGACGTCGGCATGGTCGCCCCGAAGGGTCCCGGCCACCTCGTGCGTCGCACCTACACCGAGGGCGGTGGCGTGCCCTCGCTCATCGCCGTCAGCGCCGATGAGTCCGGCAAGGCGATGGCACTGGCGCTCTCCTATGCCGATGCCCTCGGGGCGACCCGGGCGGGCGTGCTCGAGACGACCTTCGAGGAGGAGACCGAGACCGACCTGTTCGGTGAGCAGGTGGTGCTCTGCGGCGGCGTCACGGCGCTCGTCACCGCCGCCTTCGAGACCCTCGTCGAGGCCGGCTACCAGCCGGAGTCCGCTTATTTCGAGTGCTTGCACGAGCTCAAGCTCATCGTCGACCTCATGTACGAGCAGGGGATCTCGGGGATGCGCTTCTCGGTGTCCGACACGGCCGAGTACGGCGACATGACGCGTGGGCCGCGGATCATCGACGACCACGTTCGTGCGGAGATGCGGACGATCCTCGACGAGATCAAGGATGGTCGTTTCGCAGCCGAGTGGGTTGCCGAGAACGCCAACGGGCGCCCTCGTTACCGGGCGCTGCAGGAAGAGGGCAAGCAGCACCAGATCGAGCAAGTCGGCGCACAGCTGCGGGCGATGATGCCGTTCGTATCTGCCGGCCGCCAGCGCCTCGAGGACATCTCAGGGGGCTGAGGCTCGCCGGGCCGCTGGCGGGCCGGTTCCCCACAAATGGCAGGTTGTGCCCGCCGACAGGTGGCGCCAACCGCTAGCCGAGCTGGCCGGCGATCCCCGGCATCGCGGCGCACCCCGTGTAGCCTCGACGGATGAGTCGGCAGATGACGATTCCGCAGATGACAGAGCACCCGATCTCCGCCGAGCACCCAGCGCCCGTGCTCGTCGTCGACTTCGGCGCCCAGTACGCACAGCTGATCGCCCGGCGCGTGCGGGAGGCGCACGTCTACAGCGAGATCGTCCCGCACTCGATGCCGGTCGCCGACATGCTCGCCAAGCAGCCGGCCGCCATCATCCTGTCCGGCGGACCGGCCAGCATCTACGAGGAGGGGGCGCCCCGAGTCGAGCGAGCGCTGCTTGATTCGGGTGTGCCCGTCCTCGGCCTGTGCTACGGCTTTCATGCGATGGCCGCCGCCCTCGGGGGCACGGTCGAGCACACCGATACGGCCGAGTTCGGTCGCACGGGCGTGAGCGTCTCGCCGACGGCGATGCTGTTTTCCGGCCAGCCGGCTGAGCAGTCCGTGTGGATGTCGCACCGGGACATCGTCTCAGCCGCCCCGCCTGGCTTCGAGGTCACGGCTTCGTCGTCCTCGGCGAGCGTCACGGCATTCGAGCGTCCCGAGTCGCGGCTCTTCGGCGTGCAGTGGCACCCCGAGGTCGTGCACACGGCGTACGGGCAGGAGGTGCTCGAGCGGTTTCTCTACGAGGGGGCCGGCATCGAGCCCTCGTGGACCGCCGCCAGCATCATCCGAGAGACCGTGCACTCGATCCGCGCCGAGGTCGGGGAGCACCACGTCATCTGCGGGCTGTCGGGCGGGGTCGACTCGGCCGTGGCGGCCGCCCTCGTGCACGAGGCAGTCGGCGATCAGCTGACGTGCGTGTTCGTGGACCACGGGCTGTTGCGAGAAGGCGAGCGCGAGCAGGTCGAGCAGGACTACGTCGCCGCCACGGGCATCCGTTTGAAGACGGTCGACGCCAGGGCCCGCTTTCTCGAGGCACTGGCCGGCGTGACCGATCCGGAGACCAAGCGCAAGATCGTCGGCCGGGAGTTCATCACGGCCTTCGAGGAGGCAGCCGCCGAGGTCGTGGTCGGCCAGGGCCGTGACTCGATCGAGTTCTTGGTGCAGGGCACGCTCTACCCTGACGTCGTCGAGTCGGGCGGTGGCTCGGGAACGGCCGTGATCAAGAGCCATCACAATGTGGGCGGGTTGCCGGAGGATTTGCGTTTCTCGTTGATCGAGCCGCTCCGGTCTCTGTTCAAGGACGAGGTTCGCCAGCTCGGGCTCGAGCTCGGGCTGCCCGAAGCGATCGTGTGGCGGCAGCCGTTCCCGGGGCCGGGGCTCTCCATCCGCATCCTCGGTGAGGTGACGGCCGAGCGACTTGCCATCTTGCGGCGGGCCGACGCCATCGTGCGGGAGGAAATGGCGATGGCCGGCCTGGATCGCAGCATCTGGCAATTCCCCGTGATCCTGCTGGCGGACGTGAGGTCAGTGGGCGTCCAGGGCGACGGGCGCACGTACGGTCACCCGATCGTGCTGCGGCCGGTGAGCAGTGAGGACGCCATGACTGCCGACTGGTCTCGGCTGCCGGAGGATTTGCTCGCCCGCATGTCGAACCGGATCACGAACGAGGTCGAGGAAGTCAACCGCGTCGTGCTGGATGTGACGAGCAAGCCTCCCGGCTCGATCGAGTGGGAGTGAGCGCGGGCGTCGCCGATTAACGGTCGATACCTCGCAGGATGTCGCTGAAGGCCCATGGCTTTTGAGCCACGCCAGAGCAGCTGTCGTTGTCGACCGTGCCGGGGCAGCCGCCGTTGTCGCGTTGTATCGCCCAGATCGACAACATGGCGAGATGCTGCTTCTCGGCCCAGGTCGTGACCTGTCGGGCGTCTGCCAGGGTGGTCACCTCGGCCTTGCTCGGGTTGTCGTCGATGCCCGGCAGCAACGTGATGGCCTCCATGGCGTACAGCTGGGCGGAGGTCTTGTGCGGGTAGAGCTTCGCCAGCTGTGCGTGCAGCGCAGTCCCGGCCGCGATGGCCGCTGTGCCCATCTTCGTCGTGCCGTCGAAGTAGTCGAACGTCATGATGTTGACGACGTCCACGCGGGTTCCGTTGCGGGCGGCGTTCGCCAGCACTGCGAGCCCCGTGGTGGCGAGGCCAGTGGCCGTGGCCGGCATGGTGAACGACACCTGCAGGGGGAGGTGACGGGCGCGCGCCCAAGTCTCGAGGAGAGCGATCGCCTTGTCCCGGCGGGTGACGCCGGCGACGTGGCCCAGCGAGTTGTCCTCGATGTCGAAGTCGAGGCGGGAGACGCCGTAGATGCGAACGACCTGCTCGTAGTCGGCGGCGATCGATCCCACCTTCGTGCATGCGTCCGCCAGTTCTGTGCCGTCGTGATCGGCCGTGTAGCCGCCGAACGACGGGATGACGTCGCCGCCGCGGGCCCGAAGCGTGGAAATCTGGCTCAGGTACTGGGCTTTCGAGACCGGGTCCTGGCTGACGCCGTTCCAATAGACGGCGCAAGGGTGTCGCCGCGTCGCCTGCAGGAAGGCAAGGGTGTAGTAGTGGACGCCGGAACGCCGCGCCGTCGTGGTGATGCTGCCCGGCTGATAGGTCTCGAAATAGGGGGCGTAGACCTGGGCGGGTAGGGCCTTCGGCCGGTGGCCCGGTGCTGCCGTCGCGAGGCTGCCGCCTGGGGGCGCGATGCAGAGCGCCAGGCCGGCAGCGATGCCGGCGACGAGGATGCCGGCGCGCCTCATCGGCGTCGGCGAGCGCCCCGACGACATGGTCGATCGCTCAGGCGAGCGCCCCGACGACATGGTCGATCGCTCAGGCGAGCGCCCCGACGACATGGTCGATGCACGCGGTGAGCGCCTCGACGTCCTCGGGGTCGATCGCCGGGAACATGGCGATGCGTAGCTGGTTGCGGCCGAGCTTGCGGTAGGACTCGGTGTCGACGATGCCGTTCGCCCTCAAGATCTTGGCCACGCCGAGGGCGTCGACGGACTCGTCGAAGTCGATCGTGCCGACGACAGGCGAGCGCTCGTCGGGTTTGGCGACGAAGGGCGTGGCGAAGGGGGACCGGTCCGCCCAGCCGTAGAGGATCTCCGCCGAGCGGTCGCAGCGTGATGCAGAGAATTCCAAGCCGCCGTTGTCGTTGAACCAGTCCAACTGGCTGGCGAGCAGGTGCACGGTCGCGAGCGCCGGCGTGTTGTAGGTCTGGTCGAGGCGGGAGTTCTCGAGGGCGATCTGCAGGTCGAGCGAGCTCGGCACCCACCGCTGCGAGGCGAGCGCCCCGATCCGCTCGGCCGCCGCCGGCGAGATGGCCGCCAGCCAGAGGCCGCCGTCGGACCCGAAACACTTCTGCGGCGCGAAGTAGTAGCAGTCGAACTGCTCGGGCTCGACGCGGATCCCGCCGGCGGCAGAGGTGGCGTCCACGAGCACGAGGCCGGTTGCCGCCTCCCCGCTCGAGGTTCGTGGGCGGCGGATCGGCATGTGGACGCCGGTGGAGGTTTCGTTGTGGGTAAGGGCGTAAGCGTCGACCTCGGCGTTGGCGACGGCGTTTGGGTGCGTGCCGGGATCACTGGAGATCACCTCCGGCGCGTCGAGGAAGGGGGCGGCCATCGTGCCGGCGGCGAACTTGGCGGAGAACTCGCCGAAGGCGAGGTGCTGGCTGCGCCGCTCGATGAGGCAGAACGCAGCCGCGTCCCAGAAGGTCGTCGTACCGCCGTTGCCGAGGATGATCTCGTAACCGTCCGGCAGCGACAGCAGGGACGAGAGCCCCTCCCGCACGTGACCGACGACCCCTCTCACGTTCGCCTGCCGGTGGCTCGTGCCGAGGTAGGACGGCGCCGCTTCGGCCAGCCGGACGACGGCCTCGGGGCGGACCTTCGACGGCCCCGAGCCAAAACGCCCGTCCTTCGGCTTCAACGCGTCCGGGATCGTGATGTCAGGCATGTGGCCAGCATGGCAGCCCTCGCCTCGGACGCTCACATTCGGCTGGTCAGGTGGGGTCTGCCGGCCGATCCGTGTACCGAGAACGACCGGGCGAGGGGGGTTCCGGTCACCCTGTGCACGAGGTTGACCGGGAGGGTGCCGCCGGGTGGCCGACGGGTCGCTCACCGAGTGCCGCCGGAACCGAGCGACGGTCGAATTCCACCCCTCGGGCCATGTGCGAGCATGGGGCATGGCCCCCACGACCGAGGTTGCGACCCGCCAGTCCCGCATCTCCCGCCGAATCGCCGCCGTCAATCCCTCTGCCACCCTCGCCATCGACGCCAAGGCCAAGGCGCTCAAGGCCTCGGGTGTCGACGTCGTCGGCTTCGGCGCCGGCGAGCCCGACTTCCCGACACCGGCTGCCATCGTGGAGGCAGCCGTCGACGCCTGCCGTGACCCGAAGAACCACCGCTACACGCCGACGGCCGGCCTGCCTGAGCTGCGCGAAGCCATCGCCGCCAAGACACTCCGGGACTCCGGCTACGACGTGCGGCCGAACCAGGTGCTCGTCACGAACGGTGGCAAGCATGCTGTCGCCAACACCTTCGAGACCCTCCTCGACCCCGGCGACGAGGTCCTCGTCCTCGCTCCCTTCTGGACGACCTACCCCGAGGCCATCATGCTCGGAGGCGGCGTGCCGGTCGTGGTCCCGACGGGAATCGAGGCGGGTTTCAAGGCGAGCGTGGAGCAGTTGGAGGCGGCCGCCACCGACAAGACGAAGATCCTCCTGTTCGTCTCGCCGTCGAACCCCACGGGGGCGGTCTACCCCCGCCAGGCGATCGAGGACATCGGCCGTCTCGCCGCAGAGCGAGGCTGGTGGGTGGTCACGGACGAGATCTACGAGCACCTCGTCTACGGCGATGCCGAGCACCACTCGATGCCCGTGCTCGTGCCGGAGATCACCGAGCGCTGCGTCGTGCTCAACGGCGTGGCCAAGACGTATGCCATGACGGGATGGCGCGTGGGTTGGATGATCGCCCCGCCGGACGTCACCGAGGCGGCCACGAACCTGCAGTCGCATGTCACCTCGAACGTCAACAACGTCGCCCAGCGTGCCGCGCTGGCGGCCGTGTCCGGCGACTTGTCCGCCGTGGCGGAGATGCGCACAGCCTTCGACCGCCGGCGCAGGACGATCCATCGGATGCTGAACGAGATCCCGGGCGTCAGCTGCTTCGATCCGCAGGGGGCGTTCTACGCCTTCCCCTCCCTCGAAGGGCTGCTCGACCGCCCGATCCGCGGGCGCACGCCGACGACGACGCTCGAGCTCGCCGAGATCATCCTCGACGAGGCAAGCGTCGCCTTCGTGCCCGGGGAGGCGTTCGGGGCGCCGGGGTACGGGCGTTTCTCGTACGCGATGTCCGACGACGACCTCGAGCGGGGCGTCGCTCGCATAGCGGCGCTCGTCGCCGAGACCGGAGCTACCTGATCCATGGCGCGAATCCTTGTCAGCGAGACCCTTGCCGAGCGAGGCCTCGAATCCATGCGTGCCGCCGGCCACACGGTCGACGTGCAAGTCGGGCTCACGCCCGAGCAGCTCCGCGAAGTCATCCCCGGTGCTCAGGCGCTCGTGATCCGCTCGGCCACGCAAGTGACGCCGGAGCTGCTCGACGCCGGCCCTGACCTCATCGTCGTCGGCCGCGCCGGCGTCGGTCTCGACAACGTCGACGTGGCGGCGGCGACGAGCCGTGGCGTCATGGTCGTGAACGCACCGGAGTCGAACATCCTCTCGGCGGCCGAGCACGCCTTCGCCCTCTTGCTCGCCCAGGCCCGCAACATCCCGCAGGCGCACGCCGCCCTCGTGGCGGGCCGCTGGGAGCGTTCGAAGTGGGAGGGCGTCGAGCTGCACGGCAAGACACTCGGCATCGTCGGCCTCGGTCGCATCGGCGCCCTCGTCGCCCAACGTGCGAATGCGTTCGGCATGCGTCTCATCGCCCACGACCCCTACACCTCCGGGGAACGTGCGCGGAAGATGGGTGTCGAGCTGCTCAGCCTCGACGAGGTCGTCGCACAGTCCGACTTCCTCACGATCCACTTGCCGAAGAACAAAGAAACCGCCGGCCTCATCGGCAAAGACCTCCTCGCCAAGGCCAAGCCGGGCATCCGCATCGTGAACGCCGCTCGGGGAGGCGTCCTCGACGAGGAGGCCCTGGCGCACGCCATCGAGTCCGGGCACGTGGGCGGCGCCGCCCTCGACGTGTTCTCGGCTGAGCCCTGCACGAGCTCCCCGCTCTTCGAGCTGTCGAGCGTCGTCGTCACGCCCCACCTCGGCGCCAGCACCGAGGAGGCACAGGACAAGGCGGGCGAGCAGATCGCAGAGCAGATCCTCCTCGCTCTTGCCGGCGACTTCGTGCCGTACGCGGTGAACGTGTCCGCCCGCTCGGCCTCCGAGGCGGTCCGGCCCTACCTCGGCCTCGCCGAGCGGTTGGGCCATGTCATGGCCGCCCTGTGCGAAGGACTTCCGGACAACCTCGAGGTCAGCGTCGAAGGTGCGCTCGCCGGCGAAGAGATCGGGATTCTCACGCTGGCGGCGCTCAAAGGCGTGCTCTCCGCCGGAAGCGACGAACCGGTCTCCTACGTGAACGCCCCTCAGCTTGCCCACCAGCGAGGCCTCTCGGTACGCGAGTCATCGACCGCCACGACGCTCGAGTACGTCTCGCTCGTGACGCTCCGGAGCGGCCAGCATGCTGTCTCCGGCACCTTGGCGGGACGGAGCGCCACGGAGCGCATCGTCATGATCGACGACCACGGGGTTGAGCTGCCCTTCGCCGACAACCTCCTCGTCGTCCGCAACGACGACCGTGCCGGCATGGTCGGCGTCGTCGGACTCGCCTGTGGCGAGGCGGGCGTGAGCATCTCTTCGATGGCGGTCGGCCAGACCGGCGGGGAGGCTCGGACCGCCCTCATGGCACTCGCCACCGACGCTCCGGTACCCGACGAGGTCATCGGTTTGCTCCGCATGACCGACGGCATCCTCGACGTCCACCGAGTGCACGGCGGGCCGGGAGCTCGATAACCGCTCGCCGCTCCGGTTAGATGCGGCAGATACCGCCGCCAGGTCAGACGCCGGCAGGTCAGACGCCGGCGGGTCAGACGCCGGCGGGAACGCCGGCCTGGCGGGGAGTGCGCAGCCCGAGGCGCCTGCGGCGCGACAGGAGGACGGCAACGCCGACGAGGAAGGCGAGCATCGCCCATAGATAGGCGTCGCCGACCACGACCTCCCACAGCTTGGTGGGCAGATAGCGATCGGTTTCGGGCACCCACCAGATCGGATGAGCCCAGAAGAACACCGCTGCGGCCACCGCCACGGCTCGCCCATGCCGCGGCCGATCCGGTGCTGCCGCCATCCAGATGAGCGCCGGCACCACCCAGACAAGGTGGTGATCCCACGTCACGGGCGAGATGATGAGGCCGGTCGTCGCGCACACGACGAGGCCCAGCGTGGGTGATGAGCTCCGGTGCGCCCATATCGCGAGGCCGAGACCCAGACAGAGGATGGCGATCGTGAGCGGCCACAGAATTATGTTCGGGATGGTGCCATGAGCGATCCGCATCGCCCCGCTGCGCAGGTTCTGGTCGCTGATCGAGAGCAGGCCACCCACACGAGATGACTGGAACACGTCAGTCGTCCAGAACTGCCACGACGAGTGTGGCGAGACACCGAAACCCGCCGCCGCACACGCCACGAACGTCGCCGTCGCCCATCCGGCGGCCCTGCGACTGCCGGTGAGGAAGAGGTAGGGCACGAAGATCAGCGGCGTGAGCTTGAGGCCTGCCGCGATGCCGGTGAGGACACCTTTCGGGATCCTGCCGGAGCTGTCGGTGAAGTCGGTCACGACGAGCGCCGCCAGCACGAGGTTCACCTGGCCGAGGTCGAACGACAGGAACAGCGGGTCGAGCGTGATCATCGGCGCCGCCAGCAGCGCCGTCCACCACCTGAGCCGATTCGGCTCCATCTCGGGCCGGATGGCCCGGATCGTGACGTACGTGAGCCAGAGGAGGGCGGCGACGTTGAGGAGGGTCCAGATCAAGCGGGCGCTCTCACGGGGAAGCTGCGCGAGCGGCACGAAGAAGATGGCGGCGAAGGGCGGGTAGGTGAAGTAGAGCCGAGTCTGGCCGTATTCGAGGGCATAGAGGCCGGCGCTGGCAGCGTGCGACCCGCCCATCAGGTAGACGTTGATGTCCACCTGGCTGGCGAGCAGGCACTCGAGAACGGCGAAGCCGAGGGCGGCTGCCAGCGACGCCAGTGCGAGCATGCGGGCGGTCCGGGGAGCCAGTGTCGGCAGGTGCAGAGCTGGTAGGCGGAGACTGGACATCCTCAGGCGAAGGCTCCCATGCGGGACAGGATCCGCAGCATCACTTCGTCTGCACCGCCCCCGATCGACATGAGGCGGGAGTCGCGGAAATATCGGGCCGTCCAGGTCTCCTCCATGTAACCGATGCCACCGTGGAACTGCATGCAGGCATCGGCCACGCGGCGTTGCAGGCGGCCGGCGACGAGCTTGGCGATGGACGCTTGACGCGTGACGTCCTCGCCCCTCATCAGTCGCTCGGCGCAGGCGTAGCCGTACTCGCGCAACAGGTCGAGGTCGGCGTCGAGCTCTGCGAGGCGGAAGGCGAGGTACTGGTTGTCGAACAGGGGTGCACCGAACGCCTGGCGCTCCTTGACGTAGGCGATGGTCCGTTCGAGCGCGCGGGTCATTCCACCTACGGCCAGGTAGGCAGCAATGAGCCGTTCGTGCTGGAACTGGTCCATCTGCTGGAAGAACCCCCTCCCCACGTCCCCAATCGTGTTCGCCAACGGTACCCGGACGCCACGAAAGCTCAGCTCGGCAGTGTCGGAGCTGCGATTTCCCAGCTTGTCGAGCTTGCGGCTCACCTCGACGCCCGCTGTCGCCGTGGGCACGATGATCTGGGACAT
>JBEKMC010000079.1:0-16275 GCA_050008715.1 Acidimicrobiales bacterium | reverse complement strand
AGGGGCGTGACCACGTCCCTGACCCGTCTCAGGGACCGAACCCCGAGCCGTCTCAGGGTCAGGCGGCCGGGCCGCAGGCCGGACCTGGATGCGGCGGACCACCGGGGCCGGTCCGCCCGTTTGGGGATCAACCGGCTCGGTCGCTCGCTCGCGAGGCGCCTCGCACGGACTCGACGGCGCCGTCCGTGACGGCGCCGTCGGAGACGACGATCGTGCGGGTCCGGACCGCAGGGATGCGCGGGCCGGGCAGGATCACACCGGTGAGGTTGAGCGGGTCGGCAGCCGACAGACGAACCGTGTGGCCGGCCGGCCCACGCGCCGCCATCGAGCGCAGCTGCTCGTACGCGTCCGGCAAAGCAAACTGCTCGCCGGTGAAGCCGCTCACGAAGCGGCCACCACGGACGACGCCTCGCGCCTCCAGCCGCCGCAGCGCCCAGAGCACGTCCCGCCAGCCGATGCCGATGAGCTCGCGGGCAACGAGGTCCCGGAAGACGACACCCCAGCGGTGGAGGAGCTGGCCGGCCATCGCCTCCGCCAACTCGTCGTCGTCGTATCCCTCGGGTATCGAGCCCGTGCGGAGGTCGGCGGTCGCCGGTGAGAGGGCGCCGCGACCGCCACCAAGGAGGGACCAGCGCCCGCCGGTGAGCGCCGGCCGCAGGCGGGGCCGAGGGCGGCCGGGCCGCGGCAAGCCCTGGCGGCTTCTCTGCCCCGACGCGATGCCGCCGGCGCCAGGGCCGCCGGCACCAGCGTCGCCGGCACCAGGGTCGCGAACGAGGTGACCAAGGCGTCCTCTGCCACCGAGCAACGAGCGCACGGCCTGGAAACCGTCGGCGGTCACGAGGCCCCGGGCGATCCCGTCCCAGAGCGCATCAGCGACCTCGATGGGCATCCGCCCGGTGGCGGTGCACAAGTCGGTGAGGAAGAGGGCACCGCGCTCACCGAGGGCTGCGAGCACGTCGGCGGATGCTCCCAGTGTCGGCAGCTCCGGCACGGCACCAGCTCGGACGACGGCCAGCAACCAGTCCAGATCCTCCCGGCGGAACAGCCCGACCGGTGTCGCCGGCGACGGCGTGGCGCCCGGTCGCCGGCGATCTGTCGCTTCCCCGATCCCGTTGAGACTCTCGGGTGCCCGCAGGGCGAGCCGCCCGAAACCCACCTCGCCCCGATTGCACAGCTCGTCGAGCAGGGCCGCCTGATACCCGGCAACCCGAGCCGGCAGGATGGCGGATTCCCAGGACTCGACGGCCGCCTCGACGCCCTGCAACTGCTCGACGACCTCCGAGAGACCACCCGAGCCGACCAGCCGGTTCCCGGGCCCGACGTGCTGCCAGGCCACTAGGAAGCTCATGAGCTGCTGAGCAGAGCACGTCTCCACGGAACGTCGCGAGCGGTCGCGGGAAGCGGCATGGATGCGCATGAGCAAGTGGCGGGCCGAATAGCGGTCCTTGGGGTCGTCGCCGACGTGGCACTGGAGCACGGAACCCTCACCCTCGAGCCGGGCGATGGCGGTGCGCACCTCACCGAGGCGTGCCTCACCGAGACCGATCCGGTCGGCGAGATCCTCCATCGTGAGCGGCTCGCTGACCTCGAGGTGGCCGCGCACGGCGGCCACGAGCACGTCCTCGGCGAGCGGCTCGCCCCCCGGCTCTCCCGGATCCACCTGCTTGCTCGCGAGGCGAACGTCCGGCTCGAACGTGGCACCGGGGAACATGGCCTCGAGCGCCGCCCTGCGTTCGATCACCGCCCATCGCCGGACGGATGCCGGGGCGGCACCGAGGCGGGCCTCGAGGGCGCGGCCGTCGGTGACGAGACGCTGGAACCAGGCCTCCCAGTCCCGATCCGGCTCGGCGAGGACGAGGGAATCGAGCAGGTCGTGGAGCTCCTCTGCGTCCCGCAACTCCGGCCTGGCCTGCTCGGCCACCCTGCCCACGATCTCGGGATCGAGGTGGCCGAGGTCGGTCGCCTGCACGGGAACGCCGCGCCGCAGTTGCACCGACCGCGTGCGGCGCTCTTCCAAGGGGGCGTCGTCGAGGAAGGTGTAGGGCCTCCCGTTCAGGATCTCCTCGGAGAGGATCGACGGGGCGACGGCGTCCACGAAGCGCGTCTCGACCTCGCCCGATCGCAGCCGCTCCAGGAAGGCCACGAGCCCGGCGAGATCCATCGCCTCGGTGCAGCAGTCGTCGACGGTCTGGCGCACGACGGGATGGTCGGGGATGACGATCGGCCCGGAGACGTTCTCCTGGCAGGCCGCCAGCATCGGGAAGATCGCCGCCATGAGGTCGTCGGCTTCCATGCGCTGGATCGCCGGCGGCAGGTGCCGGCTGCCACGGAAACGCGGCGCCACGAGCGACCGGGAGAGGTTCCAGCGCCACCTCGCGCCGAAGATCGGCGTCGGCAGCATCGCCTGCACGAGCGTCTCCCGTACGGTCGTCGGGGAGAGATAGCCGACGACATCGGAAAGCGGGAAGGAGTGTTGCGGCCCGAGCGACAGAACGACCGAGTCGTCGCTCGCGGCAGCCTGCAGCTCGAAGTCGAACGAGCGACAGAAACGCTTCCGCAGCGCCAGCCCGAGCCCCCGGTTGATCCGTGCGCCTCTCGGCGAGTGGAGCACGAGCTGCATCCCGCCGGTGTCGTCGAAGAAACGCTCGACCACGAGACGATCCGTCGTCGGCAACGCCCCGAGCTCGGCCTTGGCAGTGGCGAGATATGCGACCACCTGCTCGGCGGCTCGGGCGTCGACGCCGGCTGCCTCTTTCAGCCACTCGACGGCAGCACCCGTCGACTTCGCCAGCCAGCGCTCGATGTCCTCACGCAAGAGCGAGACCGACCTCGAGAGCTCGTCGGTACGTGCCGGCGCCTCCCCCAGCCAGAACGGCACCGAGGGCGAGGCGCCCTCGGCATCGACGACCCTCACCGTGCCCGACTCGATGCGACGGATCCTCCACGTGTGGCTGCCGAGGAGGAAGACGTCGCCAGCCATCGACTCGATCGCCCAGTCCTCGTTGACGGTGCCGACGAATGCCTCGTCCGGCTCGAGCACGACGCGGTAGTCGGCTACCTCGGGGATGGCACCGCCTGACGTGGTCGCCGTCAAGCGGGCACCCCGCCGCGGGCGGAGGACGTCGTTGACCCGGTCGAAGTGAACGTAGGCGCCGCGCCGGCCCCGCCCGGTCACGACCCCTTCGCTCACGAGCTCCAGCACCTCGTCGTATCGCTCGCGTTCCAGCCCCGCATACGGGGTCGCCCGCCTGACCAATGCCAGCAACGCGTCCACTCCGATGCCGTCCGGCCCTGCGGCGGCGACTTCTGCCACGATCTGCTGGGCGAGGATGTCGAGCGGTGCCACGGGAGGGACGGTGGCGTCGAGCTCGGCGCGGCGCACCGCCGTGAACAGGGCCGTGCACTCGACGAGCTCGTCGCGAGTGAGCGGGTAGAGCCGTCCCGTCGGCGTCCCGCCGACATGGTGCTGGGCTCGTCCGACGCGCTGCAGCCATGTCGAGATCGCCCGCGGCGAGGCGATCTGGCACACGAGCTCGACAGGGCCGACGTCGATGCCCAACTCGAGCGAGGCCGTCGCCACGACCGCCTTGAGGTCGCCCGCCCGCAACCGGCTCTCGACGCGCAGTCGCCGGTCCATCGAGAGGCTGCCGTGGTGGGCCTGCACGAGATCCTCGCCCACGAGCTCGCCGAGGCGGTGTGCGACGCGTTCGGCCATGCGGCGGGTGTTCACGAAGACGAGCGTTGTCCGGTGCGCCCTTACGTGCTCGGCGATGCGCTCGAGCACGACGTCCATCTGCTCATGGGTCGACACGGCGCCGAGCTCGTCATCGGGCAGTTCGATGGCGATGTCGAGGGCCCGGCGGTGCCCGACATCGACGACCGTGCACTGAGGGATGCCTTCTGCACCGACGCGCCCTGGACCCGATCCGACGAGCAACTGTGCGATCGTCGAGATCGGCCGCTGGGTGGCCGACAGCCCGATCCGGACGGGGCGATCGCCGCCGGGTAGCTCTGGCAGCGTCTGCTGCTCGGCCGGCCGGCGTTCGTGAGCCTCGACGACCGCATCGAGGCGCTCGAGGCTGAGAGCGAGGTGCGATCCGCGCTTGTCGCGAGCAAGGGCGTGGATCTCGTCGACGATGACGGTGCGAACCGTCCCGAGCAGCTCGCGGCCGCGAACGGATGTCAACAGCAGGTACAGCGACTCCGGCGTCGTCACGACGATCTCGGGCCGGTTGCGGATCATGGCGGCGCGGTCTGACTGCGACGTGTCGCCGTTGCGAACGGCCACCCGCACGTCCGGCACGACGTGCCCCAGCTCGCGGGCCACCTCGGCGATCTCCGCCAGCGGCCGCTCGAGGTTCTGGGCCACGTCGACGGTGAGCGCACGGAGCGGCGACACGTAGACGACGTCGGTGCCCCGGCGGCCCTCTCCCCAGGCGGCAGCCTGGTAGCAACGGTTGATGGCGACGAGGAAGGCGGCAAGCGTCTTGCCGGATCCGGTGGGCGCCGCGATGAGGGTGTCCTTGCCCGCCGCCACGGCACCCCAGCCGAGCGCTTGGGCCTCTGTCGGCCCACCCGGATACGTACGGCGAAACCACTCCGCCACCGCCGGATGGAACCCCGCGAGCGGATCCGACTGCTCCAGAACCGGCTCCGATCGGGAGGACCCTGCCACTCCGGCAGCATACCCGAACTGATGTTCGGACGTGCCGGCTGGGCGCATCAGCGTTCGCCGGGCGCATATGCGTTCGGAGCTACCCGCAAGTAACCTTTTGCCATGACAGTGAAACGCGTCGGTGTGGTCGGTTCCGGGATCATGGGGGGCGGTATCACCGAATGTGCGGCGCTGTCCGGCCACGAGGTCGTCCTGCGCTCCCGGGAGCTGGCGACGGCCGAAGGCACCCTCGCCCGTGTCGAGCGCTCGCTCGCCAAGCGGGTCGAGAAGGGCACGCTCACGGCCGACGAGCGGACGGAGGCGACCTCGCGGATCACGGCAACCTCCGACATGCACCGGCTCGCCGACTGCGACCTCGTCATCGAGTCCGTCGTCGAGGACCTCGCCACCAAGCGGCACATCTTCTCCGAGCTCGATCGCATCTGCCATGACCACACGCTGCTGGCGACGAACACGTCGACGCTCGCAGTGGTGCAGATGGCGATGGAGACCGGGCGCCCGGAGAAAGTCTGCGGCATCCACTTCTTCAACCCGGCTCCCCTCATGACGCTCGTCGAGATCGTCCGGCCCATCACGGCCGACGACGAGACGATCGAGGAGGCGAAGGCTTTCGCCGAGGCGTGCGGGAAGACGGCGATCGTCGTGAAGGACCAGGCGGGTTTCGTCGTGAACGCGCTGCTCTTCCCGTACCTGAACAACGCCGTGCGACTGCTCGACCAGGGCGTCGCCGCCATGGAGGACATCGACGAGGCGATGAAGGGCGGCTGCGGGTTCCCTATGGGACCGTTCGCCTTGCTCGACCTCGTCGGCCTCGACACCTCCGTCGCCATCCTCGACGCCCTCTACGACGAGCACCGCGACCCGAACTACGCCGCCGTGCCACGCCTCCGCCGGATGGTGGCGGCGGAGCGACTCGGGCGGAAGACCGGAGAGGGTTTCTACGGGTATCAGCGCTCATAGGCTGTCGTCGTGACAGACCAGCCATGGGTGATGCGGACGTACTCGGGCCACTCGTCGGCCACGGCCTCGAACGAGCTGTACCGCAAGAATCTCGCCAAGGGCCAGACCGGTCTCTCGATCGCCTTCGATCTGCCCACCCAGATCGGCTACGACCCCGATAGCCCGGAGGCGGCCGGCGAAGTCGGCAAGGTCGGCGTACCCGTCGCCCACGTCGGCCACATGGCCCAGCTCTTCGACGGCATCCCCGTGGGGGAGATGAACACGTCGATGACGATCAACGCCACGGCGCCCTGGCTGCTCGGGTGCTACGTGGCCAATGCCGAGCGCCACGGAGTCGACCCAGCCGTGCTCGCCGGCACGACCCAGAACGACCTCGTGAAGGAGTACCTCTCGCGGGGGACCTACATCTTCCCGCCGGCCGCCAGTCTGCGGCTCACCGTGGACCTCGTCACCTATGCGGTCCGCCACGTCCCACGCTGGAACCCCATCAACGTCTGCTCGTACCACTTGCAGGAGGCGGGGGCGACCCCGGTGCAGGAGGTCGCCTACGCCTTGTCGACGGCCATCGCCGTGCTCGACGCCGTGCGCGACTCCGGCCAGGTGCCGGCAGCCGACATGCCACAAGTCGTCGGGCGGATCAGCTTCTTCGTGAACGCAGGGCTGCGTTTCGTCGAGGAGACCTGCAAGATGCGGGCCTTTTCGCGGCTGTGGGACGACATCTGCGCTGCGCGCTACGGCGTCGAGGACCCGAAGATGCGGCGGCTTCGTTACGGGGTGCAGGTCAACTCGCTCGGTCTCACCGAGCAGCAGCCGGAGAACAACATCCAGCGGATCGTGCTCGAGATGCTCGGTGTGACGCTCTCGCGCGACGCCCGCGCCCGGGCGATCCAGCTCCCCGCTTGGAACGAGGCGCTCGGCCTTCCACGTCCATGGGACCAGCAATGGTCGCTGCGCATCCAGCAGGTGCTGGCGTTCGAGTCGGATCTGCTCGAGTATCCGGACCTGTTCGAAGGATCGAAGGTCGTCGAGGCCAAGACGGACGAGATCGCCGAGGCCGCATCGGTCGAGCTGAACGACGTGCTCGGGCTCGGCGGCGCCTTCGAGGCGATCGAGGAGCTGAAGTCGCGGCTCGTCGCCTCTCAGTCGGAGCGTCTCCGCCGGATCGAGTCGGGTGAGCAGCAGGTCGTCGGCGTCAACTGCTTCACCAGCAGCGAGACGTCACCGCTGCAGCAGTCGGGCGACGCCGCCGCCTCCATCTTGACCGTCGATCCCGCCGTCGAGTTAGACCTGCGCGCCGACGTGGCCGCCTGGCGGGCGGCTCGCGACGCCACCGCCGTCCAAGCCGCCCTCGGCGAGTTGCGACGGGTGGCCGAGTCGGGCGAGAACCTCATGCCGGCCACGGTCGCCTTCGCGCATGCGGGCGGCACGACGGGCGAATGGGCGGGCGCCCTTCGCTCCGTCTTCGGGGAGTACCGGGCGCCGACGGGCGTGGCGGGGGGCGTCGGGCACCGGGGCGTCGAGCTTCGCAAGGCTGCCGATGCGGTGCGCGCCGTGCCAGGCGGCCCGCCTCGGCTCCTCGTCGCCAAGCCCGGTCTCGACGGGCACTCCAACGGTGCCGAGCAGATCGCCGTGGCGGCGCGGGATGTGGGCTTCGAGGTCGTCTACGACGGCATCCGCCTCACGCCCGGGCAGATCGCCGCCGCCGCCGCCGACGAAGACGTCGACGTCGTCGGTATCTCGATCCTGTCGGGCAGCCACCTCGAGCTCGTACCGGAGATCCTCGAGCAGCTGCGGGCTCTCGGGGTCGATGCACCCGTCGTCGTCGGCGGCATCATCCCGGAGCAGGACCAGGCCAAGCTGCTCGGCGCCGGCGTCGCCGCCATCTACACGCCGAAGGACTTCCTCATCGGCGACATCCTCGTCGAGATGGCCGCCCTCGCCACCGCCCATCGCACGCCCGGCTGAGGACACCTCCCGGCGTCGCAGTCAGGGCCCGCAGTCAGGCCCCGCAGTCAGGCGCGGCCGTCGACGAAACCGTGCTCCAGGTGATCCGACCACGGGCGGTCCCTGCGGCTGGCGATCGGCTTCGACCACCACCGCCCGGACATACGCCAGACGTACTCCGGTGCGCCCGGCTCGCGACCAGCCGTCGCACTCGCCGGAGCCGGTGGGCGTGGCCAGCAGGCTTCGACTGCCGCCGCGATCGCCGCCACCACATCAGGGGGTGCCGACAGGGCGCCCGCGAGTACCGGCTGAGGCGCGCCGAAGCTCGGCTCGGGAAGGCGGCGAACAGCGCTCACAACGGGACGTTCCCGTGTTTGCGATGGGGAAGCTCCTCCCGCTTCGACGCCAAGAGGTCGAGGCTGCGCACGATCACTCGCCGCGTGTCGGCGGGATCGATGACGTCGTCGACGTAGCCGCGCTCTGCGGCCACGTACGGGTTGGCGTATCGATTGGTGTAGTCGTCGACGAGCTCGGCCCGGCGCGCCACCGGGTCGGCGGAGTCGGCGAGCTCGCGGCGGTAGACGATCTCGACGGCACCCTGCGGGCCCATGACGGCGAGCTCGGCCGACGGCCATGCGAAGGCGAAGTCCGTGCCGATCGACTTCGAGTCCATGACGACGTAGGCGCCGCCGTAGGCCTTGCGCGTGATGATCTGGATGCGGGGCACCGTCGACTCGCAGTAGGCGTACAGGAGCTTGGCGCCGTGACGGATGATGCCGCCGTACTCCTGGTCGGTCCCGGGCATGAAACCCGGCACGTCGACGAACGTCACGAGCGGCAGGTTGAACGCGTCACAGGTACGCACAAAACGTGCGCCCTTCTCCGACGAGTCGATGTCGAGCACGCCCGCCAGCACGGCCGGCTGGTTGCCGACGATGCCGACGGCACGGCCACCGATGCGGGCGAAGCCACACGTCAAGCTCATCGCCCAGTGGGGGAAGTACTCCATGTAGTACCCGTCGTCGACGATCGCCTGGATGACCTTGCGCATGTCGTAGGGCTGGTTCGGGCTCGGGGGCACGATCTCGCGGAGCTCTTCGACTTGATCCTCGGCGTCGTCGGGGCGCTCGGTCATGGGCGGGATTTCGAGGTTGTTCGACGGGAGGAACGACATCAGCTCGCGGACGTCGTCGAGGCAGGACTTCTCGTCGGCCGAGACGAACGTCGCCACCCCCGAGCGGGTCGCATGGCTCATGGCGCCACCGAGCTGTTCGAGGGTCACCTCCTCGCCCGTCACGGTCTTCACCACGTCCGGCCCCGTGATGAACATGTGGCTCGTCTCGTGCACCATGAAGATGAAGTCGGTCATGGCCGGCGAGTAGACGGCACCGCCGGCGCACGGCCCGAGGATGACGCTGATCTGCGGCACGACGCCGGAGGCGCGCACGTTGCGGTAGAAGATGCCGCCGTAGCCGTGCAGAGCGACGACGCCCTCTTGGATGCGCGCTCCCCCACCGTCGTTGAGGCCGATGATCGGGACGCCGACGTCGAGGGCGAGATCCATGAGCTTGTGGATCTTCTCGGCATGCGCCTCGCCGAGGGCGCCGCCGAAGACGGTGAAGTCCTGGCTGTAGATGCAGACGCGACGGCCGTCGATCGTGCCGAAACCGGTGATCACCCCGTCGGTGTACGGCCGGCTGCGCTCGAGCCCCATGCCGTGGGAGCGGTGACGGACGAGGAGGTCGAACTCCTGGAACGAGCCGTCGTCGAGCAGGTAGTCGAGGCGCTCCCGTGCCAGCATCTTGCCTTTGGAGCGGTGGTTCTGGACGGAGCGCTCACTACCGGGATTGCGAGCCTGGGCCTTCTGCTCCTCGAGGGCGTGCAGGCGGGCGTCCATCGAGCGGGAGTTGACGACGACCCGCTCGGTCTCGACGGCGTCGGCGAGAAGGGTTGCGTCCGAGATCGTTTCGTCGGCCATGTCCTCGAAGGCTACCGGCGAGCCAGGACCTCTCGCCGGAGCGCCTGTGTCGCTCCGTGCCGGCCGGTTGTTCCTGCTATTCCTGCACGAGCTCGATCAACGCTCCGAAAGCGCTCTTCGGGTGGACGAAGGCGACTGTCGTGCCACGCGAGCCGAGGCGAGGGGCCGCGTCGATCGTCGTCGCCCCCGCCGCCTGCATCGACGCGAGGGCGGCGGCGCAGTCGCTCACGCGGTACCCGACATGGTGGATACCCTCGCCGCGGCGCTCGAGGTACTTCGCCACGGGCGAATCGTCCCGAGTGGGCGTCAGTAGCTGCACGTACGAGTCCGCCACCTTGAGCAGCGCCTCCTCGACGCCGTCGGTCTCGATCAGTTCCCGGTGGGCGACCGTGGCACCGAGCGTCTCGGCGTACCAGGCCACGGCTGCATCGAGATCGCGCACGGCGATGGCGACGTGATCGATCTCTGTCAGTTCGAAACCCAGCCCACTCACGCCCCCAACCTCCTGAACATCGTGATCTTGTCCTCCCCGACCTTGTCCCTGAACTCGGGATCAGAGATGCCGAGGCCCTCGCCGGGCGCCAGGCACAGCACGGCGATCTTGCCCTCGTGGAGGTTGTAGTGCACCTGCGAGGCAGCCTCACCGACGTCGGTGAGCGGGTAGACGGCCGACAGGATGGGCTGGATCTTCCCGAGGCGGATCAAGCGATTCGCCTCCCAGGCCTCCCGGTAGTTGGCGAAGTGGGACGACTTGATCGACTTGAGCTTCATCCACAGATGGCGGTTGTCGTACTCGACCATGTAGCCGGAGGTGGCCGCGCACGTGACGATCGTGCCGCCGCGCTTGGCGACGAAGACTGAGGCCCCCATCGTCTGGCGGCCGGGGTGCTCGAAGACGATGTCGGGATCCTCGCCGACGAGGCCACGGATGTCCTTGCCGAGGCGGCGCCACTCGGACTCGTCCTGGGTGTGCTCGTCGGCCCAGAAACGGTACGCCTTCGCCGCACGGTCGATCACGGCCTCGCATCCGAGGCCTTCGAGGAGCTTCGCCTTCGAGCCGGAGCTGACGACGCCGACCGGGATGCCGCCGCCGTTCAGCACGTACTGGACGGCGTAGCCGCCGAGGCCGCCGGTGGCACCCCAGATGAGCACGACGTCGCCTTGTTTCATGGCGGCGCCGTTGTGCGACACGAGCATCCGGTACGACGTCGAGTTCGTGAGGGCGTTGACTGCCGCCTCCTCCCAGCTCAAGTGCTCGGGCTTCGGCATGAGCTGGTTGGCGCGCACGACGCTCAGGTCGGCGAGCCCACCGAAGTTGCTCTCGAAGCCCCAGATCCGCTGGTTGGACGCCATCATGGCGTCGTCGTGGGCTCGCGGATCCTGCGCGTCCACGTAATTGCAGTGGACGACGACCCGGTCGCCGGGCTTCCAGTCCCGAACGGCCGAGCCGACACGTAGCACGACGCCGGAGGCGTCCGATCCGACCACGTGATAGGGCAGGTCGTGACGCTTTCCCCACTCACTCTCACGACCGAGGCGGGCAAGGAAGGCGAACGTCGGAACCGGCTCGAAGATCGAGGTCCAGACGGTGTTGAAGTTGATGGAGCTCGCCATGACGGCGATGTAGCACTCGTCGGGCGCGATCTTCGGCACCGGTACCTCGTCGACGTGCAAGGACCGGCGGGGATCCTTCTCGTTCGTGGCGAGGCCCTCGAACATGTCCAGCTCGTCCTCACGGACGAAGGCCGCCCGGAACGACTCGGGAATCGGGATGGCGGCAAGCTCCTCGCCTGGTGCGCCGGCGAGGATGGCGTCGCGGATTGCGTCCATGGCCGGAGGCTACTACTTGGTCATTTGCGTCCTTCGAGGTGCTCGCCGAAGCCGTCCGGCGGTAGGCTCGGCCGCGTTGCGCAGGCCGATCGCCCGGCCGCTCCATCCAGCACCCAGGAGGGTCACATGCCCGGATCCGTCGTCGTCGCAGGGGCCCGTACGCCGATCGGAAAGCTGTCTGGAGCCTTGGCGGGTTTCACCGCCATGGATCTCGGCGGCCTCGCCATCTCCGCCGCCCTCGAGCGGGCAGGGGTGAAGCCGACCGACGTGGACTACGTGTTCATGGGTCAAGTGCTGCAGGCCGGCCAGGGCCAGATCACCGCTCGCCAGGCGGCGGTGAAGGCCGGCATCCCGATGACGGTGCCGGCCACGACGATCAACAAAGTCTGCCTCTCCGGCTTGAACGCCCTGTATCTGGCGGACCTGCTCATCCAGGCGGGCGACGCCGAGATCATCGTCGCCGGCGGGATGGAGTCGATGACGGCGGCCCCCTACCTGCTCCCCGGGGCACGCGCCGGCTACCGGGCCGGTGACCAGAAGGTCGTGGACTCGATGATGTACGACGGGCTCTTCGACGCCTTCGACCGCGTCCCCATGGGAGCCGGGACGGAGGGATACGCCGGCAAGGCGGCCATCAGCCGCGAGCGGCAGGACGCCTTCGCAGCCACCTCGCACGAGCGGGCGGCAGCGGCCATCAAGGATGGCCGTTTCGCCGACGAGATCGTGCCGGTGAACGTTCCCCAGCGCAAGGGCGATCCCGTCGTGTTCGACACCGACGAGGGTGTGCGGCCGGAGACGACGATCGAGTCGCTCGCCAAGCTCAAGCCGGCCTTCGACCCTCAAGGGACGATCACGGCGGGAAATGCCAGCCAGATCTCCGACGGGGGGGCGGCGGTCATCGTGACGTCGCGAGCCAAGGCCGAACAGCTCGGTATCACCCCACTCGGCGAGATCGTCGCCTACGGCCAGGTCGCAGGACCGGACACGTCGCTGTTGACCCAGCCGTCCCGGGCGATCCTGAACGCCGTCGCACGCTCCGCACTCACTCTCGGGGACGTCGACCTGTTCGAGATCAACGAAGCCTTCGCCGCCGTCGGTGTGGCGTCGATCGACGACCTGGCGATCTCCGACGACGTCGTGAACGTCAACGGTGGCGCCATCGCCCTCGGTCACCCGATCGGCATGTCGGGCACGCGGTTGGCACTCACGATCCTGCACGAGCTGAAGCGTCGCGGCGGCGGCGTCGGCGCGGTCGCGCTCTGCGGCGGCGGCGGACAAGGCGACGCTGCCCTGCTGCGCACGATCGACTGACGCACGCCGGCGGCGGGCCGGCCGGCGTTGTGCGCTGCGGCGGGTCCGCGACGAACCTCGTACCCAGAGTGACCGGCCGGTGGGGTCGCCGGTTACTTCGTGCACGAGGTTGCGCGGTCAATCAGAGGCAGGCGCCGCGTCGCCGCGGTTCGCGGTCGGGCCTACTGGGCCATCTCTCGGCGGCCGACGAGGGCGCGGCCGAGCGTGAGCTCGTCGGCGTACTCCAGGTCGCCGCCGACGGGGAGCCCGCTCGCTATCCGCGTCACCTTCACGCCGAGGGGACCGAGGAGACGGGCGAGGTACATGGCCGTCGCCTCGCCCTCGAGGTTCGGGTTCGTACAGATGATGACTTCGACGACCGCTTCCGGCGTGAGCCGCTCGAGCAGGTCGCGAACCCGGAGTTGATCCGGCCCGACACCTTCGATCGGATTCAGCGCCCCTCCGAGAACGTGATAGGTCCCGTGGAACTCCCGAGTCCGCTCGACGGCCACGATGTCACGCGGATCCTCCACGACACACACCATGGACGCGTCGCGCCGACTGTCGGAACAGATGGAGCACAGGGCGCCTTCGCCGACGTTGAAGCACCGCTCGCACAGCCTGATGCGGTCTTTCACCTCCGCGATCGTCGAGGCGAGCCGGAGGGCCTCCTCCTTCGGCACTTCGAGCAGGTGAAACGCAATCCGCTGAGCTGACTTCGGGCCGATACCGGGGAGGCGGCCGAGCTCGTCGACAAGCTCCTGGATCGGCCCGGCGAACACCGTCACTCAGGCCTCCGGGGTGCTGTCATCGTCCTCGCTGGGTGTCTCGTCGCTGGTCTCGTCGGTGCGCGAGTCGTTGGGTGCGGCGGCGGGTGTCCCGCTTCCGGCAAGGCCGAGCCCCGCCATCATGTCGCTCAGTCCCGGCGGGAACGAGGCCACGAGACCGCCGGGGAGGTTGCCGAGCGCACCACTCAGGCCGGCGATGAGGTCCTCTGGGTTGCCAAGATCGCCTAGGTCAGGGAGGCCGAGCCCTCCGAAGCTCGCCAGCCCGCCCAGCCGCCCGAGGAGACCAGAAAGATCCATCTCGGCGCTCTCGAGCTCGCCAGCCAGCTCCGCTTGCAGTTCGACGACCTGAGCCAACGCGTCGCGCAGGGCGGCGAGGACGGCGTCTTCCAGCATGCCGACGTCGGTCGGGTCAACGAGCACTGGGTCGATGTGGATCGACACTGCATCCAAGGAGCCGGTCAACTGAATCACGACGGAACCGCCCGCCGAGGATCCCTCCACGATCGTGTCCGAGGCCTCTTCGGCCACGTCGTCCAGCTGTTCCGAGGCCACTCCCAGCTGAGCAAGCAGCCCGCTCAGGCTGCCGGCGAGGGCGTGCGCCTCCTCGTCGTCCGCGTCCTCGTCGTCGTCCATCTCGTCGGCGTTCGGTTGGTCGTCGTCCTCTGGCATCAGGGCACCTCCTCGGTTCCTGGGAACGCCTCGAGCAGGCGGCCCTCCGCCCACGAGAGTGAATCATGCCGCCCGGCAACCTCGCCGGGGGCCAAATCCTCGAAATCAGCCGGTTCCTCGTCCGCCTCCGACCCGGCGGCAGCCGCGGGTCGCGTCAGCGGTCGCGGCGGCGACCTGCCATCATCGCCATCGGGGACGCCGCCGTCACGCGTCTCGTCCCTGGCGCCCCCCTCGTTCGCTCCCACTCCAACCTCGCCCGCCTCGGTGACCAGGCGCAGCCCGACCCGAGTGCCGACGTGACGGCTGATCGCCTCGGCTACCTCGGTCACGAGCGGAGCAGCGTGCTCGACGTGTGCGGAGTTGGGCAGGGCAAATACGGCGACCCCGTCCTCGACCGACACGAAACGACCCGCCGTGAACGCCGCCCTCGCCCTCGGCTTGAGGCTCGAGAGCACGTGATCCCCCCACGCGAGAACGAGGTCGTCGCGGGTCGGCTGATTCACCGTGGCGGCAGGCCTCGCGGGCTCCGCTGTCGACGTGGACATCGAGCCCGGCGGGGCGACCGGCGTCTTCGAGGGCGTCGAGGGCGGCGACGGCGGCGCGAGCACCGGCTCGGGTCCCGCGGTGGGGGGCGGCTGGCGCAGATAGGCGCCGAGCGCCGGCGCGGCCCCACCGACTGAGGTATTGCGCCCGGATTCCGGCACCAGCCGTCGTTCGGCGGACTCGGCGGCTGCAGAGGACGGGGCATCCGCTACCGGTCGGCCCGGTACCGGCGGTCGGGACGCCGGAGGAACCGGCGCCTGGACGGTGGGCGCTCCGCCCGGCGAGGCGCCATTGGACAGCTCGTTGACCCGCCGCTCCAACCGCTCGATGCGCTCGAGCAGGGCGGCGGGTCCCTCGTCCACCTCGGGATGGGTGAGGCGCACGAGCGCCACCTCGAACGTCGTGCGAGCGTCAAGCGCCTCCCGCATGTCCACGATGGCCGCGCCGACGACCTCGAGTGCCCGAACACTCCGGGCAGGACCGAGAAGTGGCGCCGCCCCCTCCGCCTGGGGCTGTCCAACAGCCATGGACCGACGCAGCTCCGGCGCCATGGCCGACAGGAAGACTCCTCGCAAGCCATCGACCAGCTCGCCGGCAAGCCGCGCCGCATCGAAACCCGCCCCCATCGCCGCTTCCACAGTGTGGAGCGCGAGGCGCGTGTCGCGCTCGACAATGGCGGCGATGAGCTCTTGGACATAGCGGGCGTCGTCCTCCACGACACCGGCCGCCACTACGAGATCGAGCGCGGAGAGGGCGTCACGGGCCGAGCCGTGAGCTCTCCGCACTGCCGCCTCGATGCCGTCGGGCGGCAGGTCGAGCTGAGCATCGCCGGCGATGTCGCCGAGCAGGGCCTCGAGCGTCGAAGCCTCGAGAAGATGGAATTCGAAGTGCTGCGTGCGACTCCTGATCGTCGGCAGCACTTTCTGGGGGTCCGTCGTCGCCAGCACGAACACGACGTGCGCCGGCGGCTCCTCCAGTGTCTTCAAGAGGGCGTTCGACGCCGCCGTCGAGAGCATGTGGACCTCGTCGACGATGTACACCTTCCACTTGCCTGGCGTGGCAAGGGCCGCTCGCGCCACGAGGTCCCGCATGGCGTCGACGCCGTTGTTGGAGGCGGCGTCGAGCTCGTGGACGTCGAGGGAAGCGCCACGAGCGATGTCGACGCAGGAAGGGCACCGGCCACACGGCTCGCCGTCCTCAGGAACGGCGCAGTTCAGTGCCTTGGCGAGGATGCGGGCGGTCGACGTCTTGCCGGTCCCGCGGGGTCCGGAGAAAAGGTACGCGTGCGCCACGCGCTCGTCTCGGACGGCATTGCGAAGGCCGAGTACGACATGGTCCTGCCCGCGCACCTCCGAGAACCGCTGCGGCCGGTACCGCCGATAGAGCGATTGGAACGGTTCGGCCACGGCGATCGACATTAGGGCGCCCGGCGGCCCCCCGTACGGGCTACGGGACACAGCTCGGCTCGGCGCGAAGTCGGCGCTACCGAGCGCAGCAGCCAGGTCGCCTGCGGCACACCGGCGAGTCCGCTGAGAGCTGCTGCCTTCCGGCCCTGACTCGGTTCACGGTCGCCAATTGCGCAGAACCCGGCCGCTGCG
>JBEKMC010000078.1:0-16673 GCA_050008715.1 Acidimicrobiales bacterium | reverse complement strand
CTCTGGAGCGCACGAACCTTGCGGCTTGAGGCGTAGCTGACTCGGCCACGCCGGCGAAGTCCCTCGCCCTGCGGAGCCGACGGTCGGGCACTACGGTCGAGCGCCGTGAGTGGAATGCGTGTCACCGTGCTCGGGGCCGGCTCGTTCGGCACGACTATCGCCGCCCTCACGGCTCCGCGGCACCCGACGGTCTTGTGGGCACGCGACGAGGCGCTTGCGCGTGAAGTCCGGGAGGACCGGACGAACAGTAGGTATCTGGCGGGTTTCGGGCTACCGGACTCGCTCGGGGCGACCTCCGATCTCGAGGAGGCCGTCTCGGCGGCCGACGTCGTCATCGTGGGCGTGCCGTCGCACGGCTTCCGTCACGTGCTCGCGCAAGCCGCGCCCTCTGTGCGGCCGTGGGTGCCGGTGGTCAGCCTGACGAAGGGTTTCGAGTCGGGCACGCTCAAGCGCATGACCGAGGTGATCGCCGAGCTGTGTCCAGGTCACCCGGCGGCTGCACTGAGCGGACCCAACCTCGCGAAGGAGATCATGGCCGGGCAGGCGGCTGCCAGCGTCATCGCCACCGAGGATCTTGCCGTGGCGGCCGAGCTGCAAGCGGTGCTGCGACGCGGAGTGTTCCGCCTCTACACGAACCATGACGTCATCGGTTGCGAGGTTGCCGGAGCCCTGAAGAACGTCGTCGCCATCGCCGCCGGCATGGCACAGGGCGTCGGGGCCGGCGACAACACCCGGGCAGCGGTCATCTCGCGAGGCTTGGCGGAGCTGACGCGTCTCGGGGTCGCACTCGGCGGCGAGCCCCAGACCTTTGCCGGCCTCGCCGGCGTCGGCGACCTCGTCGCCACCTGCATGAGCCCGCAGAGCCGCAACCGCTGGGTCGGCGAGCAACTCGGCATGGGGCGGCCGTTGGCTGACATCCTGAGCGAGACGACCATGGTCGCCGAAGGTGTGAAGACGGCCAGCACGGCGATGGAACTGGCCGCCCGTCACGCGATCGAGCTGCCCATCTGCGGTGTGATTCAGCGCGTGATCGAGGGCACGATGACGGCTACGGAGGCTTATCGGGGACTCCGGCACGCCGGGCGCGAGTCCGACCCCGGCTGAACGCCGTGCATCCGGCCGGGCCATGTGGCGCCGCGCCCGCCGGCCCGGCCTCTAACATCCGCCAACGGTGACCGCGAAAGAGACGAAACCCGAATCAATCGGAGCGCCCGAGTCACCGCCCGCCGTGACCGTGGGGCTGCCGACTCTCAACGAGGAGCGCCACATCGCCGCCTGTCTCGATGCCGTGGTGGCGCAGAGCTATCCCGCTGTCGTCGAGATCCTCGTCGCCGACGGTGGTTCGCGCGATCGCACCCGTGAGATCGTCGCGCAGTATCCGGACGAGCGGGTCCGGCTCCTCGAGAACCCGCGGCGGATCCGCCCGGCGGGCCTCAACGTAGCCATCGCGGCCGCCACCGGAGAGATCTTCGTCAGGGTGGATGCCCGCACGCTGCTGGCGAGGGACTACGTCGCACGCTGTGTCGAAGCCCTGCAGACCTCCAAGGCCGCCGTGGTGGGAGGTCCGATGCGCTACACGGCCTCGACGGCTGCCGAGAGAGGATTGCGCGAGGCGATGACCTCGCGTCTCGGCGCCGGGCCTGCTCCGTTCCGACGCGAGGAGGGCGAGGCCCGTTTTGTGGACACGGTGTACCTCGGTGCGTACCGGCTCGAGACCGTGCGGGCGCTCGGTTGCTACGACGAGTGGTTCGGCGGCAACGAGGATGCCGAGCTCGCCTTCCGTGCGCAGCGAGCGGGCGGCGTCTTCCTCGACCCGGCGATCTTCTCCACCTACGCCGTGCGGGAGGGGCTCGGCCCGCTCTGGCGACAGTTCCGCCGCTATGGAACGGCTCGGGCGGTGACGATCCGCAAGCACCCGTCGTCACTTTCCGGCCGCCAGTTGGCTGTTCCGGCGCTCGCCCTCGCGATCGCCAGCCCGTGGCGCAAGCCTGTAGTCGCCGCCTATGTCGCCGCCGTGGGGGCGAGGGCACTCATGGAGGTGGCTCAGGAAGGCGTCACGGAGGGCCTCACGATGGGTGCGGCCCTGCCGACGATGCATGCTGGGTGGGCTGCGGGTTTCTTCGAGGGGATCCTCAAGCGGCCGACGCACTCGGCTGGCTGAAGCTCGCCCGCAATCGCTCAAGTAGGCCAGGCACCCGCGCCGATACTCTCCCAGGCCGCTTGCGTAGGCCGGACCGGGCTCTAGCTCTGCGTCGTCGCGGGATCAGACGTACAACGAACCGAGGAAGACACGGTCGCCAAGATGCAGTTGCGGACATGGCAAGCTGGCTCTATGGAGTCCACGGTGGCGGACGCCCCGGACGCCGGGGCCGGCGTGGCTGCAGTCCCCGCCGAGACGCCTGCCCGTGGCTCCTTCGGCGGATATGCGCTCGCAGCGGCGCTCGCTGCAGCCCTCCTGCCGACGGTCTTCTCCCCGTCGGTCTTCTCGACCACGTTCACCCCGAAGCTGGCGGTGCTGCTGGTCGTCGGAGCCGTCGGAGCCGTGCCGCTGTTCAGGCTTGCGAGGGCGTCGCACATCACTTGGGTCGGGCGCGCCGCGATGGCGTTTCTCGTGGTAGCGCTCGTGTCCGCGCTCCTCTCGCCCGCCGTCAACATCGGCATCTTCGGCATCTACGACTGGGGCACCGGCTGGCTCTTCTGGTTCGGGTGCGCGGGGGCATTCGCCATCGGAGCCTCCCTCAAATCCGATCAGCTGACGTGGGCGTTCGGCGGCATCGTGTTTGCAGGCGTCGCCAACTCGCTCACAGCACTGCTCCAGATCGCTGATAAGCCGACCGGGGCGCTCTCCCTGTACGACGGAACCCAGGCAGATGGGCTTCTTGGCAACCCCATCCATCTGGAGGCCGTACTGCTCGGCACGCTGGCGCTCATCGCCGGCAGAGCCTCGGTCGGACCGCGCCGCATGGCATGGTGGCCAGTCGTGTTGCTCGTATCCGTGGCCCTCGAGTTCACGCTCGAGCGTGTGGCGCTGCCGATCATGCTGCTCATCATCGTGGTCGCGCTCGTCGTCTACGGTCTTCGCCGCGCCGCTCCCTTCGTGGTCCTGACGATTGCCGGATACGCCGTGGCGTATGCGACGGCCGGCTCCGGACTGGGCACGCGCGTCTCTTCAGGGACATCCACGACGACCTACGGCACACGGCTCGACATCTGGAACCTCGCCGTGCAGTCCGTTGTCCATCACCCGATCCTCGGAGTCGGCCCAGGTCAGGTCATCGCGGCGATCGCTCCCCATATCAGCGCGAGCTTTGCCGCTCGGCTTGGACCGAGCACCCTGCCGGCAGACTCCCATAACTTTCTCATCGAGGTGCTGGCAACGACAGGGGTCCTCGGATTCGTTGCCTTCGTCGCGTGGCTCGGGGGAGCGGCCGCGAAATCATCGGGGCCATTCCTGGCCTGCGCGATCGCGATGCTCGCCGTCGAGCTGATCGAACCGCTCAACGTCGGGGTGACACCCGTGGCACTCCTCGCTCTCGGGGTGGCCACCGTTTCGGTCACCGGCCAGCGCAAAGGCCTGGCGGCGTTGCGAGAGTGGCGCTACCGCGCCGCCCCGGCTGCAGCCGACGGTCACCAGCCCGACACCGGCCTTGCGGCGACGTCAGGTGACGCAACCGCCGGCACGACACATGCGAGCCGACGGCTCCGCCCTGCTTCGGTCGTGACGGTACTGCTCATCGTGATGTCGCTCTTCGTCGGCATCACGATGGTTCTCGGTGACCACGACCTCTATACGAACTACCGCGAGATCGCGCCGGCTCCGAGACTCGCTGCCGCCAAGGACGGCAACTCGCTCTCGCCGTACTGGGCTGAGTCAGCGGTCGCGGTGGGAGACAGCTACTTCTGGGCGTCCAACTTCAGCAAGAGTGACACGGCTCCTCTCAAAGAAGCCCGACTGTGGTACGCCACGGCAGCGGAACGGTTCCCGTACGATCCCACCTCGCGGGCCGAGCTCGGCACCTTGGATCTCCAGCTCGGGAACCGAGCGGCGGCACAGAAGCAATACGAGTATGCCCTTGTCGTCGACCCATGGAGCTTCGACGCCCTCGAAGGCATGGGAACGGTGGCCAGGGATGACGGCGACTGGCGAACCAGCCTGTACTGGTATGACAGGGCACTCAGGGTGGCGCCGGCGGCGAACGACCTGGCGAACCTCATCAAGTCCGACCAGGCGCACCTCTCGTAGTCTCAGGCCGGCACGCCCGCCGAGAATTGGCCGAGACGGGGCCGGCGCTGCTGGCTCAGCCGAGTGCCACGGGCTAGTTGCTCGGCCGTGGCCACCCGACGTTGCCGTCCGACGGCCCCGAGGTCCGCTCCTCAGGGCTGGATTGCCCAGACTCCGATGGGCCAGACTCCGGCGGGCCAGACTCGGGCGGGCTTGCTGGCGCAGGGCCGGAAGAGGCGGCGCCCTGCTGGCCCCACCTGCTAGGAGGTCCGGTGGGAGGTTCCCATCCAAGCTGGCGGTCTGATGGGGGAGAACCGGACTGACCAGGAGGTCCTTGTGGGGCGGGCTGAGCCGGCGCACCAGGCTGTGCCTGCCAACCTGTCGGCGGTGGCGGTTGCCAACCGGGCGACGGTTGCGAACCGGGCGGCGCCTGCCACCCTCGGGGTGCCTGCGGTTGCCAGCCTGGCGGCGGTGAAGGTTGCCAACCGGGCGGGGGTTGCCAACCCGGCGACGGTTGCCAACCGGGTGGAGGACGCCAGCCACCGCCGGGTGGGCCGCCCCAGGGATTGCCGCCGTAGCCGGCCATCCGTTTCTTGGCGCGCGAGCGCTGAACGAGGCCGATGATGAGGAGCACCAGGCCGGCGAGCCCGGCGAGCAGGCCCGCGAGCAGCAAGATGTCCCACCCGAGGTTCTCACGGGCGATCGTCGTGAACGAGGGTGCGACGACGAGGTCGGCACCCGCCGTGTGCACGGCAATGGTGTAGGAACCGGGGTTGACGACGTCGAAGCCGATCTGCCCCGAGAAACGTTGGCCGTCTCGCGTCACCGTCTCCGTTGCCGACTGACCTTGCAACGCCACTGTCGCGCCGCCCGGCCCAGTGACCACGACCGAGCTCGGCGTCGCCGAGACGGACGACGAGCCACTTTCCACGTACAGGAGATAGGTACCGGTCCGGCACTGAACTTGCACCGTTCCGGGTCCGGTCACGAGGGTGGCGTTGTCGAGCGTGTGGACGAGGCCAGTCGCGAGGCCGATTCCGGCGACGATGGCGGCGACGACTCCGAGGGCGAGCAGGGGGATCGAGAGACGCAGCGACGGCCCGGGCGCCCGTGGTCTCGACATGGGTGGTGCAGCCATCGCGCGCTCCTCGCTGGGTGGATTCTAGATACCCGTGGGGTGGCGAACGGAATCCCGGCGCGTCACGGCCCCGCCACCCGGGGGTCCCGATGTGGCGGGGCGGACTCCCCGCTCTCCTCAGGCTCCCTCGGGCGCGGTCAGTTCGGCGACCTCGTACGACCACAACTCGCTGTGGGTGGCAAGGGGGGCGTTCCCATGGGGGGCGTCGGCACCGCGATGCCCGTGAGCAAACGCAGGTGAGCTCACCCACGCACTGAATGCCGCTTCGTCACGCCAACGGGTCATGACGAGCCACGTACGTCGTTCGTCCGTCGGGCGGAGGAGCTCGAAACCCTCGAAGCCGTCGGAGCTGTCGACCGCGCCGGCGCGCCCGGCAAAGCGCCGGGCGAGCTCGTCACCTGATCCCGGCTCGACGTCGATGGCGTTGACTTTGATAACCGTCATGTGCCCATCATGACCGACGGGCTCCGCGAGGGCGACAGTGCCGGAATAGGTCGGCCCATGCCACCGTTGTTGAGGATGTAGTTGATCTATCAACTAAAATTCGGATCGTCGAGAGGAAAGCTCCGTGAGCACCGCCGAGATGCAAGCAAGAACCGAGATCCAAAGGGCTGCGGATCGTCCGAGGACGAACCTCGGCTGGCTCGACTCGTCGCACTCGTTCTCGTTCGGGCCGCACTACGACGCTCGGAACACCCATCACGGCGTGCTGCTCGTCAACAACGACGACCGCGTGGAGGCGGGCACGGGCTTTGAGACCCACCCGCACCGGGACATGGAGATCATCACTTGGGTGCTGCAGGGCTCTCTGGTCCACCAGGACTCGGAGGGCAACAGCGGAGTCCTCTACCCGGGGCTCGCGCAGCGCATGAGTGCGGGAACGGGCATCCGGCACTCGGAGAAGAACGACTCGTGGAGGCTCGGAGGCCTTCGCCATGACGAGCCCGTGCATTTCGTACAGATGTGGGTCGTGCCGGACGAGCGTGGTATCGAGCCCGGGTACGAGCAACTCGAGATCGATGACGAGCTCCTTCGTGGCGGGCTCGTGCCCGTGGCGTCCGGCATGCAACGTCACGAGAGCGTGGCAGCGATTCGCATCAAGAACCGATTCGCCGCGCTGCATGCCGCCCGCCTGCAGCCAGGCGGCACGGTGGAGCTACCCGAGGCCCCGTGGCTCCATCTGTTCGTCGCCCGCGGCGCCGTCGATCTCGAAGGTGCCGGCGCTCTGTCAGCTGGAGATGCCGTGCGCTTCACCGGAACGGGAGGACAGCACGTGACGGCCTCAGAGCCCGCCGAAGTCCTCTTGTGGGAGATGCACGCCACCCTGGCGGACTGAGCGAGGCGGTCTCGGTCAGAGTGCCGGCTGGGTCACGGTCTGGTCTGGCCCCGGTAAGGATGGCTGCGTGCAACGCGAACGGATCGAGGACTACTCCGCCCTTGCAGGCGTGCCGCTGTCGCCGACGACCGAGATCGAGATTCTCGGGGCCGACCCGGTTCTGAGATCGCCGCTGCATCTCGGCGAGGGGGCCGCCGTCGTCCTCGGCCTCGTCGGGCAGCAAGCGACCCGCATCGGCCAGTCTCGTGGTCTCGGCCCCCAGCGCCTGCGCATCGATGTCCGGCATGCGGCCGCCTCGCTGCACAGCTTTCTCCTGTTGCAGATCGAGGGAGGTGTCGGACCTCTTCTCGGCCATCGGCCCGGGGCCAATCTGACCAACATGTTTCGTTGCCGCGACGGTCGATTCGTGCACCTGCATGCCAGTTTCGACGAGCCGGGGGCAGTCCTCGAGGTTCTCGGGCTCGGACCAACCGGTGACGAGCACGCCGTTGTCGAAGCCGTGGCAGGGCGGGACGCCTTCGAGCTCGAGGATGCCCTTGCAGCTGCCGGCCGTTGCGGTGCCGTCTGCCGCACGCCGGCCGAGTGGGGGCGCCATCCGCAAGGGCTCGCCCTCGCGAACTGCCCGCTCGTCGAGGTCACACGTATCGGGGATGCTCCTCCCATGCCGTTCTCGCCGGCGGCGCGACCGCTGAGCGGAGTTCGCGTGCTGGATCTGACGCGCGTGCTCGCCGGGCCGACGGCCGCCCGGACGCTGGCGGAGCACGGCGCCGACGTGCTGCACGTCGCCGCCCCGCACCTCCCCACGGTGCCGTTGTTCGAGATCGACACCGGACATGGCAAGCGGCAGGCTCACCTCGACCTCCGCCGCCCCGAGGACGCCGACCGGCTCCGCCAGCTGGTGCTCGGGGCCGACGTCTTCTCCCAGGGGTTCCAGCACGGTTCGTTGTCGCGGCGGGGCTTCGGACCGCAGGAGCTGGCGGAGTTGCGACCGGGCATCGTCTACGTCTCGGAGAATGCCTACGGTCAGGTCGGCCCCTGGCGTGACCGACCCGGCTGGGAACAGCTCGCACAAGCGGCAACCGGTGTCGCCGCCCTACAGGGCCAAGGACGCCCGAGCCTCGTTCCCGCTGCCATGTGCGATTACACGACGGGCTATCTCTCGGCGCTCGGAACCATGATCGCCTTGCAGAGGCGCGGTTCCGAGGGCGGTTCGTGGCTCGTGCAGACGTCTCTCGCCCGGACGGCGATGTGGTTCCAGGCCCTCGGAGCCGATCTCAACCCGGCGGCCGCGACCGAACTGGGCAACCCTGCCATGCTCGTCGACGAACGCGAGACCGGTTATGGCCGACTCGGGTTCCTGCGCCCGCCGCTCCAGATGTCGGGAACGCAACCTGCGTGGAGCCTGGCGGCGAGACCGCTCGGCTCCGACAATCCCGAATGGGCGGAATGACGCCGGGTTGGCCGGCCGGGTGACAGGACCGTGGCCGATGGTCGGGCGAGAGATCGTTAGACCGGATTCGGACGTTCTCGGCCTCATGTGGGAGGTGCAGCATGCCAGCCATCACGATCGAAGATCCGACTCAGCTGCCCCATCTTCTGATGCCGCCGTCCGCGGCCGTGCAGCGGCCGGTGAAGTCGGTGACGACCGCTCCGAAGGGTTTCGAGGGAGAGGGGTTCCCCGTGCGGCGCGCCTTCGCCGGCGTCGATCTCGCCGCCCTCGACCCGTTCGTGCATCTCGACCAGATGGGCGAGGTCAACTATGCCCCCGGAGAGCCGAAAGGCACGCCGTGGCACCCGCACCGCGGTTTCGAGACGGTCACGTACATGATCGACGGCATCATCCAGCACTCGGACTCGACCGGCGGCGGTGGGGTGATTCAGGACGGCGGTACCCAGTGGATGACAGCCGGCAAGGGGATTCTCCACATCGAGACCCCGCCGCATGACGTGGTGGCCGCAGGCGGCTGGTTCCACGGGCTGCAGCTGTGGGTCAACCTGCCCCGGGCCAAGAAGTGGATCGACCCGCAATATCAGGACCTCGACGGTGACCGTGTGACGTTGCTCACGTCACCGGACGCCGGCGCCGTCCTCAGGGTCATCGCCGGAGAGGTCGACGGCCATCGTGGACCCGGTTCCACGCACACGCCGATGACGATGGTGCACGCCACGCTGGCACCGGGCGCCCGTGTCGTCGTGCCATGGCCGGCTCGTTTCAACGCGCTCGTGTACGTGCTCGGCGGCCGCGGTGCGGTCGGGCTCGAGCGCCGGCCGGTCGAGACGGGACAGCTCACCGTCTTCGGGGACGGCGCCGTGTTCACCGTCGAGGCAGCCGAGCAGCAGGACTCGCGCACGACGTCGCTCGAGCTGCTTCTGCTCGGCGGCGAGCCCCTCCGGGAGCCGGTCGCGTGGTACGGGCCATTCGTCATGAGCACGAAGGCCGAGATTCAGCAGGCATTCGAGGATTTCGAGGCGGGACGGCTCGGGACCGTGCCGGTCGTGCACCCGCTCGCGCCGACCGACGACGTCGCCGAGCAGATCGACTCAGCGCTCGACTGAGCAGCTGAGGTCCCGGACTTGTTCTCGAGATGCGAAGCTGAGCCCATGCAGGATCACCCGCCAGAGATCGAGCTCGAGCTCCGCAGGGTGAGCCTCGACGACGCCGCCGTTGCCCCACTCCTCGCCGGCCTCGGCGAGGAGTACAAGCACCGGTATGGCGAGATCGACGAGCTGAAGCACGCAGCTGCCGACGAGTTCGAACCCCCGAACGGCATCTTCTTCGTCGTGACTGAATCCGGAGAGACACTTGCCGGCGGCGGGTACCGGCGCCTCACGGAGGACGCCTGCGAGGTGAAGCGGGTGTGGACGAGCGCGAGCCACCGCCGCCGCGGTCTCGCCGGCATGATCCTCGACGCCCTCGAGGCGTCGGCGGGCGCGGCGGGCTACCGCATCGTCCGTCTGGAGACTGGGCCACGGCAGCCGGAGGCGGTGGCGTTCTACGAGGGTCGCGGTTACTACCCGATACCGCTCTACTCCGATCGGTACCGGCAGGCCTTAGCCTTCGAACGGCCGCTCGGGTGACGTCCCTGCGACGCCTGTACGTACCGTCGCTCGCGTTGACGGTCTTGACGACGTTCGTCGTGTGGGAAGGCGCCCGAACTCTTGCCCGCCACGGCCAGTTGGCTCGCGCCCTCGCAGACGGCCGCGCAGAGCTTGCGGGCCCGATCGTGCTCGCGGTCGTTCTGGTGGTGCTCGTGTGCGAGCGGATCTGGCCGGCCGAGGCCCGGAGGTTGCTGTCGCCTGGACAGGTGCAGGACGCCTGTTACTTCCTGTTGTTCGTCGCCTTCATCGTGCCGATGGTGACCCTGCTCGGCGTGGCCTCGGCACACGTGCTGTTGGGAAAGGCCGCCTGGCTGGAGGCTCCCTGGACGTCACGCTGGCCGGGGTGGCTCGTGGTGGGAGTGACGCTCGTGGCCATGGATGGCTGCAACTGGCTGACGCATCTGGCCGACCACCGCATCAACCCGCTCTGGCGCGTGCACGCCGTGCACCACAGCCAGGAGGAGCTCAACGTCCTCACGACCTTCCGCACCCATCCGCTCGTCCATACGGTGAGCTTCCTGGCCGCGGCGGTACCGGTCGTGGCATTGATGGGAGCTCGGCCGCTCGCGCCGGTGCTCATCAGCGTCTACCTGTGTCTCGGCGCCGTGCCGCACGCCAACGTGACGTGGTCGTTCGGGCCACTCGGATGGATCATCGTCAGTCCCGCCTATCACCGCAGGCACCACGCAGCCGATGGCCCCTATGACGTCAACCTCGGGATCGTGCTGACCGTGTGGGACGTGCTCGCACGTCGGGCGGTCTTCCCTGCGCGTGGCGGCACGCCGTGTCGGACCGGGCTCAATGGTCGTCCGGTTCCTGTCGAACAGCAGGCGGCCGGCCGCCTGCGCCCGCTCCGCCTGCTCGCCGGCCAGCTGCTCGAGCCGTTCGCCGTCTACGAACCGGGGCATCGTGATCGCCGGTCTCGCCTCACAGAGAGCTCCGGCGCCGTGTCAGCGCTGCAGGGGGACGATCCAGTCGATTCGGGTGCCACCCTCGTCAGGTAGCGACATATCGAAGTGCCCGCCGAGCAGTCGCGCTCGCTGGTCGAGGTTCGCCAGCCCGCTCGTACGGACCGGATCGCCCGCACCAATGCCGTCGTCGACCACCGTGACCGTGAGCGTGCCCGCGGCCATGCGGACCCGGACCGACACGGACTCGGCGTGAGCATGACGAGCGGCGTTCGAGAGCGACTCGCGCACGACAGCGAGCACATGAGGTGCGAGCGCTTCAGGGACTCCGACATCGACTGGACCGTCGAATCGCACCGAGGGCCGATATCCGAGGCTCTCCTCCGCCGCCTCGACGAGCTCGAGGATGCGAGCCCTCAGTTGGCGGTTGCCGGACATCGGAACCGACAGGTTGTAGATCGTGTTGCGGATCTCCCGAATGGTCTCGTCGAGGGCGTCGATGGCGTCGGTGACCCGGGTCGTAGCCGCCGCCCGGTCGATGAGTGGGAGCGTGCTCTGCAGCGCCATGCCTGTGGCGAAGAGCTGTTGGATGACGTGGTCGTGCAGATCACGAGCGATCCGCTCGCGGTCCCCCACGAGCATCATCTGCTCGCGATCCTGCTTCGCCCGGTCGAGCTCGAACGCCAGGGCCGCCTGTGCTGCGAGCGCGTCGGCGAGGACGAGGTCCGACGCGCTGTATGCGGCCGCTCCGATCTCCCTCGCGACCGTGAGGACGGCAGTGCCAATGCCGCCGACGACGATGGGAACCCCGAGTATGGGGCCGTCGGGCGCCGCCGGTGGCAGCGTCATACCCGAGGCGGCGCCGCGTCGCGGGGCCTGGGAGTGTTCGCCGCTCTCGAGGACCTGCGCGGCGAACGACGACTTTGCCGGCACGACGTCACCGACCAGCTCGGCGATAGCGCCCGTGGCGGCCATCACTCGGAGATCGTCGCCGTCACGGACGCTCACCGCAGCTACCGATGCCGAGAGCAGCTCGGATGTCCGCGCGCAGATGAGCGTCACCGATTCCACGAGCGGTGTGCCGGAGAGCAGAGCGAGCCGGATCTCGGCGGTGGCGGCGTGCTGGCGCTCAAGTCGCTGCTCCTCGGCCAGCAGACGGCGCAGGTCGTTCTCGGCCCGCTTTCGCTCGCTGATGTCACGGACCACCGAGGAGAAACCCAGCAATGTGCCACTCTTGTCCCGCAGCGGCGAGATCGAGACGGCGACATCGATCTCGCCCCCATCATGCCGTCGCCAACGGGTGTCGCGGGCGCCCCGATAGGCACCGTCGTGTGCCAGCTCGAGCAGCTCCTCGAGAACCGCTGACGACTCCGCTGGCACGAGAGCAGCGATGTGCTGGCCGACGATCTCCTCGCTCCTGTAGCCGAACAGCTGTTCAGCTGCCGGGTTCCAGCTCGTGATCTGGCCCTCGAGGGTCGTCGACATGATGGCGTCGAGTGAGGACCGGACAATGGCTGCCAGCTCCGCCTGTGCGGCAGCGGCAGCATGCTTGTCGCTGAGGTCTCGCACGGCTGCCACGACCAGGCGTTCGGCGGAGCTCGCGATAGCGGCGAGACTGATGTCGACGGGAAACTCCCGCCCGTCGCGCCGTCGCCCGGTGAGCTCGAGGCCTGCGCCCATCGGCCGGTTCTCCGGCTCGGCGACATAGGCGGTCCGATGGTGGCGGTGGCGGTTCCGGGCACGCTCGGGCACGAGCGTCTCGATCGGGAGGCCGGTCAGTGAACCCGGCGGGTAGCCGAACAGCTCCTCGGCCTGCTCGTTGACCGACACGACGCGACCGGCGCCGTCGACGGCAACGGCGGCGTCCGGCATGAGGGCCATGAACGCGCCGAGCAGTTCGTCGGAGATGGCGCGGGCGTCGGCATCGGAGGGAGTGGCGCCAGTCGCCCGCTCGGAAGCAGCCCGGGCTTCGGTGGCGGTCAACGGCGGGTCGGCTGACAAGTTGTCCACATGGAATGATTCTGTCGGTGCGATCGCATGAAATGCAACGCCTCCTGCAGGAAAGGTTATCAGCGGCGGCGGTTCGGCCATTCTGCCGATCGAGCGGGATACCGGTTCGCCTGCAAATGTGTTGTCCCGCGAACACCTCCATAGCCACGGGCGAGCGCGACCTCGAGCTCATGGTCCACGCCCACCGGTTGGCACGGAACATCACTCTAGGTATTGACATCGCCACCGTGTGTGGTAAAAATGCTCGGTGGCGACAAATCCTGAGCTTGTGGCCCACCTGTACCGGCGTGCGGGCTTCGGTGCCACGACCCATCAGGTGGCGGAACTGTCGAAGCGGAGTTGGCCGGAGCTCGTCTCCGAGCTCGTGGCCGGGCTCCATGCTCGCGATCGGGCCGGCGAGAAGGTAGCGCTCCCGCACCTCACGACGATCCCGGAGGCGAACGTCCCGGGCTACACCTACGACGGTTGGGAGGAGTTCCCGGAGCTCGTCACGTGGTGGATCGAGCGCATGGTCGTCTCGGACACGCCATTGCGAGAGAAGCTCGTGCTCCTGCTGCACAACCAGTTCCCGACGTCGTGGGAAAAAGTTGGGTGGGCGAGTCTCATGTACGCCCAGAACCAACTGTTCCGCACGCTCGGTCCTGGGAACTTCCAAAAGCTCGTGACCGCCATCGCGCAGGATCCCGCCATGTTGATCTGGCTCGACACCGGGACCGATCACAAGAGCAGCCCGAACCAGAACTTCGCCCGGGAGCTGATGGAGCGCTTCACGATGGGCGCGGGCCACTACAGCCAGGAAGACGTCGTGCAGGGTGCCCGCTGTTTCACCGGCTGGCAGCTCGACTACACGACCGGCGAGTTCTACATCAACCCGTACGACCACGACAACGGCGTGAAGAAGTTCCTCGGCCATCGGGGCAACCTCACCGGCGACGACGTCATCGAGATCGTCACCCACAATGCGGCCTCGCCCGGCTGGGTCGTGTCGAGAATCTGGTCGTGGCTCGCCTACCCGGCGTCCCCGAAGACCCCGGTCGTCCGTGAGCTCGCGAAGGGCTATGCCCGCAATCTCGACATGACGAGCTTGCTCGAGGCCATGCTCATGCACCCAGATTTCGTCTCGAAAGAGGCCCGCTCCGGTCTCGTCAAACAGCCGATCGAGTACGTCGCGAGCTCCCTCCGACTTCTCGGCCTGAACACGGCGGCATTGCCGAACAATTCCTTGTCCTGGTACATGGGCCAGCTCGGGCAGGTGCCGTTCGCGCCGCCCAGCGTCGGCGGCTGGGGTCAGAACGAGTACTGGCTCACGACGAGCGCAGCGAGCTCGTACCTGCAGCTCGCCAGCATGCTCGCGAGCTTTGCCGATCTCACCGCCATCGAGGACCTCAACACGAAGCCTTCCGAACAAGTTGCCGCCGTCGGCAAGCTCTTGGCGGTCCAGAAATGGTCGAAGCAGACATACGGGGCGCTCGCGAACCTGGCGTCGGCGATGAAGACCTGGGGCGGCTCCGGGCCGGCCCAGCAGCTCGTCACCCTCGCGCTCGTGTCCCCAGAATTCATGTTGAACTGAGTGGAGGATCGAATGGGGACCGTGGACAGACGTCAGTTCCTGTCGGGGACGCTCGGCGCCGGCGCCCTCGCGGGTGCTGCCCACATCGGGCTGCCGAGGCACCGTGGTGCCGTCACCTCGGCGCCACACAGCCGGAGGACCTCGTCGAGCGTGCCTCCGGGGCCGTTCGTGCTCTGCACGCTCTCCGGAGGCAACGACGGGCTGAACACCGTCGTGCCGTACGAGAATCGTGACTACCTCCGCCTCCGCGGAGACCTTGCCATCCCCGCCAAGCAAGTGCTCCCGCTCGAGACCGTGGACGGAGAGCCGCTCGGCTTCCACCCGGCCCTTACCGGGCTCTACTCGTTGTGGCAGGCGGGCCAAGTCGCCATCATCCTCGGCGTCGAGTACCCGGACCCCAACTTCAGCCACTTCGTCTCGATGGACATCTGGCAGACCGCTGACCTCTCCGGCAGTGCTGCCGCTGGTTGGCTCGGGCGGTGGCTCGACGTCACCGGTTCGGACCCGTTTCGGGCGCTCAGTGTGGGGCCGACGCTCCCGACTGCTTTCGTGGGCAACAGGCAGCAAGCAAGCACGCTGAACGACAGCACCCAGGGCGGTTCGCAGATGCCCGGCCAGAGCCCGCTCTTCCTCACGGTCTACAAGAAGCTGATGTCGCCGTACCACGGCGCCGTCCCGTTGAGCAATGCCGTCGGCAGCTCGGGCATCAACCTGCTCGCCGTCGGTGCCGCCGCCGATGCCGCCCTCGGCAAGGAGTCCGTTCCGGGCGATATCTCGGGCCGAGGGTCCGGCGATATCGGCAATCAGCTCGACATCGTCGCCGAGCTGATCGAGTACGGGTTGCCGACAAAGGCCTACGGCGTCGGCTGGGGCAGCTTCGACACGCACTCGGACCAGTTGAACCAGCACGCCGGCCTGCTCTCCCAGCTCGACGACGCCGTGCAGAACTTCATGGGAGTCTTCCCGAGCCCGGTGGCGGGCAAGAACCCCGTGCTGATGATGCACTCCGAGTTCGGGCGCCGTCCCGATGCGAACGCAAGTGCAGGCACGGACCACAGCTCCGCCAATGTCGTGATCGTCGTCGGACCCGGCGTAAGGGGGGGTTTCTACGGTGCCCAGCCGAGCTTCTCCAAGCTCGACGAGTACGGGAACCTCAAATACACCACGGACTTCCGCAAGATCTATGCCACGATTCTCGAGGACGTCCTCGGGTATGCGCCGGCCTCGCACATCCTCGGCGGAGCGTTCAAGCCCCTTCCATTCCTGAACTGACCACCCGTGGTGCCGTGGCATGATGGCCACGGACTCAGGTACAGATGGGGTGCTCGGCGGCAGGCGGGTGCGTCGTTGGCTCGAGGCCAACGAATGAGAGGAAGCCCGTGAAGTCAGGTCTCATCCGGCGCCGGATGTCGATGACCGGCGCAATGCTGCTCGGAGCAGGTCTTGTTTCTTTCTCCATGGCCTCGGCCGGAGGCTCGGCCGCAGCTTCGGGAACGCCGAAGTCCGTGACCGAATACGCCGTCGGGAGGCCCATCTGCGCACCTGCCAAACGGGGCTACTCCAGCTGCTTTGCGATCCGAAAGGTAATCGTGCGGCGCGGCACGCCTGGTGCAGTGCCGTTCCTCGTCGGCGACGGAACGCCGTTGGAGTCCTCTCGCGCTGGAGCGAAGGCGACGATCGGACCCGGCGGCGGCCTCACGCCGACGGACTTGTCGTCCGCCTATGGCTTCAACCCGACGGCGTCGGGCAGGGGGCAGACCGTCGCGCTCGTGGACGCGTACAACGATCCGGACATCAACAATGAGCTCGAGACCTTCGACACCCAGTACAGGCTCGTGGTCTGCAACATCAAGAACAGCTGCTTGAAGGTGGTTGGCCAGACCGGGACGTCGAGTCTTCCCGCCAACGACACGACAGGTTGGGCCGTTGAGGAGTCACTCGACGTCGAGGCAGTTCATTCGGGTGTCGTCATCACCGCTGCCGCCGGCGACGACGGCTATTACAGCTTTGACGAGCTCGCAGCCTCGGGCTCGGTGAACGCGCCCGACACGCCGGCGGCCTTCCCCACCGTCGTTGCGGTCGGTGGCACCTCGCTGTATCTCGGCCAGAGAGGCGGTCGCCAGTCGGAGACGGTCTGGAACGACAACGGCGTAGAGGACGTGTTCGAGGAGGTGCTCGGCCAAGCGCTCGGAGCGGGAGGGGGAGGCTGTAGTGCGAGGTTCACGGCGCCGCAATGGCAGCACAAGGTTGCCGGGTGGTCGGGCACTGGCTGTGGTACTCGGCGCCTGGTGAGCGACATCTCGGCTGTGGCAGATCCGCTCACGGGTTTCGACATCTTCCATAGCTACAACTGTGGGGAGAAATGCCTTCTGCTCGGCTGGACGACGGTC
>JBEKMC010000077.1:0-25605 GCA_050008715.1 Acidimicrobiales bacterium | reverse complement strand
TCGCCGCTCTACGGGCGCCTCAGCGACCTCGGCGCCGTGTTCGGCGAGAAGTCCGGCTGGGAGCGGGCGAACTGGATGGCCGGCAACGAGGGCGCCGGCAACGAGCACCTGCGACCGAGGGGCTGGGCCGGTCGTGAATGGTCGCCTGCCATCGGGGCAGAGCACGAGGCCTGCCGGGAGCGGGCAGCGCTCTTCGACCAGACGTCCTTCGCCAAGCTGGACGTCTCCGGTCCGGGCGCCCTGGCGGCGCTCGGCCGCATCTGTGCCAACCGGATCGACCGCCCGCCGGGCCGGGTGGTCTACACGCAGTTGTTGAACGACCGCGGTGGCATCGAGGCGGACCTCACCGTCACCCGCCTGTCCGAGGACCGTTTCCGCATCGTCACCGGCACGGCTTCGCTCCGCCATGACCTCGCCTGGATCGAGGCCCACGCGCCGAAGGACGGCTCGGTCCAGGTGGCGGACGTCACGTCCCAGTTCGCCTGCGTGTGCCTCTGGGGACCACGCGCCCGCGACATCCTGGCACCCCTCACCGAGGCCGACGTCTCCAACGGGTCGTTCCCCTACTTGACGGCCCTCCAGCTGAACGTCGGCCCGGTCCCGTGCCTCGCCGTCCGCGTGACGTTCGTGGGCGAGCTCGGTTGGGAGCTGTACTGCCCGGCGGAGTACGGCGGGCGGTTGTGGGACTTGCTCTGGCGGGCGGGCCGGCCACACGGCCTCGCCGCCGGCGGCTACCGGGCGATCGAGTCGCTCCGCCTCGAGAAGGGCTACCGGGTCTGGGGCTCCGACATCACCTCGGTCGACACGCCCTTCGAGGCCCGCCTCGGCTTTGCCGTCGCCATGGGCAAGGACGATTTCATCGGCAAGGCCGCCCTCGGGTCGGCCCGGCCGCCGGCACGGTTGCTGACCTGCCTCGCCCTCGACGATCCGAGTTCGGTCGTACTCGGTGAGGAGCCGGTCCGCGTCGGCGGGCGCCTCGAAGGCCGCGTCACGTCCGGTGGCTATGGCTACAGCGTCGGGCGGTCGATCGCCTACGCCTACCTCCCGGCCGGGCACACCTGCACCGGCCAACATGTCGAAGTCAACCTGTTCGGCCGCTGGGTCGGTGGCGAGGTCGTCGCCGAACCCCTGTACGACCCCGCCAACGAACGGGTGCGCGGCTGAGGACCCCGCCTACGGGACGAGCGCCGCACGTGCGAGGGCCCGGTCGAGGTCGATCGTGTCGAGCATCTCGAAGAAACCCGCCGCGTGCTCTGCGGCATACCCCTCGAAGTCGACCTCGAGCGCCGAGATGGCGATCTGGAGCACCCCCCACATGGCTTCGCGTGCCTCGGATGCGAGCTTGAACAGCTGAAGGGCGGCCTGGTGGGTGTCCTCCGCCGTCCCGAAGTAGTGCCCCAGCAAGGCGGCTTCCTGTGCCTCCGTGAAGCTGTGGTTGACGGCGAGGTTGCCCAGGTCGAAGAAAGGATCGCCCATGCCGGCGTACTCCCAATCGACGATCCTGACGCCGCCGTCGTACAGCAGGTTCGAGTTGAGCAGGTCGTTGTGGCAGAGGGCGGAGCCTCGCCAGGGTCGTATCGCCGCGATGGCTTCGAGCGTGCCGGCCACGGTCTCGAAGTCGAAGCATGGGGTGACCTTGTGCTCGGCCGCCAGGCGGAGATAGGCCGGCACCAGCGTGAAGGTGTCGAACGTGGCAGCGACGCGGCCGGCTGTGTGCACCTGGCGGAGGGCGGCGGCGAGCTGCCCCACGACCGGCTCGGCGCCGACCTCGGAGGGGGCCATCGGCCGGCCGTCGATGAACCGGGTCACGACGAAGCCGGCGGCGAGGTCGGCGCACACGAGCTCAGGCCCGATCCCGAGATCGGCCGCCAGCCGGCAGGCCTGGAGCTCGCTGTCCCGGTCGATGCCGAGCAGGTCGGTGCGAGCGCCGATCAGCCTGACGACAAAGGCTTGCCCACCGGTGTCGACGCGGTAATTCGCGTTCGTGATCCCGCCCGAGAGCGGCTCGACGGAGGCCGGACTGCCCGGCCAGAGGCGGGCGACGACTTCGGCGATCGCCAGGCTCATCGAGAAACGGTAGCCCGGGCGCGGCGGGCAAGCTCGCTGGCTAGTTTCTCAGCGGCAAGCACACTCACCGAGGAGGGACCCATGTACGCCGGCCTCACCGCAGACGAGATCCGGATCACCGGCCACGACGACGACGAGATCCCCGCCTACTTCGCCCAGCCGCACGGCGATGGACCCTCTCCCGGCGTCGTCGTGATCCATCACATGCCGGGCTGGGACGAGCCCACGACCGAGATCGCCAACCGCTTCGCTGCTCACGGCTACCTCGCGGTCGTCCCGCACCTGCACCACCGCGACGCCCCTGGCGCTGCGCCCGACGACGCCGCGGCTGCCTCGAGGGCCTCAGGCGGCGTCCCGGACGACCGTCTCGTCGGCGACGTGGGCGGGGCGGTGGCGTTCCTCCGAAGCCGTCCTTCGTCGAACGGCAAGGTCGGTGTCATCGGGTACTGCTCGGGGGGTCGCCAGGCCTTCCTCGCCGGCTGCTCGCTCGACGTGGACGCAGCCGTGGACTGCTACGGCGCCTTCGTCGTGGGCCGACCGCCCGAGGGGATGAACATGAAGCCGATCCTCCATCTCGCCGAGAACCTGCGCTGCCCGCTCCTCGGGCTCTTCGGTCTCGACGACAAGTTCCCGTCCCCCGAGCAGGTCGACGAGCTCGAGGCCGAGCTCGAGCGCCTCGGCAAGGACCACGAGTTCCACCGCTACGAGGGTGCCGGACACGCCTTCTTCAACACGGCGCGCGACTCCTACCGCGCCGATGCGGCCGCCGACGGCTGGCAGCGCATCTTCTCCTTCTACGGTCGCCACCTGGCCGGCTGAGGACCGCCCGTGTGCACCTATCTCACCTCGAAGACGGTGCTCGACGGCGCCAGCAAAGGAGCCGGGGGGTGGTTCCGGGTCACGAGCGCCATGGCGTATTTCGACCATCCGTATCACGCCACCCACGAGCACACCCTGAACATCGACTTCCTCAACGAGGACGAGGGCCCGACGGCCAGGGTCCCCGTCGAGCTCACGGCCGACTCGGCCCGCGCCCTCGTTCGCTGCATCGAAGAAGCCCTGGCCGCAGCAGGTCCCGCCGCTGGCTCCCAGCCGCCCGAGGACGCCCACATCTAGACTCTCGGCGTCGTGCTGCCCGTGTCACCCATGCGCCAGCCGGAGAAGGGAAGACGATGGACGTCTGGGACATGATCCGCGCCGAGCGCCAGGCGCTCGCCGACAAGCTGGCCGAGCTGCCGGACGAAGCCTGGGCGGCACCGACTCTGTGCGACGCATGGTCGGTCCGCGACGTCGTCGGCCACCTCGTCGCGATCGGGTCGATGTCCGCGAGCAAGTTCGCCGTGGGCATGGCGAGGAACCGCCTGAATTTTGAAGCCTTCCAGTCACAAGGTGTCCGGACCTACAGCGAGGGCCGTTCGCCGGCAGAGCTCCTCGGGGCGTTCCGGGCGACCGTCTCGTCCCACGGGAAGCCGCCCGGCCCGACGAAGACGGTGCTCGGCGAAGTCGTCGTCCACGGTGAGGACATCCTCCGGTCGAACGGCCACGGATTCGGTGACCATCCCGTCGAGCACGTCGTCATCGTGGCGGATTTCTACAAGCGCAACCGCTTCCCGCTGGGCGTGAAGCGGCGGATCTCCGGCGTGACGCTCCGCATGACTGACGCCGAGTGGTCCTGCGGCTCAGGCCCGGAGGTCGCCGGACAGGGAATCTCGATCCTGATGGCAATGGTGGGCCGCAGCACGGCCCTCGCCGACCTGAAGGGTGACGGGGTCGCCGTCCTCTCGGCTCGTCCCTGAACGGGTGTCTCAGCCGGCCCGCTCTCGGTAGCGCTCGCGCAGAATCCGCTTGTAAATCTTCCCGTTGTCCTGGCGAGGCAGCTCGGCGACGAAGTCGACGGCTTTCGGGCACTTGAAGTGGGCGAGCTGCGACCGGCACAAGGTGACGAGCTCGGCGGCCAGCGCCTCAGATCCGTGAAGGCCCTCCTGTAGCTCGACCACAGCCAGGACGGACTCGCCCCATTCGGCGTCCGGCACGCCGATCGTGGCCGCATCGGCCACAGCCGGATGCTGCAGGAGGACGGCGTCGACCTCGGCCGGGTAGATGTTCACGCCGCCAGAGATGATGAGATTCGCCGAACGGTCGGTGAGGTAGAAGTACCCCTCCTCGTCGACCCGGCCGACGTCGCCCAACGTGAAATACTCACCCTGGTAGCTGGCCGAAGTCTTCTCCGGGTCCTTGTAGTACTCGAATCGGCCGCCGACCGGTGCCCGGATCCAGATGAGACCCGTCTCGTTCGGCCCCAGCTCAGCGCCGGTCTCGTCGCCCACGATCATCTGGCGCTCGGTGTAGGGCTTGCCCACGGTGCCGGGATGGTCGAGCCAGGTGGCGGAGTCGACGAAGCTTCCAATGCCCTCGCTGGCGGCGTAGTACTCCCACACGATCGGCCCGAGCCACTCGATGATGCGCTGCTTCACCGTCACCGGGCACGGGGCGGCTCCGTGGAGCACGTAGCGGAGCGTCGAGAGGTCGTGGCGTTGCCTCGTCTCGGGGGGAAGCGACAGCAATCGGTGGAACATCGTCGGGACCATGTGCGTGTGCGTGACCCCGTGGTCCTCGATGAGCGCCAGCGTCCTCCCGGCATCGAAGCGCTCCATCAACACGACGCATGCCCCGTAGCCGATCGGGGCCGCCAGCGAGAACGCCAGCGGGGCGGCGTGGTGGAGCGGGCCGGTGCACAGGTGGACGTCGCCGCCCGACTCGCGGTAGCCGTAGATGTTGGCGCCGAGCATGCTGGCAGCTGAAGCCGGTGTCCGGAAGACGCCCTTCGGCCGTCCGGTCGTGCCGGACGTGTACAGCATCGTCGTGCCGGCAACCGGGTCCGTGAGGTCTGCCGCCTCCTCGGCGTCCCGAACGACGGCGTAGTCCTCGAAGCCGTTCGAGTCGCCTCCGACGAGCAACCGGACGTCGCAGCCCGGGGCTCCGGCGAGCGCGTCCGTGGCCACCTGTGCGAGCGAGCCGTCGGCCACGAGCGCCTTCGCCTCGCAGTCCTCCAGGATGTAGGCCACCTCGGCCCCCGTGAGATACCGATTGACCGGGGTCAGGCGCAGCCCGGAACGGGTCGTGGCGAAGGCCGACTCGGCGAACTCCACTTGATTGCCACACAAGACCGCCACGGCGTCGCCCGCCTTGAGGCCTCTTCGCCGGAGGGCTCGGGCGAGCTGGTTCGCCCGGCCGTTCAGCTCTTCGAACGAGACCGTCCCGGTGGACGAGACGACGGCGGGTGCCGACGGTGTCGCCCGGGCCCACCAGGCGGGCAGCATGCCGCAGGCGGCGGCCGCCTCGCGGGAGATGAGCTCATCCACGGGCGAACACTAGGCCGAAGGCCGGGGGCTCGTCGGGCCGTCCGGCTCGAGGGCGGGGGCTCGGGGGCGTTGTCGGCTCGCCCTGGCGCCGTCAGGTGGCTAGACCATGTGACTACGCACACGAGGACCCGAGGAGCATCACCATGAAGCTCGATCGCATCGCCAACGTCGCCGACGCTCGTCGTGTCGCCAAGCGCACGCTGCCGGGAGTCGTCTTCGACTACGTCGACGGTGCAGCCGACGACGAGATCACGATGCACTCGAACGTCGCCGCCTTCGACGACGTCGTCTTCCGCCCGCGAATGGGGACCGCCGCCGTCGATCCGGACCTCGCCACGACCGTGCTCGGGACGCCGATCTCCATGCCGCTCATGCTCGCCCCGGCCGGGCTCGTTCGCATCATGCACCCGGACGGCGCCGCCGGCGCTGCCCGGGCGGCAGCCAGTCGCGGCACGCTCTCGGTGCTCAGCACGGTCGCCGGCTCCCCCATCGGTGAGATCGCCCCCGAAGCCCCGGGCACCGTGTGGTTCCAGCTCTACGCCGGCGGCGGCCGTCCCGAAGCCGACAAGCTGCTCGACGGAGCGAAGGCCGCCGGCGTCGAAGTCCTCGTCGTGACGATCGACACGGCCGCCCTCGGCAACCGCGAGCGCGACCGTCGCCATGGTGTCACGCCGCCCCTCCGCATCGACGCCTTCAACGCCGTACACCTCGGGCCGCAGGTGCTCGCCCGGCCCGGGTGGACCTATCGCATGGCTCGTGACGGTATCAACACCCTGCGAAGCTCCCGGGCCGCCGCCGAGGCGGCCGCCCGCGCCGGCACGGACTCCGGTGCAGGCGACACGGGCCACGCCGGCGCCAGGGTGCGGCAGCCTCGGGGTTTCTCGATGTTGAAGATGGCGGCCTCTCCGTTCACCTGGGCTGACATCGAGTACCTGCGCGCCGAGTGGCCCGGGAAACTGGCTGTGAAGGGTCTCCTCACCGGGAGCGACGCTCATATCGCGGCCGACCTGGGCGCTGACGCCGTCATCATCTCGAATCACGGCGGGCGGCAGCTCGAAGGTGCGCCGGCCACGTTTCGCGTCCTGCCGGAGGTCGTGGACGCCGTCGCAGGATCCGTAGAGGTGCTGCTCGACAGTGGCGTGCGCCGCGGGACCCACGTCGTGAAAGCGGTGGCACTCGGTGCCCGGGCCGTCCTCATCGGCCGTCCCTACCTCTACGGCCTGGCCGCCGGAGGTCAGCGAGGCGTCGAGCACGTCCTGGATCTGCTCCGAGTCGAGATCGCCCGGACCATGACGCTCCTCGGCTGCGCCAGCGTGGCCGATCTCGGTCCGGATTGGGTGAGCCGCCTCCACGGATGAGCCGCCGGCGTCCCAGCAGGGCCTGCCGCCTGCCCAGCAGGGCGTCACGCGTGCCAAACAGGACCTGCCACCTGCCCAGAATGCCTGCCCGAGTATCATGCGGGCGATGCCCGGCACCATCGAAACCGATGGTCGTGGCGCGCCCGCACGCCCGGACTGGACCCCGTCGGGGGGCTCCCACGCCAAAGTGGCCCGTCGGAGCCTGAACGACCGCTGGTTGCGGTTCGGCTCGGCACGCTCCCGAGCGACGCTTGCCGCCACCGCCACGATCGTGGTCTGGGCCGCCTGTGCACTGACCTGGGCGTCGCAGTGCCTGCGGCTCGACCGCACCGACACCACGCTCGGTTGGGATCTCATCGCGTCCTGGCGGGCCGAGGTGGTCTTCGCCCATGGCGGGCAGCCGTACTCCACCGCTGCCACGGACAACCGCCTCTTCCTGTACCCGCCGAGCGCACTCCTCGTGGACCGGCCGATCGCATGGATGTCGCTCCACGAGGTCGCCGTCTTCGGGCTCGTGGCGACAGCTCTTCTGATGTGGGCGACGATCATGATCTCCGCCGCCGTCCTCGGACGCCGGTGGTGGGGCCTCACCGCCGGCGTGGTGGTGCTCGCCGTCGGATTCACTCCCGCCATGAGCGACGAGCTCAAGCTCACCAACGTCACGGTCGTATGCGCCCTCGCGCTCGCCCTCTTCTATCTCCTGACGGCGAAAGGGCACTGGGTGCCGGCCGGTGTCGCCATCGGCCTCACGCTGTCGGTGAAGCCGCTCCTCCTGCCGGTGCTGCTCGTCTTCGTCCTTGCCCGAAGATGGAGGGCGCTCGCTGTCACGATCGCGATACCGGCGGTGCTCAATGCGGCGGCGTTTCTTGTCGTGAAGGACCCGAGCGCGGTGTTCTCGAAGCTGCCAAGCCTTCTCGACCGCTCCGGATACGGCATCTTCTTCAACTCGGCCTGGGTGGACGTGATGCGGTCGTTCGCCGTCCCGGACGCCGTCACGATCGTCGTCCGCCTCGTCACCGTCGCGCTCGCCCTCCTCGCCGCCTGGTGGTCGTGGCAGCGTCTCGAGGACCCGGTGCTGCGAGTGATCACGACGTCGTCCATCCTCCTCATCGGCACGTACCTCGCCGGCACCCTCTCCGAGAGCCACTTCATGCTGACCCTCGTGCCGCTCGCCATGACGGTGATCGTGAGGGGCTCGCCGATGCGATGGGTCACCGCCTGGGTCGGCGTCCTCGTGTTCATGGGCCTCACCCCGCCCCGGTCGTTCCTCCATCTCAACTCCGACGCCAACTTCTCCGCCTTCCGGGCCTTCGGGATGACGCTCGTACTGCTGACCGTGCTCGGCGTGCTGGCATCCCGCCGTCGCCACACTGCGCTCGCCCCATGACGGCAGTCGTCGCCGAGACCCCGCCGTTGCCGGACGGCACCACCGCCGCCGATCAGAGCGCCAAGGAGTCGGAGGGTCCCGAACGGCGGCGGCCATGGGCGACGGGCGTCTGCCTGCTCGCCTACGCAGCGCTGGCGGTCGTCGCCTTCCTCCCGGCCGGTCCGCTCGACTCCAACGCCGTGCCGGCCGCCGTCAGCGGGAACCCTGCCGGCTCAGACCCCTTCCAGATGATGTGGTTCCTGTCGTGGCTGCCCTTTGCCCTCACCCACGGCCTCAACATCTTCCACACGACCCAGTTCGACTATCCGCAAGGCGTCAACCTCGCCGACAACACCTCCGTCCCGTTGCTCAGCCTGATCGGATGGCCCGTGACGGCGACGCTCGGGCCCGTCGCCACGTTCAACATCCTCCTCCGCTTGGCGTTCGCCCTCTCGGCCGGCAGCATGTTCCTCGTCCTGCGTCGCTGGTGCTCGTCGACGATCGCACCCTTCGTCGGAGGTCTGCTCTACGGCTTCGGGCCCTACATGACAGGCCAGGAGCTCCATCTCGACCTGATCTTCGTGCCGATCCCGCCCCTCCTGTTGTGGTGTGCCGACGAGCTCGTCCGCACCCGGCGGATGCGGCGCTGGCGACTCGGGGTGCTCATGGGGGTGGCAGCGGCGGCGCAGATGCTCATCTCCCCCGACGTGTTGAGCGGGTGCCTCTTCATCGCCATCTGTGCCGGGATCGTCCTCGCCGCCGTCCACCGGCACCTCCTTCGGGAGCGACTCGCGTACATCGCCGGCACTGTGAGCGTCGCGACCGTTGTCTTCCTGGTCCTCTGCGGGTATCTGATCTTCGAGATGGTTGCCGGCCCGGACCACCTCATCGGCGCCGTCATCCCCCCTTCTGCTCTTCAGGGTCTGCACGCCGATCTGGTCGGAACGCTCGTGCCCACGAGGAACCAGCTCCTCATTCCGCATTCCGTCGCCCGTTTCGGCGACGGCTTCGTGGCGAGCAACCTGTCGGAGAACGGCTCCTATCTCGGACTGCCCCTCGTCCTCGTCCTCGTCGTGATCGCCTGGCGGCTGCGCAGGGATCCGCTCGTCCGGGTCGTCACCTGGCTGGCAGTCGGATCGTTGATCCTCTCGCTCGGGCCCACGCTCAGCATCTTCAACAAGAACACCCACATCCCGCTGCCCGAGACCGTGTTCGCCCACCTTCCCCTGCTCGACAATACGATCCCGGCGCGTTACGCCCTGTACGTCTCGCTCTTCGTCGCCGTTCTCCTCGCCATCGGCGTCGACCGCTTGTGGCTCGGCCCAGCGGCCCACAGGCCGCCCGCCGCCCTCTGGCGAAGACTCGGCCGCGTCGGCAGGGACACGCCGGCGGCGCGTCGCGCCCGCGTGGGGGTCGTGGCCGCCATTGCCGTCCTGTCGCTCCTGCCGAACCTCCCCTTCTCGAGCCGGGCAGTCCCGTGGCCGGCGGCGCTGACGCGCAGCATCCGCACCTTGGTCCCAGCGGGGTCGGTCATCCTCGCCTACCCGTACCCGACGCCGCTTCGCCCGGAGGCGATGCTGTGGGAGGCACAGGCCGGCATGGACTACCACCTCCTCGGCGGCTACGCCAACGTCCAGTTCGGCCATTTCGGCCATCGGTGGCCAGAGCTGCTGTCGCCTCCTTACGTCCAGGAGGTGCTCGGCTACACGGCAACCGGGGACCATTGGCCGTCGCCTGGGCCTGTCGGGACCGCCGGCATCAGTGACCTCTACGTCTTTCTCGCCCGTTACTCCGTGGGAGCGGTCGTGTTCTGGGCTGGGCCGGACAACCATGCCGCCGCGTACACCTACCTCGTGCGCGCACTCGGGCTGCCGACCGAGCGCGCACCGAAGGTCGCCGTCTGGCTGCCCGTGAACGGCCACTGGCCTTCGTCTCGCCGTCGACCGTGACGGCTGTCGAGGCGCCGGCGTCCGCCCGCGACGGATCGTCCCCCCTGCCGGACAAACCCTCCCGACGGGCATCGGGTCGACGCGCCTTCTTCCTCGGCCTCCTGCCGATCGCCGTGTTGGTCCTCATCCCCACGGCGATCTTCGCCGGAGCGACCCTCCTCACCGGTCACCCCCTGCTGATCGGCGACGACCTCATCCAGAGCTACCCGCTACGGGTCCTCGTCGGCCAGGATCTGCGCCACGGCGCCGCGCCGCTCTGGGATCCGTGGATCTGGAGCGGGACGCCGCTCATGGCGGGCCTCAACGCCGGCGCGTTCTACCCGACGACATTCCTGTTCGCCGTCCTGCCGGCGACGGGAGCCTGGGTGCTCACCCAGATCATCGCCGTGAGCTCGGTCTCGGTCGGCACGTATGTCTTCTTGCAGGAGTCGGGCGTCCACCGGCTGCCCTCGTTCCTCGGTGCCGTCTCGTTCGCGTTCGCCGGCGCCGTAGCAGCTCAAGGCTCCGTGCACATGGACATGGCGGAGGGCTTGGCCTCCCTGCCCTGGATGCTGCTGGCGGTGCGCCGGATCCTCGAGGACGGGCGATGGCGCTGGAGCTTCCTGCTCGGCGTGGCAGTGGCCTGCCTGATCCTCGCCGGCGCGCCCGAGGCCATCCTTGACGTCTCCATCCTTTGCCTCGCCTACGGCGTCTTGCGGTTGTCCCTGCAGCCCTCCGACTGGTGGCGCCTCGTCAGCCGCGGCGCCGCCGGGCTCGGCATGGGAGCCGGGCTCTCGGCATTCGTCTGGCTCCCGGCGCTGCGCTTCATCGCCACCTCGCAGCGGGGCACGGTGACCCGAACGTTCGCCGCCAGCTACAGCTTCCCCGGGCGGGCGCTCGTGCTCGGGATCGTGCCGTTCCTCGAGGGTGGCTGGACCATGGTGGCGGAGCCGCACTACCTCGGCCTCTCCAACTTGCCCGAAGTCGCCTTCTACGTAGGGCTCCTGCCCGTCGTCGCCGTGGTCGCCCTCCTGGGCAGACGCTGGGCCGAGTGGCTCCCACACGGTGAGCGGCGCACGTGGTACGTCGTCGGTGCGCTCGGGCTCGTGCTCGCCGTCGGCTCCAAGACCCCCCTCGAGCACGTCATCTTCCACATTCCCTTCTACGGCAAGCAGCGGGATCAGGGTCGCAACATCGTCGACGTGGATTTCGCCGCCTGCATGCTCTTTGCGTGGTGGCTCGACGGGGGCAGCCGCCCGAAGGCCGTCCGCGCCCCCTCGGAGATCGTCGCGCTCACGACCGTCTTCGCCGCCGTCGCCGCCGTCTTCGCCTGGCTCGAGCTGGCGCCGGCCTCGCTGTGGAAGGCCCTCAAGGTGGTCGCTCCCTCGAACACACAGCTCGGTGCCATGGAGACGGCCACGGCGATCTCACTCGGGCTGGCCGCCGTTGCCTGCGCCATCGTGCTCGCCCGGCACCGGATGGGTCCGGGACGCTGGCTGCGCATGGCCGCCGTGTTCGTCGTCGTCGACGTTGCCCTGTTCGCCTCCGGGACAAGCGTGGCGGCGACACAGGCGATCCCGACCGCCGGCGATCTCGGGCCCTTGCTGCAACTCGTGCAGCACAACCTGTCGCCGGCCGGGCGCTACGCCGTCTACGACCCGGATCTGTTCGACTCGTCCACCATGGTGCAAGCGGGCGAGGCCAACGTCGGGATTCTCGCCGGGCTGCCGAGCATCCAGGGCTACGGGGCTCTCGAGGATGGCAGCTACTCGGGGCCGACAGCCACCCACGTCCGCGGCTATCTCGCCACCGGCGAGGTGGGGCCGGGTTGGTTCCAGCCTGTCGGGCTGCAGGTCATGTTGGCGCCGGCCGAAGAGTTCCTCACGCCGATCGCTGCACTTCCGCGGGCGGGAGCCGCCGTCAACCTGACGTCGGTAGTCGAGGGTGCAGGCGTCGACCAGCTCCTGCCGGGAGGCACGTATCTGCCGCCCGAAGAGGATCTGATCAAGATCCCGCTCTCCGGTCCCCACCCCGCCATCAGCCCCGGTGAACAGGCTGGTTGGCTCTTCGGGGCTCTCGCCGTTCCCGCCGCCGCCGTCCTGGTGCTCTCGCGTCCGGCCGCCGGCCAGCTCGTTCGCGTCGGCGAGATCGGAGCCTCCGGCGCGCTCGCCTGGCAGACGCCTCAACGGCTCCTGAGCGGCGTAACCGTCGCATCGATCCGGCTCCCGGCGGTGCCGAGCGCCGGTCTCGTCGTACAGTTGCTCTCCGGGCTCCCTCTCGGCCCGATGGCGCTGGCGATCAGGGCGGGCGGGCGGGCCTACGTCGTCAACGGGCCACTCGTGAGTGCCATGTCGCCGACGCAATGGACATTCGTCGGGGCCGCTGACGACTTCTCGGTGTTTCGAGCCGACTACACGCCCGTGCAAGCCTGGGTGCAGCCCCTCGGGACCTACGCGATCGCCGCCCACCTCCCGGCTGACGTCAAGATCGTGTCGCAGAGCACCGATTCGGTGACGATCTCGGTACGGAGTGACCGGCCGTCCATCCTCTTGCGCAGCACGGCCTTCGATCCGAGCTGGCAGGCGGCCATCGTGAGCGGGGCCGGCGCTGTTCGGGATCTGCGGATGGCGAACACCTCGGCGGGCGGCCCCATGGACGGGCAGACAAGAACGCCGCTCCTCGACATCGGCGTCGTGCAGGCGGTCGACATCCCGTCCGGCTTGAGCGTGGTGCGTTTCTCCTACGAGCCGGCGGGCTACTCGAAGGGTCTCGCCATCGCCGCCGGGACGCTCGCCGCCATGCTCGTTGCCTGCCTCATCGCCCTCGCGGCGGGCCGCCGCAAGCGCCGGGCGCGCCCCTCGGATCCCTTCGGTGCCCTGTGACTCGGGCCGGATCCTCCGCCGCCGGGTCCGGCCCACCCTGGCGGCCCGCCGGCCGCCGCCGAGAGTCCGCCAGGGTGGGCACGGTCGATCCGCCGTGCTGCTTTCGATCATGATCGGCTCTGGAGGTGCTGACATGAGTAGTCGTTACTCAATTCGCCGCCGGCCGCGGTTGCGGTGCCGCCGGTTCGACTGGAGAATGTAATGGTGGCTCCTCCCGCCACCCGAGTCTCCGGGCGTGCTTGGCCCCTCATCGGGCGAGATTCCGAGCTCACGCTGCTGAGCGCGGCAATGGACGATCCCGAGTGCGGAGGTGTCGGCCTCGCCGGGCCGGCCGGCGTCGGAAAGACCCGGCTCGCCCGGGAGATCAACGAGTTGGCATCGCTGCGCGGTCTCACGACGGTCGCTGTCCGTGCAACCAAGAGCTCGGCCGACATCCCCCTCGTCGCCCTCGCACCGCTGTTCGCGGAGCTGGGCATCGATCCCGCCACAGCCGAGAGCCCCGCTCGAGCGATGGCAGTCGCCGTGGCCCGCCTCACCGGCAGCGCCCGGAGCAGCCCTAACGCCGGCGAATCGGCCGGTCGCGAGCCGCGCGTACGAGCGCCGGCAACACGCGGGCGCGTCGTGCTGGTCATCGACGACATCCAAGACCTGGACGAGACGTCCATGGCCGTCGTCGACCATCTCGTCGCCGCCGGCGGCGTCTTCGTCGTGATGACGCTCCGCCACGGCGACGCCCGCCCCCGCGGATTTCACGACCTGTGGACAAGCGGTCGCATCACGCGGATCGATATCGGCCCGCTCGCCGCTTCCCACGTCGCCACGCTCGTCGGAGCGGTGCTCGGCGGCCCGGTCGACGGGGCGGCGATTCAAGCGCTCACGAGCCAGAGCGGCGGCAACGTCCTGTTCCTGCGCGAGCTCGTGCAAGGAGCCCTCGAGTCCGGGGCGCTCACGTCGCACCGGGGGATCTGGCAGCTCGAGGGCTCCCTCGCCAGTTCGCCAAGGCTGCGCGACCTCATCGACGATCGCTGCCGGGGCCTGTCGCGACCCGAGCGCGAAGCGCTCGAGCTGGTCGCGCTCGGCGAGCCACTCGAGCTGACCGCACTGACGAGGCTGGCGCTCCCCGAGGTGATCGAGAACCTCGAGTTGCAGGGCCTGCTCGACGCATCCGCCAGCCAAGGCAGCACCGACGTCCGCCTGGCCCACCCGCTCTACGGCGAGGTCGTCCGGGCGCACCTCTCCCGCCTGCGCCGCGCCCGCCTGTGCCGAGCGCTCGCCGACGTGACCGAGGCACTCCGACCACCTCGGGCGGCCGACGTGCTCCGTGTGGCGGTCTGGCGTCTCGACGGCGGTGGGGCCAGCCCCGATGTCATGCTGCAAGCGGCGAAGATGGCGTTTCGTAACGAGGACTACGGCCTCGCCGTGCAACTAGCCGAGGCGGCGTGGCAGACAGGCGGCCTCCTCGATGCCGCCATCCTGCTCGCCGAGTCCCTCGACGTCCACGGCCGCGCCGTCGACGTGGAACGAGTGCTGCGGGCCGCCTTCCCGCTCGCAGCGAACGACCAGGAGCGAACAGCGATCACCAACGGGCTCGCCTCGGCCATCTTCTACTCGCCGGAGAGGACCGACGAGGCCGACCGGCTGCTGCTGGAGGTGTCCGCGTCGGTCTCCGACCCCGCCTGCCGCCGATCATTGCAGGCCCAGCGCGCCGTCCACTTCCTGCGAACCGGCAACGTCGCCCGCACGATCGAGCTCGATCGTCCACTCCTCGCGGTTGGCGGGGATGCCGCCTTCATGCAGGCTTCGCGCGACATCGGTGTGGCACTGGCGCTGGCGGGACGGACGACGGAAGCGCTGGCGCACACCGAAGCGGCGCTCGTGGCACGGCGCGACCTCGAGGAGGCCGACCGTGTGTCGGCTGCGGCCGTGTTTCTCGTCGCCAAGGCAGTGGCCCTGTCGGAAGCTGGTCGCCTCGACGAAGCGGTGGTCACGGCCGAGGCCGGCTACAGCGCCGCGCTCAACCGGGGGAATCGACACGGTCAGGCCTGGTTCGGCGTGATCCTCGCCTCTGCTCGGGCCACCCAGGGTCGCCTCGTGTTGGCCGACCGGCTCTTCCGCGAATCCGCCGCCATCTTCGAAGCGCGTGGTCACCCGGGTGCCCGTTGGGGACTCGGTGGCATCGCGCTCACGACGGGCCAGCTCGGCGACCGGGCGGGGGCGACGGCGGCCCTGGCCGAGCTCGCGGCGGTTGCCTCGACGACCATGCGGATGATGGACATCCACGTCGAGCGAGGTCGCGCCTGGGCTGTGCTCGCGTCGGGCGACCTCGCCGCCGCCCGTTCGATCCTCTGGGCGGCGGTCGATCTCGCCAACACCTGGGGACAGTTCGCCTCAGCTTCGGCAGCACTCCACGACCTCATCCGCCTCGGCGACACACAGGCGGCCATCCGGCGGCTCGAGGAGCTGGCCGACCTCGTCGACGGTGAGCTCATGGTCGCCCGGCTCGCCCTCGGCCGGGCGCTGCGCTCCGGCGACCCGGTGCTGGCCGAGACCGCTGCCGACCGTTTCGAGGCATGCGGGGCGTTCCTGTATGCCGCCGAGGCGGCCTCCATCGAGCAGCGCCTCGCTGCCGAGTCGCGGCTGCATCGCCGGGCGACGGCGGCCGCGGCGCGGGCGCAGCGGCTGGCACGCCATTGCGACGGTGCCCACACGCCGGCGCTGGCGCCGCCCGGCGTGCAGTCGGACCTCTCGGTCCGCGAGCGTGAAGTGGCCCTGCTGGCGGCGGACGGCCTGACGAGCCGGCAGATCGCCGAGCGATTGTTCGTCTCGGCCCGCACGGTCGACAACCACCTGCAGCGCATCTACCTGAAACTCGGTATCTCCGGTCGCGGCGCCCTCCTCGAGCGACTCGACGCCGCCCGCAACAACTGAGGCCGGCGGCGGGCGGCGGGGCCGGCGGGCGGCGGGCGGCTCAGACGGCGGAGCTGCTCGGCGGCCCTTGCGACAGCGTCGACAGCCAGTCGGCCGGGCGGATGCCGGTCTTCCTGAACTGCTTGTACCACGCCTTGTAGGTGGCGGGCGGGACGGCCCCGCCTCCGGAGGTCGGCGAGTTCCCGAAGCGCTGCAGCCAAGCCTGGCGGAACTCGTCCTCGTGCTCACGCATGCCGGCCGAGATCCACCCGACCGGGACGAGCACCACGATGAGCGGCAACAGCATGACGGCCTCCTCTTGCCCGGCACTTGCCCGGCACTTGCCGGCTCAGTTGCCACGATCGACTTCCACCTCTCGGGGCAATCTAGTGCGGCCGGAATCGGCTCCCCTGACACCGCACACGGGCGCCCATCGGCCTCGTCGGCCTCGATCGCGCCGGCCCGGGCGCGCAACGACCACCGAACGCAGCCCGCGTGCCAGAAGAGTTGATCTCCGTAGCGACGCCGGCTGCACCCGGTGGTCGGTTCAGCGCGCCCTCCTCGGGGTTGGAAGACCCGTCAGAGGGATGACGATTGACGTTGCGAGCCTCGTCACCCTTGCGACCGGGTGCGACCTCGAACTCGACCTGCTGGCCGGCCTCGAGCGTGCGGTAGCCGGAGCCCTGCACGTTGCTGTAGTGGACGAAGACGTCCTCGCCGTCCGGGCGAGACACGAAGCCGTACCCCTTCTCAGCGTTGAAAAACTTGACGGTGCCGACTGGCATTCTTGCTCCTTGATTGTGCCTACGAGAGGCGTTGTATTCGTTGTTGCGGTCAGTGTTGCGGTATGTGTCGCGCTCGGGTGCCCTCTCGGCACCGACGCTGGAGAGATGGTGGGCAGCGCGGGGGCGCTGCGGCTCGAAGCCATTGCCTCGGCCGAAGCGAGACGGCCCTGCGCCGCGAGGGGCGAGCTCCGGGCGGCGGCGCTCGGAGCGCGGCGAGAACTCGGGGCCTTGTGAGTAGTCGGGGCGAGCCGGCTCGGGCCGGAGGGCGGAGCGGTCGAAGCGCGGCGGGCGCTCCGAACGACCGGGACGGTCCGAGCGACCGGGACGGTCCGAGCGACCAGGCCTGTCCGAACGAGCAGTCCTTTCCGAACGAGCAGGCCTTTCCGAACGGCCGGGGCGGTCCGAACGACCGGGGCGGTCCGAACCCGCCGGCGCGTCGGCCGGGGACACCCGTCGCGAGATCGTGCCACCGGGAGCATGCACCTGCTGCTCGAGGCCGAGTGTCCGCTGGAGCACCCTTACCGCCTTCTGCTGCTCTCCGGTGACGAGCGACACGACGGTGCCGGTCTTCCCGGCGCGGCCGGTGCGACCCGAGCGGTGGAGGTAGTCGGTGGCATCGGCGGGTGGGTCGAAGTGGACCACGCACGGCAGGTCATCGACGTGGATGCCGCGGGCGGCGACGTCCGTGGCGACGAGCACCTGCGTGGAGCCTCGGGAGAAGGCGGCAAGTGCACGCTCGCGCTGAGCCTGGGTGCGATCCCCATGGATCGCCATCGCTTCGACGCCCGCGAACTTCAACTGCTTGGCGAGCCGGTCGGCGCCGTGGCGGGTTCGGCAGAAGACGAGGGCACGCCCGTGCTCGCCGACGAGCCGAGCGGTCAAGCCGACACGGTCTTCGCGCTCGGCGTGCCAGAACAGGTGCGAGACGTCGCTCGACTCTTCCGCGGGAGTCACGTCGTGGCGTGCCGGGTCCCGCATGTACTGCCGCACGAGCGCCTCGATCTCAGCTCCGAGCGTGGCGGAGAAGAGCAGCACTTGGCGGCCAGGGGCCGTCACGTCGAGAATGCGCTTCACCGACGGCAGGAAACCCATGTCCGCCATACGGTCCGCCTCGTCCAACACGACGATCTTCACGGCGCTCAAGTCGATCGCCTGCTGGCTGAGGAGATCCTCGAGGCGCCCGGGACAGGCCACGACGGTGTCGACGCCCTTTTGCAATGCTTGACGCGTCGGTGAGTAGCCCGTCCCGCCGTAGATGGCGATCACGCGGCGCGATCCCCCGGACGAGAGGCCGGCGATCTCGCGCTGCACTTGTGCGGCGAGCTCGCGGGTGGGGACGAGCACGAGGGCGAGGGGGCGGCGGGGAGCGGCGCCCGAACACCGGCTGGCGATCGTGAGGCCGAATGCGAGCGTCTTGCCCGAACCGGTGGGTGCGCGACCGCAGACGTCGCGCCCGGCGAGCGCATCGGGGATCGCCGCCGACTGGATCGGGAACGGGGAGGTGAGGCCGAGGGTACGTAGACGGGCCACCAGCTCGGGGGAGACCCCGAGGTCGGAAAACGTGCTTGTCACAAGACTCCAGACGAGTTGAAGAAGGCCAACTCGAAATGAAGAGTCCGAATCAGGCCTCGCCGCCAAGTGCGGCGTGCACCCGGGCGCTGCGGCCCGGCAACGGTCATGATAGCCGACAGCGCCGGGCTCGATGGTCCAGGGCTGCCCGGTCGCCCTGCCGGCCTCCCATGATTCTGCCTGGGGCCGGCTCCTGGTCTGGGCCGCCTCGGCAGGGTTCCGGCCATCAGGAGGGCCGGTGCGAACCAGTCCAGGCGAGAAACTCGTCGAGCGGCCGCGTGTTCATGATGCGTTCGGGCGCGTCGGCCAACCCCACCGCGGCCGCCTGCTCGCAGCCGAGCACCAACCACTCGAGCTGCCCCGGCGCATGCGAGTCGGTGTCGATCGTCACGACACACCCGAGCCCCAACGCTTCGGCGAGCAGCTCCGGCGGCGGATCCTGACGTTCAGGCCTCGAATTGATCTCGACCGCAGTGCCCGTGCTGGCACACGCTCCGAAGACCGCTTGCGCGTCGAACTTGCTCGGTGGTCGCCCGGTACCGACCAGCTTTCGTCCCGTGCAGTGCCCGAGCACGTCGCAGAGCGGGTTCTCGATCGCACGGATCATCCGGGCCGTCATCTGCAACGATGCCATGCTCAACTTGGAGTGCACGCTCGCTACGACGACGTCAAGACGGTCGAGGAGGTCGTCGGCCTGGTCGAGGGAACCGTCTTCGAGGATGTCGACCTCGATGCCGGTGAGGATGCGGAACGGCGCCATGGACTTGTTCAGGTCGGCGACGACGTCCAGCTGGCTGAGCAGTCGCTCGGCGTTGAGGCCGTGAGCCACCGTGAGCCGCGGACTGTGGTCAGTCAGGGCAAGGTAGTCATGCCCGAGATCGCGGGCGGCGGTCGCCATCTCCTCGATCGTGCTCCCGCCATCGGACCACTCCGAATGTGCATGGCAGTCGCCTCGGAGCAGTGCGCGGATGTCGCGGGCTCCGGGGCTGATCTCGGGCATCCAGGTGGCCGAGGCGAGCTCGGCGAGGTACGGGGGAGTCTGGCCGGCGAGGCACTCGGTGATGACACGGGCCGTCGTCTCGCCCACTCCCTCCAGCTCGGTCAGTCGCCGCGACGTCGCCAGCTCCTCGAGCTCCTCGATCGGCACGCCGTCCACCGTGGCCGCCGCCTTGCGGAACGCCCGGACCTTGTACGTGTCGGCCCGCTCGCGCTCGAGGAGATAGGCAACCTGGCGAAGGCCCTCTGATGGTCGAAGTGCCATGAGGGCGCAGGCTACCGGCGCACGCCGCCAGTGGCCGCTGGGCGGGGGGGCCGCTGGGCGGGGCGGCGGGCGGGCGGGCGAGACGGCGGGCGGGCGGGCGAGACGGCGGGCACCTGAGGGACCGCCCACCGGGAGGGCGGTGTGCGGCCCCTCAGGAGTTCAGTGAGATCCCGACGTGAGGGCGGCGAGCGCCATGTTGAGCGACATGACGTTCACGTACGGTGAGCCGAAGATGCCGAGGTAGACCGGTGCCGAGTACTTCTCGACGAGGGCCTTGACCGTCGACACGGGCAGATTGTTGGCCTTCGCGACTGCGTTCACCTGCGCCAAGGCATCAGCCGGTGAGATGTCCGGGTCGATTCCGCTGCCCGAGCCGGTGACGAGCCCGTTCGTCGGGGTGATGCCCTCCTTCTTCAGGTTCGCCTCAGCTTGGACGACCTGCTCGTAGAGCTGTTCGGAGCGTGGTCCGTAGCTCGTCGGGCCGGAGGCGGCGGCGTCGAACGAGTCGTCGCGGCCCTGGAACCACTTCGGGCCAGTCCAGGACTGCCCGATCAAGGCGGAGCCGATCACCGTGTTGCCTTGTTTGATGAGCGACCCGTTCGCCTGGTACTTGAAGGCGACTTGGCCGATGGCGGTCTCCACGCCCGTGTAGACGAGGCAGAGCACGATCATGACGACCGAGAGGACGACGGCCCTGCGGAGATGTACGAGCATCAGTAGGCCCCTGTGGCTGTGAGGATCAAGTCGATGAGCTTGATGAAGATGAATGGGACGATGAGACCGCCGACGCCGTAGATCCAGATGTTGCGCCGGAGGAGCTGAGAGGCACCGACGGGCCGGAACTTGACGCCGCGGAGCGCGAGCGGGATGAGGGCGATGATCACGAGGGCGTTGAAGATGACTGCCGAGAGCACGGCGCTCTGGGGGGAGTGCAGCTTCATGATGTTGAGCGCCTCGAGAGGATGGTGCCCACCGCTGGCGTAGGCGATGGCGAAGATCGCCGGGATGATGGCGAAGTACTTCGCCACGTCGTTGGCGATCGAGAAGGTCGTAAGCGCACCACGGGTGATGAGCAACTGCTTCCCGATCTCGACGATGTCGAGCAGCTTGGTCGGGTTCGAGTCGAGGTCGACCATGTTGCCGGCTTCCTTGGCAGCGGTCGTGCCCGTGTTCATGGCGACGCCGACGTCGGCCTGGGCGAGCGCCGGGGCGTCGTTCGTGCCGTCGCCGGTCATGGCGACGAGCTTGCCGCCCTCTTGCTCCTGCTTGATGAGGGCAAGCTTGTTCTCAGGCGTCGCCTCGGCGAGGAAGTCGTCGACTCCAGCCTCCGATGCGATGGCGGCAGCGGTGAGCGGGTTGTCGCCCGTGATCATGACCGTGCGGATGCCCATGGCACGCATCTCGTCGAAGCGCTCACGGATGCCCTGCTTCACGACGTCCTTCAGTTCGATGACACCGAGCACCTTCGGCCCGTCCGCCACGACGAGTGGAGTCGAGCCGGCGCGGGAGATGCGGTCCACGATCGGGTCGAGATCGTCCGGGACGGAGCCGCCCTGTTCGACGACCCAACGCTTGACCGCCTCACCGGCACCCTTTCGGACCTGCCGGTCGTCGATGTCGAGGCCCGACATCCGCGTGACGGCAGAGAAGGGCACGAAGGTGTGCTCGCTGCCCATGTCGCGTTGGCGGAGGTCGAAGCGCTCTTTCGCCAACACGACGATTGAACGTCCTTCCGGTGTCTCGTCGGCCAGCGATGCGAGCTGGGCCGCTTCGGCGACGTCCTCCTCGGTCTGGCCGCCGACCGGGAAGAAGTCGGACGCCATCCGGTTCCCGAGGGTGATCGTGCCCGTCTTGTCGAGCAACAACGTCTGGGTATCGCCGGCGGCCTCGACGGCCCGGCCGCTCATGGCAAGGACGTTGCGCTGCACGAGCCGGTCCATGCCGGCAATGCCGATGGCCGACAAGAGCGCCCCGATCGTCGTCGGGATGAGGCAGACGAGCAGCGAGACGATGATGACGACCGACACCGTCGTGTCGGCGTAATTGCCGAAGGGAACGAGCGTCACGCAGACGGGCAGGAAGATGATCGTCAGCACGGCGAGGAGGATCGTCAGTGCGACCTCGTTCGGCGTCTTCTGCCGGTTGGCGCCTTCGACGAGGGCGATCATCCGGTCGATGAAGGTGTGACCCGGCTCGGCCGTGATACGTACGACGATGCGGTCGGAGAGCACCTTCGTACCGCCGGTCACCGCCGAGCGGTCTCCGCCGGATTCGCGGATGACCGGGGCCGACTCGCCCGTGATGGCCGACTCGTCGACCGAAGCGATGCCCTCGACGATCTCGCCGTCGGAGGGGATGAGGTCGTTGGCCTCGCAGACGACGAGGTCGTCTTTCTTCAGCGAAGCCGCCGGGACGCGCTCCTCGACGCCGTCGGCCGTCAGCCGGCGGGCCTCGGTCTCCGAGCGCATCCTCCGGAGCGTGTCCGCCTGAGCCTTCCCTCGGCCCTCCGCCATCGCTTCGGCGAAGTTGGCGAAGATGACCGTCAGGAACAGCCAGATCGTGATGCTCCAGTCGAAGATGCCGGGCGTTTTGATCGAGTAGATCAACGTGACGACCGAGCCGATGAGAACCACGAACATCACGGGGTTCTTCACTTGCACCTTCGGGTTCAGCTTCTTGATCGAGTCCGCCAGCGCCGGCACGAGGATCTCGCGGTCGAACAAGCCTCGTTGACCGACGACGCCATGGGGTTGCGCCGGCGGCTGTGGAGCCGGCGCCTCAGATGGGGTGATTGCCTGAGTCATGATGAGAGAACCTTGCCGTGGAGAAGGGATAGCCGGTAGGAGGCGTGCTGCCACAACATGTGCAGCGCGTTCGGGTTGGGGTAGCGCTTGTTCACGAGCTGCTCGACGATCGGCCCGAGGGCGACGGCCGGGAAGAACACCAGCGCCCCGACGAGCAGGATGACGCCGACGAGCAGTCCGACGAACAGCCCCGAGTCCGTCCGGAACGTCCCAGCGGACTCCGGCGTGACGTTCTTGGCGGCGAGCACGCCACCGAGGGCGAGGGCCGGCACCATCTCGGCAAAGCGGCCGAAGTAGAAAGCCAGCGACTGCACGATGTTGTAGAAGGGCGTGTTGCCGCTGAGGCCGGCGAAAGCCGATCCGTTGTTGTTGGCCGGTGACGTGATGGCGTAGAGGATCTCGGTGAAGCCATGCGGACCGCCGTTCTCGGGACCTGCCCGTCCGGCATGGATCGAAACGGCGATACCCGTGAGGATGAGCACGAGCATTGGCATCACGAGGACGAGCAAGCCGGCGAGCTTCACCTCCCGTGCCTGTATCTTCTTGCCGAGATACTCCGGCGTTCGCCCGACCATGAGGCCGCCGATGAACACGGCGATGATCGCAAAGGCGAGGATCGTGTACATGCCGGCGCCGGCTCCGCCCGGTGAGACCTCGCCGAGCATCATGCCGGTCAGCATCGCCATGCCGCCGATCGGCGTCATGGAGTCGTTGGCACCGGTGACCGACCCGGTGGACGTCTGTGTGGATCCGACGTTGAACAGGGTTGTCTCGAGCACCCCGAAGCGGGTCTCCTTGCCCTCCATGTTGCCGCCGGGCTGAACCACGATGCCGGCCTGGGTGACAGCCGGGTTGCCGCGGGACTCTGCGTAGAGGCCGAAGGCGGACCACGAGACGAACAAGATGACCATGACGGACAGGACGGCGACGCCCTGGCGGATGCTCTTCACCATCTTGCCGAACATGTAGGTGCTGGCGATCGGAATGATCAGGAGCAGGAACAACGACAACCACTGCGTGAACGCGGTGGGGTTCTCGAAGGGGTGGGCGCCGTTGGCGTTCGTGAAGCCACCGCCGTTGTTGCCGAGCTGCTTGATGGGAGTCATGGAGCCTTGCGGGCCCCGCGGGAGGATCTCCTTCACGCCGTTCAGGACGTCGTGGATGGCGACCGGACCGGCGAGAGTCTGCACGGCACCCTGGCCGATGTAGATGACGGCGGCGACCGCCGCGATCGGCAGGAGGATGTAGTAGACGCCGCGGACGAGGTCGACCCAGAAGTTCCCGATCGTGCTCGAGTCCTTGCGGGAGAAGCCGCGGATGAGCCCCAACATGACGCACATGCCGGCGGCGGCGCTGGCGAACTGCTGGCCGACGAGGGCCACCATCTGGGTGAGGTAGGACATCGTCGCCTCGCCCACGTAGTTCTGCCAGTTCGTGTTCGTCACGAACGACGTGGCGGTGTTGAACGAGAGGGCAGGACCGACGGCGGGCAGATGCTGCGGGTTGAAGGGCAGGTGCCCCTGCAGCCGCTCGAAGCCGTAGACGACGAGGATGGCGACGGCGGAGTAGATGATGAGCGAGCTGGCATAGCGTTGCCAGCTCTGCTCGGAGTCCTCGTCGACGCCGAGGAGGCGGTACGTCGGGCGCTCCAGCCAACCGAGCCAATGGACGCGCCCGTTGAAGACGGCCTCCATGTAGGAGCCGAGGTAGCGCCACGCCACCGCCACGGCGACGACGAGGCAGATGACGTAGAGGGCGAAGTGCATCAGAACCACTCAGCCCTGAACATCGCCACACCGAGATAGATGAACACGAGGACGGAAAGGGCGAGCAAGATCCCGTTCACCGCCCCGATGGTCGCGAGCATGCCGGCGGCCGTGCTCATACTCGCTCCAATGCCCAGATCAAGCCCAGCATCGAGAGCGTGAGCAACACGGTGCCGAGTACTACGAGGATGTCAGCCATGGCCCACAGCCTGCGCCCAGCCACCGTCGCGCAACCGTCAATTTGTCGGCCGGAGCGTCAATAAAACGACAACGGCCCTCAGTCGAGCGGGTCGCCCCCGCCTCCGCGTCGTGGGGGGTTGCGGCGGGCGATCACGTGCACGTCGACGTCGAGCGTCGAGGCCAGCCGGATCACCCTGGCCACGATCGACCCTTTCGTGAACTCCTCCCAACGACTGCGCCGGCTGGCGCCGAGCACGATCTGAGTGATCTGGTGCTCGATGGCAAAGTCCGTGAGCGCCTTTGCCGGCTCGTCCGCCTTGAGCTCGAACCACTCGCCGCCGACGTCCGCGGTCAGCTGGCGCAAGGCGGGGAGGCCGGCGTCGTTGCGCGGGCTCACGGACTCCGACGACACCACGTGCACGATGTCGAGGTCGGCTTTGAAGCGAGCGGCCAGTCGAGCGGCGCGGCGGACGACGCCGTCGGTCCCGGGCGTCCCGTCGACGCCGACGAGAATGCGTTCGGTCGTCTCCCAGATGTCACTCGTATGCCGCTCGCGCAAGCGCTCGAGCAGGGCGTCGTCGGTCTCGTCGGCAACGAAACGCAGCGACAGCTCCCGAAGTGCCGAGAGGTTGTCGGTGCGGAAGAAGTTCGCGAGCGCCGTCTGGATCTTCTCAGCCGGATAGATGTTCCCGTGGGCCATCCGGCGTCGCAGCTGCTCGGGAGACGAGTCGATCAGCTCGGTCTGGTCCGCCTTGCGGACGACCCAGTCAGGCACGCGTTCGCGCACCTGCGAACCGGTCATGTGCTCGACGAGGTCGGCGATCGACTCCAAGTGCTGCACGTTCACCGTGGAGATGACGGCGATGCCGGCGTCGAGGATCTGGAGGACGTCCTCCCAACGTTTCTCGTGGGGTCCTGACCCCGGGACGTTCGTATGGGCGAGCTCGTCGACGAGGGCGACGTGGGGAGCCCGGGCGATCACGGCGTCGGTGTCCATCTCCTCGAAACGCGCTCCGCGATACTCGACGACCTTGCGCGGCACGACCTCGAGGTCACGGACCATCTCGGCAGTGAACGGCCGGTTGTGCGTCTCGACGAAGCCGATGACGACGTCGGTCCCCCGGTTGTGCCGGCGCCAGCCTTCGTCGAGCATCGCAACGGTCTTGCCGACACCGGCGGCAGCCCCGAGGTAGATCCGGAACCGGCCAGTCGGCTCGATGTTGCCGGTGTCGACAGGCCCAGCTTCGTGCGCCGCCACTGCCGACAAGTCAAGTTGTTCCTCGAGCAGAGCCTCGACTCCGGTCGCTTCGTCCGGCATCGGCCTATCCTCCCTGTGAGATGAGCGCTTTCCGGGTCGCGAGGAGCTCGAC
>JBEKMC010000076.1:0-16742 GCA_050008715.1 Acidimicrobiales bacterium | reverse complement strand
CCTTCGCCGCAGTAGACGGTCAGAGTGGCATTCGCCTCGAGGGTCGCGACGCCGACGAGGGTCAGGCGCGTGAAGGTGTTGTTGTTGAAGGCCCCCGAGGAACCGAGACTTCCCGGCACGTCGATCCTGACGTCGTCGACCGGATTTCCGGCGAGGCCTGGATTGGCGTAGTCGAGGTCGCAGTACCAGCTCGTGCTGCTGGTCCCGGTGTTGTCCACGTCGACCGTGGCGATGACTGAGTAGCTGCCCGCCACCGGGATGCTCTGGCTCACGATGCTCTCGGTGTCACCACTCGGAAGCTGCACCACCCCGCCTGTCGTCTCGTAGGCGTACGGCAACGACGAGCTCGCCGACTTGCCCGGAGGGCCGACGAGGGACGTGCCTGATCCCCAGCCGGTGGAGCAGGGGTACGGCGGGCAGAACCTGACGGCCGGCCCGTAGATGACGTGTGTCTTCGTGTCGATGTAATAGTCGCCGACCGCTCCCAGGTACTTCGACGGCTTAGCAGACCCGCTCAGAATCGTGGTGCCGTCCTGACCTGCGGGCCCCTGCTTGTTCCAGCTGAGAGAGGACTCCTTGCTCGTGCAGCTCTGGCCCTTCGACGGATAGATCACCCGGAGGGCGCCGTTCGAGTTCGTGACGCAGCCGTTGATGGTGCTGGTCGTGTTCGAGCCGCGGCCGAGGGCGATGCCCGTACCGGCAGCGAGAACAGCAACCGCTGTAAGCAAGACCAGTACCACACGGCCGCTCAGTCGGCGGACTCTCCCGAGCCTGAGCGGCGACCTGCCATGTTCCCCGACCTGGACTGACATTGCGAGCTCCTCCCCCAAGCGCAAGGGCGACTTACTCCGGAGACTAACAGTGGAGCACGTGGACGTCGATGTGACCAGACCAGGAAATACGGCGTCACGTACGCAGACGTCCTCATCGTTGCAAGACGACATCCCAGCGGCCGGCGCAAGCTGTCCTCCATTGGTACGGCGAACACCCCAAGCATCAATTGCAGTCACAGCTACTGAAACAGCAGGTGGACGGCGACGAACCGGTACCGCATCTTCACGATCACGAGTTGTGTCGACTCGAAGACCCCCCAGCTCTCAGGGGGCTAACAGCCCGTCGCGGCGCCGGTAGCGTGTCCGGCGTGGACCCCACCTCGATGCCTCCGACGAGCGTCGATGACGTCGTCGCCGCCCTCGCCGCCCACGACTACCTCGCCGACGAGGGTCTCGCGACGGCGATCTTCCTCGCCTTGACGCTGCGCCGGCCGCTGCTCCTCGAAGGCGAGGCCGGCGTCGGCAAGACCGAGGTCGCAAAGGTCCTGTCCCGGTGGACCGGCGGCGAGCTGCTGCGGCTGCAGTGCTACGAAGGCATCGACCTCTCGCAGGCGGCCTACGAATGGGACTACGCCCGCCAGCTCCTCCACCTACGAGCGGTGGAGGCCAGCGGCGAATCGGCTCGGTCGGCTGAGGACGAGCTCTACCAGGAGCGGTTCCTTGTCCGCCGCCCGTTGCTGCGGGCCTTGGAGCCGACGATCGGGCCCGTCCCGATCCTGCTCGTGGACGAGATCGACCGCGCCGATGACGAATTCGAGGCCTTTCTCCTCGAGATTCTCTCTGAGTACGCAGTGACCGTGCCCGAGCTCGGCACGATCCGCGCCGAGGTGCCCCCGGTCGTCGTGCTCACGTCGAACCGGACTCGCGACGTCCACGACGCCCTGAAGCGCCGATGCCTCTATCACTGGATCGAGCATCCCCCGTTCGAGCGTGAGGTCCAGATCGTGCTGTTGCGCGCACCGCAGGCCGCGCCCCGCCTTGCTCGGCAGGTCGCAGCCGCCGTGGAGGCCCTTCGCGCTATGGACCTCTACAAGCCGCCTGGCGTGGCGGAGACGATCGACTGGGCGGCTGCCCTCGCCGCCCTCGGTTCGTCTCACATCGACGAGCACGTGATGGACGTCACGCTGGGCGCGGTCGTGAAGTATCAGGAGGATCAGCACCGGGTGCGCGCTGCGGGTCTGGCCGGCCTCATCGAGGCAGCGGCGGCTCGTGGGGCGTGAGCCCCCTGAGCCCGGACACGACGTCGGCGGGCGTCTCGCCGTCGGGTTCGCGACGATGTTGCGGGTGTCCGGGGTCGAGGTGCCCGTCAGCAACGTGATCGAGTACGCCCAAGCTCTCGGCGTCGTCGGACTCGACCGGCGGGAGTCGGTGTACTGGGCCGGTCGGGCGACGCTGCTCCAGCGGCCGGAGGACATCGGCACATACGACTCGGTCTTCTCGATGTTCTTCGACCGCGCCGGTTCCCTGCCGCCACTGCGGGCCGTCGTGCCACTCGCCGTCTCTCTCGACTTCGCTGCCGACGACGACGGCGATGCCGCCGGCGACGAGTCCGACACGGATGCCGACAGCAGGCAGGTAGTCCGCTACAGCGCCACGGAGCTGCTGCGGCAACGAGATTTTGCCGAGTACAGCGACGCCGATTGGGCCGAGGCGCGACGCCTGCTCGCACAGCTGCGGCCGATCACCTCGCGGCGGCGCTCGAGACGCCTTGCGCCCACGAAGCACGACCGCGGTGAGCCCGACATCGGGCGTACGCTGCGGCGCTCGCTCGGGTCTGATGGCGAGCCGTTCGACCGCGCCTGGCGCTCCGCCTCGCTACGGCCCCGCCGCACCGTGCTCCTCGTGGACATCTCGGGGTCGATGGAGGAGTACGCGAGGGGGTTTCTGCGGTTCGCGCACGCAGCCATCTCGGCACGCAACTCGGGTCTCGTCGAGGTCTTCGTGCTCGGGACCCGCCTCACGAGGATCACGCGGCCGCTGTCGTGGCGGGATCCGGACGTCGCGCTCGCGGAGGCGGGACGAGTCGTCTCCGACTGGTACGGCGGCACCCGGCTCGGCGAGGGCCTGAAGGCGTTCAACGACGAGTGGGGTGTCCGCGGCATGGCTCGGGGTGCCGTCATCGTGATCCTCTCGGACGGCTGGGACCGCGGCGAGCCGGCGGTGCTTTCGGCCGAGATGCGACGCCTCCGCAGGGTGGCACATCGCATCGTGTGGGTGAACCCGCTGAAGGCCTCGCCCGGCTACGCACCGGTCGTGAGAGGCATGGCGGCAGCTCTTCCGTTCCTGGACAGCTTCGTCGACGGCCACTCGCTCGCCTCACTCGAGAATCTCGTGGCGGTCATCTCCGACGAAGCGTTGAGGACGGCGGGCCGGTAGCACCGACCGGCGGGGCTTCTCCGTGTCGGGGCTTTGATGTGCCGGGGTTTCGATGTGCCGGCACACGCCACCCCTAGTATGCGCCGATGGCTCCGTCACGCGATCGCGCCGCCGCGCGACTCCTGCCGTCGAACGGAGCCCTCGCGCCAGCTGCCCGATCAGTCGCCTACTTCACGATGGAAGTGGCGCTCGATCCTCGCTTGCCGACCTACAGCGGCGGATTGGGCGTCCTCGCCGGCGACTTCCTGCGCTCGGCCGCAGATCTCGGACTGCCGCTCGTGGCCGTCACGCTCGCCTACACCGACGGGTACTTCCGACAGCAGATCGATGCTGATGGCCAACAGGTCGAGATGCCGGTCGCATGGGACCCGACCGAGCTCCTCGAACGACTCGACGCACGATTCGAGGTCGTGATCGGCGAGCGACCTGTCGTCATCGGCGCCTGGCAGCTGTTGCTCACCGGGGTCGACGGGGCGACGATCCCGGTCGTCTTCCTCGATACCGACCTGCCCGAGAACTCGCCGGAGGACCGTCGCATCACCGACCAGTTGTACGGCGGTGACCTCGAGCATCGCTTGCGGCAGGAGGTGGTGCTCGGGATCGGCGGGTGTTTCATGCTCCAGCAGCTCGGCTACGACGGGATGAGCACGTTCCACATGAACGAGGGCCACGCCGCACTCCTTACCGTGCAGCTGTTGCAAGCCGAGCTGGGGCAGGGAGCCAGCTCCAGCTGGACCTCGCCGGAGGTCGAGGCAGTACGCGCCCGTTGCGTCTTCACGACGCATACGCCCGTGCCGGCCGGTCACGACCGCTTCCCCAGCGAGCTCGTGCTGGGCGTCCTCGGGCAGGAGCGCGCGCGGTTGCTCGATTCGTTGGGGTTGTTGAGCGACGGCGAGCTGAACATGACAGCTCTCGGCACCGCCATGTCGCACTACGTCAACGCAGTCTCACGGCGCCATGCCGAGGTGACAAGGGCGATGTTGCCCGGCGTCGAGATCGCGTCGATCACGAACGGCGTCCACCACGTGCAGTGGGCTTCGCCGGCGATGCGGACGCTGTTCGACGAGTGCCTTCCGGGGTGGCGGGCCGACAGCTCGATCCTGCGGTACGCGAACGACATCCCACTTGCGTCGCTCGCCGCCTCCCACGCGGCGTCCAAGCGCGCGCTGATCGACGTCGTCGCCGGGCACGCCTCGGTCACCCTCGACGAGGAGGCCCTCACCATCGGGCTTGCCCGAAGGGTCACACCCTACAAGCGCGCCCTCCTGCTGTTCAGCGATCCGGAGCGGCTCTCGGCCATCGCAGAGCAGCACGGTCGCCTCCAGATCGTCTGCAGCGGCAAGGCGCATCCTCGCGACGCGCTCGGCAAAGAGACGATCACCGCGCTCATCAGCGCGGGCAGGCGATTCGGGTCGTCGGTGGAAGTCGTTTTCCTCGAGAACTACGACTTGGCACTCGCGGCGGGGCTCTGCGCCGGCTGCGACGTCTGGTTGAACACGCCGCAGCGGCCCCTCGAGGCCTCGGGCACGAGCGGGATGAAGGCAGCGCTGAACGGCGTGCCGAGCCTGAGCGTTCTCGACGGCTGGTGGATCGAAGGCTGCATCGAGAGCGTCACGGGCTGGGCCATCGGCGCCCAGCCCGGGGAGGAGCCGGAGTATCGCGGAGCCGACGAGATCGAGGTGGCCGAACTGACAGCCGCCCGGGACGCGGCGGATCTCTACGAGAAGCTCGACACCGTGGTGGCGCCGGCGTATTTCGGTGGCGGCGACGAGTACGTCCGCATCCGTCGAGCAGCGGTTGCGCTGAACGGCTCGTTCTTCAGCACCGACCGCATGGCCCGCGAGTACGCCCGCGCCGCCTACGGGTTGACGCCGGCGCATCCGGTGCATTCCCGCAGCGAATAATCGGACGCCGGCGGCCCGCGGCCAGGCTCACACCGCGCGGATCGGGCGGTACTCGGGCTTCCACATGGCTGCCTCGATGGCCCCGGCGGCAGGCTCCGGCAGTGCCCACCGGGCGACTCCGTCGTCGAGGGCCGCCTGAGCCACGGCGAGGGCGACGGCAGCAGATGTCGCGCGCAGGGCGTCGATCTCCGGGAGTAAGGGCGCGCCCTCGATCGCCATGTCCGTCTGCGCAGAGATGGCCTCGGCTGCCGCCGTCAACATGTGGTCGGTCACCTGTATGGCTCCCACGAGGATGGCCCCGAGCCCGAGACCCGGGAACACGAAGGCGTTGTTCGCCTGCCCGATGTAGTGCGTCGACCAGGCATAGGTCACGGGGTCGAACGCGCTGCCGGTGGCGACGAGAGCGCGTCCACCCGTCCACTGCATGATGTCCCATGGCTCGGCCTCGACGAGCTCGGTCGGGTTCGAGAGCGGCAGGATGATCGGATGCTGGCATGACAACGCCATATTGCGGATGATGTTCTCGGTGAAGGCGCCGGGTTGGCCTGAGGTCCCGATGAGGATCGTCGCCGACACGTTGCGGATGACCTCGCCCAACCCGATGTTGCCGTCACCGTCCGGCGTCAGGTCTGCGATGTCCTCGGCGCGGCGTGCCCATGGGCGCTGGAAATCCGCGAGCTCTCCCTGTGACTCCAACAGGAGACCCTGTCGGTCGATCAGCCAGAAGCGCCGCATGGCCTCTTCCCGGACAAACCCGTCCGCCACCATCGCGTCGCGGAGCTGCTCTGCGATCCCGACCCCGGCCGTTCCTGCACCGAATATGACGATGTGCTGGTCCGCCAGGCGGCCCCTGGAGCGTTTGAGACCGGAGAGGACGGCCGCAAGGGCAACAGCGCCGGTGCCCTGGATGTCGTCGTTGAACGTGAACGCGTTGTCCCGCCACCGGTGGAGGATCCGACGGGCGTTGCGGGCGGCGAGATCCTCCCAATGCAGCAGCGCGTTCGGGAAGAGGCGATTGGCCGTCTCGACGAACGCGTCCACGAAGGCGTCGTAGCCGGCTTCGTCCACGCGCGGGTGGCGGTTGCCGAGATAGAGCGGATCGTCGAGCAGTGACTGCCGGTTCGTGCCGACGTCGAGCATGACGGCGATGGTCCGTCCTGGGTCGATGCCGCCGGCTGCGGTGTAGAGGGCGAGCTTGCCGAGCGAGATGCTGATTCCTCCGACGCCCCAGTCACCGATGCCGAGGATCGCTTCGCCGTCGGTGGCCACGATCAGGTCGACGTCGTCCGGGCCGAGCCCGGTGGCTCCGAGGGAGATCTCGATGTCGCCCGGATGGTCGACCGAGAGAAACACCCCTCTCGGTCGCCGGTATTCCTGGCTGTAGTGCTGGATCGCCTCCCCGACGGTCGGCGTGTAGACCACGGGCAGCATCTCTGGCAGGTGCTCGGAGAGGAGGCGGAAGAAGAGGGCTTCGTTTCGATCCTGTAGCAAGGACAGGTAGACGTTCTTCGCGAGATCCGTCGGCTGGGCGTAGTACTGGCCGAGAGCACGGGTCAGCTGCTCGTGCAGCGGGATGACCTGAGGCGGTAGGAGCCCGACGAGGCCGAGGTCGCGGCGTTCCTGCTCCGTGAACGCCACGCCGCGGAACAGGCGGGAGTCGTTCATGACTTGGCGACCACGGAGCGTCGTCTCCCAGGCGCCGTCCGGGGCAATCCAGCGAGTTCGCGCCGGCGCGTTCGTACCGGCGGACGTCGCTTGGAATATCTCCGGTCGTAGCCCGGCGGAGTCGTGGCCTCCCTCCGCCTCCTCGGCGACAGCCTCCGCCGCCGCCTCGGCGAGTGCCTCTTCGAGCGTCTCGGGCTCGCCGGCCACCTCGGGCTCGCCGGCCACCTCGGGCTCGCCGGCCACCTCGGGCTCGCCGGCCACCTCGGCTCCAGTCTCAACCGTTGCCGGCGCAGTATCAACCGTTGCCGGTGCAGCATCGGCAGGCGGATCCGGAACCGGTGCTGGGTCGTCGTCGACCGGGTCGCCGGTCTCTGGCGTCGGCTCGTCCGGCGGAGGCCCGCTGTCCTCGGGGACGGACTCAATCGTGGCGCTACGCCGGAAGCGCTTCACCGACCGCAGGCCGTGGACTCAGGATCGAGCGCCTCGACGCGCCGACCGGATTCGGCGCACGCCATTCCAAGTAACTCCACGGTTCTCGCTTCCCCCAGTGAAGGCCCAACTGTACGCCACCTCGTCTCACCTTCGGGAACCCGCCCCCGGGCTTCCCGTGTGTCGCGGGCGCCTGCACGGAGTCCGGACTGGCCTGCTAATATGCTTGCTAGCAAGCAACTATATCCGGGAATTCGACGACGGACCCGGCGAGAGGAGGCGAGAGATGCGAGCTACGACGGTCGAAGACGTGCAGGCCGAAGCGCCCGCCCGCCTGCGGCTCGCCGTCTTTCGCTTGTCGAAGCGCCTCAGGCCGACGGCAGCCGCCGGCTCCCTCACCACGACCGAGGTAGACGTGCTGCAGACCGTGGCGAGGCTTGGGCCCGTCAAGCTGTCCGGGCTTGCGGCCGACGCCGGCCTCAACCCGACGATGTTGTCCCGTGTCGTGGCCAGGCTCGAGGAGCAGGGTTTGCTCAGGCGCCTGACGGACGAGGCCGACGGGCGCGTCTGCCGCGTCGAGGTCACCGCAGCCGGGCGAACGCTGCACGGCCGGGTGCGCAGCGAGCGGACCGATGTGCTCTCGGCTGAGCTCGACCGGTTGGCCCCGGACGACCGGGCGGCCTTGCTGGCCGCCCTGCCGGCGCTCGAGCAGCTGGCGGACCGGTTGGTTCAACGACCGGCTGCCGCCCGACAGGAATCGGCCCGCCAGGAGTCAGCCCGGCGAGAATCGAGCCGACGGGATTCGGATCCGCCAGAGTCGGACCCGCCGGCGTCAAACGCGCCAGAATCAAACGAGCCGGAGTCGACGATCCGATGAGCCGGGTCTTCTCGATCGGGCGTCGCACGTTCTCGGCCCTGAAAGTGCCGAACTTCCGCCGCTACTACATCGGCCAGGCCATCTCGATGATCGGCACGTGGATGCAGTCCGTGGCGCAATCGTGGCTCGTGTACGTCCTGACGCATTCGGCGACCGACCTCGGCTTGGTGGTGGCGCTGCAGACCCTGCCGGTGCTGCTCTTCGGTCCCTACGGGGGCGTCATCGCCGACCGCGTCGACAAGCGCAGGCTCATGGTCGTGCTGCAGAGCGCCATGGGCGTGCAAGCGCTGGTTCTCGGCCTGCTCGCGGTCACAGGCGCTGTGCGGTACTGGCAGATCCTCGTGCTCGCCGTGGTCCTCGGGCTCAACAACAGCTTCGAGAACCCCACGCGTCAAGCCTTCGTCCTCGAAATGGTCGGAACGGACGAGGTGCGAAACGCCGTGAGCCTCAACTCGACCATGGTCAATGCTGCCCGAGCGGTCGGGCCGGCGGTCGCCGGAATCCTCATCGCGACGGTCGGGGTCGGCGCGTGTTTCCTCCTGAACGCTGCCAGTTTCGTCGCCGTGGTGTTCTCGCTCTCGACCATGGATCTGACCATGCTGCAGCCGAGCCCGCCGGCGGGCAGATCCAAGGGACAGGTTCGTGAGGGCTTTCGTTACGTGGCGCGTACGCCTCGCCTGCTGATCCCGCTCGTCATGATGGGAATCGTCGGCACGCTCGCCTACGAGTTCCAGGTCGTGCTGCCCGTCGTGGCGAAGGGCACGTTCCACGGGGGTGCCGAGACCTATGGCTTCCTCACGGCGGCCATGGGGGTCGGCGCCGTCGTCGGCGGTTTGATCGTGGCGGCCCGCGGCAAGACCGGCCTGCGCCCGTTCACGATCGCCGTCGTCGGGCTGGGCCTCGCCATGGCGTTCGCAGCGTTCTCGCCGGTGCTGGCGGTCGAGCTCGTCGCCCTGGCGCTCGTCGGCTACGCGAGCGTGTCGTTCCTCGCCACCGGCAACACGACGCTGCAACTCGAGTCGGACCCGTCCATGCGCGGCCGCGTGATGTCGCTGTGGGCGGTGGCGTTCATGGGCACGACTCCTATGGGTGGCCCGCTGCTCGGCTGGATCGTCGCCACGACGAACGGGCGCGTCGGGCTCGGCGTCGGCGCTGGTGCCTGCATCCTCGCGGCGGCCATCGGCGTGACGGCCGTGTGGAAGCTCAACCCGGGGCTGGGTCAGCGGACGCGGAAGGCCACCTCGCCGATCGGCGTCTCCTCCTTGCTGAGCACCGACGTGACCGAGGCGTGAGGCGGCCCGACACGGCACCAGGCGATCATCGCCTCGATCGCAGGCGGGGAGCCCTCGAAGGCTGCCTCGACCGTCCCGTCGTCGCAGTTGCGCACCCATCCGCCGACTGAGCGCGACACCGCTTCCTTGCGGCAGGACTCGCGAAACCACACTCCCTGCACCCGACCTTCGACGGTCACCCTGCGTCGGATGGTGCCGGCCGGCCCGGTCACGGAGGTGTGACCGGGAGATGCCGGTTGAAGGCGCCGCCACTGTCGGGCACGACATCAACGGTCTCGCCCACCGCCCCTCCTTCGATCCATCGTTCCCATCGGTCACCCAAGTCTGTCTCACCTCGCGGCGCGAGGCGGCGCCGGAGATCTCGGACAGTTGGCCTACCGTGGTACCGATGACGGCCTCTCGACTTGTCTGGGAGCGCAGGGACGGGACGTTCGTCCGGCGACCGGACCAACTTGCCGTCGAGGAGCCCCTCGAAGTGCGGCTCGCGTCCGAGCCCGAGCCGCGCACCCTCACGGTGACGATGCGCACGCCGGGCCACGACTTCGAGCTGGCGGCGGGTTGGCTCTTGTCCGAGGGCGTGATCGACCATCCCTCGATGATCCGCTCCGTCCGCTACTGCACCGATCCGGACCTCGACGGCGAGCAGCGCTACAACATCGTGACGGCGGATCTCAACGGGTCGCCGGGCCGCATGGTCGAGCGCCTCACGCTCACCGGATCGTCATGCGGCATCTGCGGTTCGGCCTCCATCGACGCATTGCGCGAGCTTGGTCACCCGCCGCTTGCCGAAGGCGGTTCCGTGTCGTGGACGACGCTCCTACGGCTCCCCGACGCACTCGCCGCCGCCCAGAGCCAGTTCCGCTCCACCGGTGGGCTGCATGCCGCCGGCCTTGTCACCTTCGCCGGCGACGTGCTCGTCGTGCGGGAGGACATCGGCCGCCACAATGCCGTCGACAAGGTGATCGGTTGGGCACTGCTCGAGTCGCGTTTCCCACTCGGCGAGACGCTGTTGGTCGTGAGCGGCCGGACGTCGTTCGAGATCGTGCAGAAGGCGTTGCGTGCCGGTGTCGGCGTCGTCGCCGGCATCTCGGCCGCGAGCGACTTGGCAGCCCGCCTGGCGGAGGAGGAGGGTATGACGCTCGTCGGCTTCCTCCGGGGCGAACGGTGCACCATCTACGCCCATCCGGAACGCATCGCGCTCCCCGCCTGAAGGGAGCGGCCTCAGATGGTGGTGATGGCGGCGCCGGTCGTCTCGAGATCGGGCATGCAGCCGGCGAAGGGCTCGAGGTAACGGCGGATGGCGAGAGCAGCGGCAGCTCCCTCCCCCGCAGCCGACGCCGCCTGTTTCGTGCTGCCGGTGCGGCAGTCGCCGGCGGCGAACACACCGGGAACGCTCGTCTGCAGACCGGCGTCCGTCTCGACGAAACCCCGCTCGTCGAGCGTCACGATCCCATCCACGAGCGCAGTGTTCGGCGAGAGGCCGATGAACACGAACATGCCGCCGGGGTGCAGCTCGTGCTGCTCGCCGGTCACGTTGTCCCGCGTCACGACGGTGTCGAGATGGCCGGTCCCACGTAGCTCGACGACCTCGGTGTTCGCGACGACGTCCACTTCTGGGTGCTCGGCGATCTTGTCGACGACGATTCTCGATGCCGTGAGCTCGGGGTCGCGGGTGGCGATCGTGACGTGCCGGGCGAACTTCGTGAGGAACAGGCCCTCCTCGCCCGCAGAGTTGCCGCCGCCGACGACGAGCACGTCCTCGCCCCGGTAGAAGGCGCCGTCGCAGGTGGCGCAGAAGTGGACGCCGGCGCCGATGAAGTCCTCCTCGCCGGGCACGCCGAGGCGGCGGTAGGTGGAGCCGAGCGTCAGCAGCACCGCGTAGGCGCCGTAGGTTGCACCGCCGGCGGTTGCCACACAGCGATAGCTGCCGTCGCACGACAGGCCGGACACTTCGGTGGCTGCGAGGATCTCGACCCCGAAGCGCTCGGCTTGGCGCCGCAGGCGTTCGGCGAAGTCCTCGCCGCTCACCCCTTCCGGGAACCCGGGGAAGTTGTCCAGCCGCTCGGTGATGCCGGCCTGGCCGCCGATGCCGGCTCGCTCGATGACGAGGGTTTCGATGCCTTCGCGAGCGGCATAGAGCGCCGCCGTCAGACCAGCCGGCCCACTTCCCACGACGATCAGGTCGTAGAACGACCGGGATGCGGTGGTCACGATGCCGAGCTTCTCGGCAAGCTCGGCGTTGGAGGGTTCGACGAGCGTGGAGCCGTCGGCGAATTCGATGACGGGTATGACCCGCTTGCCATCGTTGACCTGCTCGACGTGGGCGAGACCGTCGGTGTCGACGTCCACGTCGACGAAGCGGTAGTGGACTCGCTGCTCGCCGAAGAACTGTTTTGCCCGCTTGCAATCCCCGCACCACTGGGTGCCGTAGACGGTGATGTCCGGGTCTGGGTCGCTCGTAGCCACGCCCTGGATTGTTGCATCTCGTGGCGGGGAGGAGCCTTTCCACTTCTGGAGTGAGAAACCACCCACTGCGGTCGTCTTCTCACGTCCAGAACCCGCCGGCGGGTTGCCTGTGCTCGCCGGCCGGCGGCGACCTATGGTCTTGGGCGTGGCGTCCCGCCCACTTCGCCCTCGGCAGAGCTACGAGGCTCGCCGGCGTGCGGCCCGGCGAGCGGGGCACATCCGTCTCGGCGTACTCGCCGGCGTCGTCGTCGTGCTCATCGTGGTCATCGTGGAGCTCTCGTCCGGCTCGTCGCCAGCAGCGAAACCCCCCGGCCGCACCACCACCAGCACCACCTCCACGTCCGGAACCCGTCCACCCTCCGGTGGCACGGGCGTGCCGGCCGTCACGACGGAGCTCGCCTCGTGGGCCCTCAACTCGGCGCTCAGCCGCTGCGTCGTCCTGCCGGCGGCGTCGGCGGGCTCGCTCATCGTCGCCGGCGGCGAGGAGGGCAGCGGTACCGTCGGCCAAGGAATCTTCGACGTCAGCACGTCCGACGGAGCTGCCACCCAGGTCGGCGATCTCGGGTCCCCGCTGGAGGACGCCGCCGCCGTCGTCCTCGGCGGCAAGGGATACGTCTTTGGAGGCAGCGATGGGTCGGCGCCGGTGGCCACGGCTCAGCAGCTCGCCAACCTCGGCTCCACCCAGCCCACGACCGCAGTGGCGACGTCGCTCGGTTCGCTGCCGGAGGCCCGGGCGGGCGACGCCGCCACCGTCATCGGCAATACCGTCTACGTGATCGGCGGCGACGACGGCACGACACCGGTCGCCACCGTCCTCGCCACGACCGACGGCGTCCATTTCGCCACCGTGGCGACCCTGCCGAAGGCGGTCCGTGATGCCGCCGTGGCAGTCGCGGGCGGTCGCATCTACGTCTTCGGGGGCCTCGGGGCTTCCGGCGATCCCGTCGACACCGTGCAGCTGATCGACCCGGCGGCACACCGGGCGACGGTGGTCGGCGCCTTGCCCGAGCCGTTGGCGGGGGCGGCTGCCGTCACGCTCGGCGGCGTCGTCTACGTGGCCGGTGGCGAGGCGGCGGCGCACGCCGGCGCGACCCCGAGCGCCGTCGGCACGGTCTGGGCCTGGCTCGCCACGAGCAGCCGGGCCGTGCCGGCCGGGCATCTCGCTGACCCTGTCGCCTACGCCGGCGTGACGGTCATCGGTTCGACGGTGTGGTTGATCGGCGGCGAGTCGGCGCCGAGCGTGCTCGTCCGTGACGTGCAGAGCTTCGCGACGAAGCCGGGCACGACCGTGGGCGGTTCCTGATCGGCCGCCAGAACGCTCACCAGCCCAGAACGCTCACCAGCCCAGAACGCTCACCAGCCCAGCTCGACGAGGCGAGGGTCGCTGATGCCGAAATGGTGTGCCACTTCGTGGACGAGGGTCGTCCGCACTTGGGCGGCGACTTCCTCCTCCGTCGAGCAGTAGTCGCAGATGGTCATGCGGTAGAGGGTGATCTTGTCGGGCATCACGATGCCGGCGCCGTAGCCGCTCCGGCGCGTGAGCGGGATGCCCTCGTACAGCCCGAACAACCGCCCGCCCTCCGCTGTGTCCTCGACGAAGATGGCGACGTTGTCCATGTGCCCGGCGAGAAACGGCGGGATCGTGGCGAGGGCGTCGGAGATCATCTCGCCGAAGCGTTCCTCGGTGACCTCGAACATGCTCAGGCCCCGACCCGCAACGCGCCGCCGCCCTCGCTCAGCGGAGCCCGGCGAACAGGTCGTCCTCGGGCGTGGGTTGGCCGGTGGCGTCTTGTGCTCGGACGAAGGCCTCGATCGAGAAGAGCTGCTTGAACAGATCGAGGCCGAGATCGAGGAAGAAGGTGTTGTCGGTCTGGCTCGAGTGGGCCTCGAGCGCCCGGAACTTCGTCTCGGCGAACGGCGAGCAGTCGATGTAGGCGCCGATGAGCTCGTCGGGCGTGCCGAAGTCAAGGGAGTCGGTGGCCTCCTGAGGGGGCTGCACGCCGGCGTTGCGCAAGACCGCAGTGAAACCCTCCACGGCCGACAACGGGATCACCGGGTAGTACAGCTTCTTCGGCGTCCCCGTCATCGCCACGGCCGCCACCGTGATGCGGTGGGCCTGGATGTGGTCCGGGTGCCCGTAGAAGCCGTTGGGGTCGTAGGTGACGACGACGTCCGGCTCGTACTTCGTGATCAGGCCGGCAAGACGGGCGGCGGCGTCCTCGACGGGCGTCTGCCAGAACGCCTCCGGAGCGTCGTTCTGCGGCCAGCCCATCATCCCGGAGTCGTGGTAGCCGAGCAGCTCGAGATCGGTGATCCCGAGCAGGCGCCGGCTGTTCTCGAGCTCCTCGCGGCGATGTGCGGTGACGAAGACCGGGTCGTGGCCGGGATCACCCGGAGCGGCCCCATCCGGGGCGTTCCCCAACTCACCGTTCGTGCACGTGACAAGGACCGTCTGGACGCCTTCGCTCGCGTACTTGGCGAGGATTCCACCGGTCGACGACGCCTCGTCGTCCGGATGGGCGTGCACGGCCATCAAGGTGAGGCGTTCCATTCACCGAGACTAACGGTGGCCACCGAGACCAACGGTGGGCTCGGTGCCGGACGCGGCGCCGTTCGTTAGCGTCCACGCCATGGTCACCGAGCTGGATCTGCCCGAGCCGTTCCGCCGGCGGGTGCTGGGCGGCGGCGGAGACCGGACCGAGCGCTCCCGCTTCTTGCGAGACCTCCCCGATGTGGTAGCCACCCTCGTCGAGCGGTGGGAGCTCGATCTCGGCGAGCTCCTCCCGCTGTCGTGGAGCTACGTCGTCGCCGCCACGAGGCCTCCCGGCGACACCTGTGTCCTCAAGATCTCACCGCCGGCCGGCCCGGACGGGGAAGGGAGCGTTCGGGAAGGTCTGGCGCTCCGGCTGGCGGGCCCCTCGGCCGTGCGCGTGCTCGAGGAGGACGCCGAAGCGGGAGCCCTGCTGCTGGATCGGGCGACCGGAGGGCCGCTCTCGGAATTGTGCGCCCGGGACGACGACCGCGCGAGCGAGGTCCTGGCCTCGGCCATGATGCGATTCTGGGCGCCGGCGGGAGCCGAGAGCGGGCTGCCGCCGCTCAGCACGTTGGAGGACACCTTCGAAGAGTTCGACCGCGGTCCGCACGGGGCGAGCTATCGCGGTCGCGACCTCACGGACACGCTTGCCGAGATCGACTCGGGCATCCGTGATCTCCGAGTGGCGGCCGTGACGGCCCGCCGGGTCCTCGAGGAGCTCCTGGCGGACCGGGCGGCGACGGTCGTCGTCCACGGCGATCTTCATCACGACAACGTGCTCGAGGACGAGGGGAGAGGCTGGGCGGTGATCGATCCGAAGGGTTTCTTCGGGGATCCCGGCTACGACGTGGCGGTGATGTTCTACAACCCGATGCCGTTTCCTCTCGGCCTCGGCGACATGGAAGGGGTCGTTCGCCGGCGCCTCGACGTCATGGCCGACCGGACCCGTATCGATCGAGAGAAGCTTGCCGCCTGGGGTTACGTGAAGGCGGTGCTGTCCATGCTCTGGAGCCTCGAGGCCGGCCACGTGTCCCGCCAGGACGCTCGCATGTACACGATGTCGGCTTTGCGCAACATGATCTGACGTACGGACGGGTCGCCGGACGACCTCTGCTCCATGCCAAGCTGACGGCGTGGCAACACTACGAATCCTCATCGGGCTCGTCATCGTCGCGCTGACGTGGGCCTCGATGATCTCGACCGTCGTGACGCCGCGGGGGCGCTCTCCCTTCCAGGCGGTCGGCGGCATGGTGTCCCGTGCCACGCGGGCCATCATCGTGGCGATCTCCCGGATGTTCACGAACTACGACATCAAGGATTCCATCCTCGCCACGATCGGTCCGTTGGCGTTGCTGGCGCAGCTGGTGGCGTTTCTTGGCTTGTTCCTCGTCGGGTACTCCATCGCCCTGTGGCCGTATGCGACGCGGTTCCTCGTCGCCGTACGCGAAGCGGGTTCGTCGATGTTCACGATCGGCCTCGCCCACGTCGGCGGCCCGAGCAGCGATGTTCTCGTCATCATGGCGGCCGCCACGGGTGCCGTTGCCATCGCCCTCCAGATCGGCTACCTGCCGGCCATCTATCAGGCGTTCAACCGCCGCGAGTCACTCGTGACGCTGTTGGAGGCGCGCGCCGGCCTTCCGGCCTGGGGACCCGAGCTGCTCGCACGCCACCAGCTCGTCCAGACGCTCGATGCGCTCGGCGGGCTTTACCACGACTGGGAGCAATGGGCGGCGGAGGTGTCCGAGAGCCACACGAGCTACCCGGTCCTTCTGTACTTCCGGTCACCGGAGCCGTGGTACTCCTGGGTTCTCGCGCTGTTAGCGGTGTTGGACGCCGCCGCCATGCAGCTGGCGCTCGCTCCATCGAGCGCACCGAGTCAGGCGAGGATGTGCGTGCGGATGGGCTTCACGTGCCTGCGTCGCATCGCCTCCACCCTGCGATGGACTTACGACCCGGACCCGCTCCCGGATGCCCCGCTGCAGCTCACCTTCGAGGAGTTCGAGTACGCCGTGGCGGTGCTGGCGACGACGGGCTTTCCCATGGAGCGCTCGCCGGAGGAAGCGTGGCCCCACTTTCGTGGCTGGCGCGTCAACTACGAGTCGATCGCGTATCGGCTGGCGGACCGCGTCGTCGCGCCCCGGGCACCGTGGTCGGGGGAGCGGCGCCATCTCTCGGAATCACTGCAGATGCCGGTGCGGCCGCCCCATCGCGCCCCGGACGGCAGCACGCGATCGGACAGCAGCTTCAGGAGCGTCGCCGCGAAGCAGCTCGTGGCGAAGAAGCTGAGGGCTGGGCCCGGGCCTGTCGCCCGAGCGCCGGCACCCGTCCCGCCGGCCGATCCGCCGGCGGACGTGTGATGGATCCCGA
>JBEKMC010000075.1:0-17347 GCA_050008715.1 Acidimicrobiales bacterium | reverse complement strand
GAGGGAGCCCCCTGTCGGAATCGAACCGACGACACCAGCCTTACCATGGCTGTGCTCTGCCGACTGAGCTAAGGGGGCGACATCACCCAGCGGGCATGTACGCGCCGAGATCATACCGGCTCTGCCGCCGTGCATCACTACGATCGGCCGCCATGCAGCTGCGTCGGGCGGTCGAAGGCGACTCGGAAGCCATCCGCCTGATCTACAACACCGAGGTGCTGACGTCGACCGCCACGCTCGACCTGGTGCCCAGAAGCCCGCGGGACCAGGCGGCATGGATGTCGGGCCACTCCGGCGTGTACCCCGTGCTGGTCGCCGACGCCGACGGTGTGGTCGCCGGCTTCTCGTCGCTGTCGGCCTACCGTCCCCGGCCTGGCTACGCGACGGCGGTGGAGGACTCGATCTACGTTGCCGAGGGATACCGCGGCCAAGGCGTCGGGAGACTGCTCTTGAACGGCGCCGTCGAAGCGGCCACGAATCACGGCTTCCACTCGGTGATCGGGCGCATCGTCACCGAACAGGAGGCATCGATCGGGGTGCACAAGGCGTGTGGTTTCGAGATCATCGGCATCGAGCGCGAGGTCGGTCGCAAGTTCGGTCGCTGGCTCGACGTCGCCCTCGCCCAGCGGATGCTCTAGGCCGCCTTCGCCGGCGTCCGCCGACTTCTGGACGTGAGAAACCTACGCGTACGGTGGGTTTCTCACTCCAGAAGTCCGCCGGCCCCACGCCGTCGCAACCAGAAACCCACGCCTCCGGTGCCCTCTCGCCCCGGGCAAAGCGGATCGAGGCGCCGAGCGTTCAGCTCATGACCTCGCCGTGGCGGCCGCCGCCGGCGGCAAAGCGCGCCGCCCCGGCGGCCGCCTCGCCGAGCACGGGCAGTCCGAGACGGACCTCGTTGGCCATCGCGGCCGCTTCGTCGAGGCCCTCCTGCTCGAGGACGCTCAGCCGGTCGGAGCGCATGCAAGCCTGCGGCAGCGACGCCAGCTCAGCCGCAAGTGCCTGGGCCGCCGCCAGCGCCTCGCCGGCGGGCACGAGGCGATTCGCCAACCCGATGGCGAGCGCCTCGTCCGCCCGTACCTCCCGGCCGGTGAGGATCAGATCGAGCGCTCGGCTCGTGCCGACGAGCCGCGGCAGCCGGACCGTTCCCCCGTCGACGAGGGGCACCCCGAAGCGGCGGCAGAACACGCCGAAGATGGCGGTCTCGTCCGCCACGCGCAGGTCGCACCACAGCGCCAGCTCGAGCCCACCGGCCACGGCGTGACCGGAGACGGCGGCGATCACCGGCTTTGAGAGGCGAAGCCGGGTCGGGCCCATGGGACCGTCCCCGGTGAGCTGCACGCGGTTGCCCGTCCCGCCGGCGATGGCCTTCAAGTCGGCCCCGGCACAGAACGTGCCCCCGGCGCCGGCCAACACCGCCACGCGGAGATCGGGCGACTCGTCGAACGACCGGAACGCCGCCGCCAGCGCTTCACCGGTCGGGCGGTCGACGGCGTTGCGAACCTCGGGCCGATCGATGAGGACCGTGAGGACCGGTCCGTCCGCCGACACCCGCACGGTGACGGTTGGGCTCACGGCGTCCCGCCTGCTGAGGCGTGGATGACCCGGTGCCCGAGGGATCGACGCACCTTGGCGACGTGCAGGAGCCGCGGGGTGAACGAGAGCAAGGCAACGGCGAGCAGCGCCGCCGCCGCCGCCACCACCGTGAGGAGACCTGAGCTCTCGATGTGCCTGAGGAGCAGCCTGCCACCAGGCAGACCGAGGAAGGACATGACGGCGGACAACAGCACAAGGCCGGCCCTGCCACGTCCGAGGGCGATCGGCGCCAGCACGATGATGCCCCAGGCCAAATACCACGGCTGGATGACAGGCCCGAGGACGACGACGGCGAGCAGCGTCAGTCCCATCGCCCGCAGGCTGCTCACTCCCCCGTCGGAGCGAAGAAGGAGCCAGACGGCGATGACGCCGGCAGCGGCAAGCCCGATGGCATGGGCGACGTCGATGATCCCTACGGAGTGCTCCCCCAGGCCGACAGCATTGACGACACGGGCGATGAGCCCGCCGATGCCGGTGCCCGGATCCATCCAGGAGCTCACAGCGCCCGGGTCGCGCAGCGCGGCGACCCAGCCCCATCCGATGCCGATCAGATACGTGATGGCAACCGTGGTGACGCCGGCGACGGCCACGGTCTTGGCGAGCGGCCGCACTCGTGCCCGCAACGCTGCCCCTGCACCCGCCCAGTCCCAGCCGATGTAGACGACGCCGATGAACGCGGGCGCCTTCACGAGGCCGGCCACCGTACAAAGAATGACCCCGGCGACGGGATGCCGTTCCCGAGCGAGCGTCAGCCCGGCGACGAGCAGCCCCATCATGATGGCGTCGTTGTGCTCGCCGGCCACGAGGTGGAACAGCACGAGCGGATTGAGGACGACCAGCACGAAGGCTTGGGCGCCGTCACGCCCGTAGCTACGAGCCAGGCGCGGGATGAAGACGGCGAGGAGGACCACCCCGACGACTTCGAGCGCCCGAAACCCGAGCAGCGCCAACAGCTCGTTGTGGTTGACGAGGGCGACGATCCAGCCGGCAAGGCCGAGGAACACCGGGCCGTACGGCGAGGTGACGTTGACCCACCAGTGGTCGATCAGGCCGACGTACGGGTTGGCGCCACCGGGTCCGAGCGCGGTCGGGGAATAGATGTAGGGGTTGAACCCCCGGGTCATCTCCTCGCCCTGGCCCACGTAGCTGAAGGCGTCGTGACTGAACAAGGGCGCCACCACGAGGAGAGGAAGCAGCCAGACGACGAACACCGGTACGAAACGCCGAACCGGTATGCCCGGGTGGAGCCGGCTGAGCCGGGCGAGCGCCAGCCACGCTCTGATCACGAGGAACATCCCCGCATACACGGCCACGACGCCCACGAGCACGTTGCCGTGGGGGGACCCCGCGCCGAAGTACCACAACCGGGCATACGCCCACGAGAGCTCCGGATTGCCCAACGTGGAGATGGTGGCGTGGTTGAGCGTGAACGGCGAGGTCGGTCGAGATGCTCCCCACAGGACGAGACAGGATCCGATGGCACCGATCAGAGCAGGCCAGTACAGGGCGTGGCCGATCCGGCTCTCGCCGGCCACGTACGGCTCCGGCGCAGAATCGGGGGTCCGCAACCAAGCCAAGAGGCCAGGGCGGTCAGCGGCGAGCGCCACGTCCGCAGGCTGGAGCTCGTCGGCAGGATGGGCTTCGCCGGGATGGGCTTCGACAGGATGGCCACCGGCGACAGCCCCGACCTCGAGGGCGGCGAGAGGCCCGACACCGGCGACAGGGCCGCTCTCGTCCTCCGGCTCGAGCGCGTCCGGACGATTCGGTGAGGGTGCGCCCATCTGGCGTTCCGAGATCCTCATTCCGTCCTGTCGCGTTCGATGATCCGTCACCTGGCAGCCGGCGAGCGATGACACGGGATCCCGCCCACCCGGGCGGCTTGGCCGCGCCCGGATACCGGGGGACCTCGGCGAAGGGCGGCTTCCCGTCGTGATGCTACCAGCGGGTTCTGCCCGGCCGGGAGCGGTATGCGGGCCTACGATCTGGCGTGCCCGCGATCGGGAATGTGCCGAGGGCGGGCTGGACGACGGCGGACTGGAAGGCCTGCGGCCTTCTCGCCGGCATCCCCGCCATCCTGCTCGCCGCTGCCGCCGCTGCCGGCTATCCGCTCATCACCGGCGACGATCTCACCCAGAACTATCCCCTCGAGGAGCTGTCGGGGCAGATCCTCCGTCACGGTCACCTTCCCCTCTGGGACGCCTTCCTCTGGTCGGGGACGCCGCTCCTCGGGGGCACGAACGCCCACGCACTGCTCCCCATCACCCTGGTGTTCGCCGTCCTCCCGCCGCTGGCGGCATGGGTCGTCGGCGAGGTCGCCGTGCTGGCGGCGGCGGCCATCGGATGCCAGCTGTTCCTCCGTCGGACGGGCTGCGGGACGTTGGCGGCCGCGTTGGCGGGCGCAAGCTTCGGCTTGGGAGGTTTCGTCAGCTCGCAAGTGGTACACATCGACTTCGCCGCCGCCGCCGCCGCATTGCCGTGGGCGCTCGTCGCCCTGCACGGGCTGGCGACGCACTCGCCGGCCTCCCGGCCCCGGCACTGCCTCCTGCTCGCCGCCGCAGCCGCCTGGATCTGCCTGTGCGGGAGCCCCGACATCGTCATCGACACGATCGTCGTGTGCGGGTTCTATCTCCTCCACCTCTGGTTGCAGCCGCTGGAACCGGAGCGCCGAAGTGCCGGGCGCCTCCGCCTCGGGCTCTGGGCCGGCGGCGGCGTGGCGATCGGCGTGGCCGTCGGGGCGTTGCAGTGGCTGCCGTCGATGCGTTTCGTCGCCGTGTCCGAGCGAGCCCATCCGAGCTTCTCGTTCATTTCCGGCGGCTCGCTCACCTGGGCGAATTTTCTCGAGTTGCTCGTGCCCCACGTGCTCGGCGGGGGGGCACTCGGTTCGCGCGCCTTCGGCGGACGGTTCCCCCTTGCCGAGGTCGACGCGTATCCGGGCATCGTCGCACTCGTCGCCCTGTTCGTCATGCTGGCGCGCTGGCGGCAGGCCTCGGCGTGGCGCTGGCGAGTCTGGATCGTCGTGTGCGTGGCGGCCCTTCTCGTCGTCTCCGGCGACCACACACCCCTCGAGCATCTGATCGCCCACGTGCCGATCGTCGGCGACCAGCGCCTTCCGAGCCGGGGCCTCATCTGCTTTGCCCTCGGGACGTCGCTCTTGGGCGGCTATTTCCTCGACTCCCTCCTCGTCTCGCATCCCAGCCGGCGCCAGGTTGCCGCCGGCCTCGTGCCCCTCGTCGGCGTCCTCGTCATCGTCCTTGCCACGGTCATCACGGGTAAGCCCGCGGGCGGCGCCATGGAGGCGGATCCCGGCACCGGCTGGACGCTCGGCGGCGGCGCCCTCCTCGTCGTCGGGGGCCGGCTCGGGGGCCGGCGCCGCGTCCTGCTCGTAGCCGCCCTCGTCATCGTCGACCTCGTCGGCTTCGATGTCAACCAGTCGTCGTTCGCCCCGGAATACGCCTCCGCCCTCTCGCCGGCCGATGGCGCCGCCATCGCTGCCGCCGCCGGCTCGGGGCGCTACCTCGTCGTCGATCCGGCGCTCGCCGACGGTCTCGATCTCGACCACATCGGCGCACCCGACATCGGCGTCATCGCCGAGCTCAGCGATGCCGGCGGCTACAGCTCGCTCACATGGGGCCCTTACGCCTCGACGACGGGGACACATATTCAGGACGGGGCATACCCCGCCGCCATCGCCAACGGGACGTTCTTCGCCCTCGGCGTCCGGGCGCTCCTTGTGCTGCCGGACGAGCTCGCGGCGAGCGGCCCGCTCGCGAAGGCAGTCCAGGCCGGCGGCTGGGTTCGAAGCGGCGAGGTCGCCGGCTTCATGGTGCTCGTGCATGCTGCAGCACCGCCGTACACCTTGACCGCCGCCGGCGGGACGATCGAGGTCCTCGCGAGCGATCCCTGGACGGGAAGCGCCGCCGTGACGGTGAGCACGCCGGGTCCCTCCGAGCTGATCCGATCCGTCGCCGACGTGCCCGGTTGGCACGCCACCCTCGAGCACGACGGCGCCAATTCTGAGGTCCCCGTGCGCCGTCGTGGGCTCGTCCAGAGCGTGGCCGTTCCGGCCGGCACGTCCACGGTGCGATTCGCCTACGTCGCCCCAGGCTGGAGGTCGGCTGAACTCGTGGCGCTCGCCGGCCTGCTCGGCATCGCCGGACTGTTGCTCGCCCCAGCTGTCGGCAGGTTGCGCCGCCGGCGGCTCAGCGGCGCAGGGGGAGAACCTCGATCCGGTACAGCTGACTTCGTGCGAGTGGGCCGGGAAGGATTCGAACCTTCGAAGGCTGTGCCGACAGATTTACAGTCTGCTCCCTTTGGCCACTTGGGTACCGACCCGCGGCCTGACACCATAATCGACGCCGAGGTGCCCGGCGGGCGGTGGCGCCACCTGCGGTAGCTTGCACAGATGCCGAGTTTCGACGTCACATCGGAGGTCGACCTGCAAGAAGTCCGCAACGCCGTCGACCAAGCCGCCCGGGAGGTCTCCACCCGCTTCGACTTCAAGAACACCGGCGCCTCCGTCGAGCTGAAGGATCACGAGATCCTGCTCGGGGCGCCCACAGAGGACCGGCTCCGGGCACTCGTGCAGGTCCTCGAGGAAAAGCTCGTCCGGCGGCAGGTGTCGCTGAAGGCGGTGTCGTTCGGGAAGATCGAAGAGGGCTCCCGGGGCGCTGTCCGGCAGGTGGCAACGCTCAACGCCGGCATCTCGAGCGATCACGCCAAGCGCATCAACAAGATCGTGAAGGACCTCGGCCTGAAGGGCGTGAGCTCGCAGACCCAGGGTGACCAGGTCCGCGTGATCGGCAAGAAACGAGACGACCTCCAGGCAGTCATCGCCAAGCTGAAGGAAGTCGACCTCGACATCCCGCTGCAGTACGGCAACTTCCGCGACTGACGGCTCGCCGGGCCGAGCGCCCGGCCCCGTGTCGTTCCCTGCTGCGACGGGGCTGCCAAGATGGATCACCATGGCTCCGGATCGCTGCACCCTCCCGTGCGCGTCCGTAGCCGTCCCTCTCGGCGGGCGCGTCGTGATCGCCGGGGACCTCTTCCTCAGCGCCTCGCCGACGCCCGCCTCGGCCTCGGCCGCCCGCGAGCTGGCGCAGGCCGTCTCCGGCGTCTCCGGTCCCGGTGCGCTGCTCGTCGCCGGCAACCTCTTCGAGCTGGGCGAGGCACCGGGCGCTGAGATGGCCGCCTCGCTGCAGGCTCACCCCGAGCTGTCGGATGTCGTCAGGGCGTTCCTCGGAGCAGGTGACCACCGCGTCGTCCTGCTGCCGGGCACGAGAGACCGGGCGATCTGCTACGACCCGGCGACGATGGCCGAGCTCGCCGCCGCCGGCATCGAAGTCGCCCTGTCCGCCGACCTGGAGGTCGAGACGGCGTCGGGCACCCAGCGCGTGCGCGTGGAGCCGGGCTGGCGCTACGACCCACTGAACGCCTTCGCTGATCCGACCGACCCGCGGGACACACCCCTCGGCCACCATGCCATCACCGAGTTGTTCCCCTCACTCAGCGCGACGAGGACCGGATGGCTCGAAGGTATCGACCGGCTGGCGGATCCGGCCGGCATGCCGCGGTTCGTCACGTCACGCCTCATGTACCGCCGCCTCGGCCGTTATGCCTGGTGGCTGCTCGTACCGATCGTCGTGGCGGTGCTCGCCCGCATCCCCGAGGTGGCCCTGTTCGGCGACCGCTTGCACGACGTCGCCCGCACGCTGCGGGACGTGGCCATCACGCTCGCCCTCGAGCTGGTCGTCATCGGCATCCTCCTCGCCGTCGTCAACCACCGGGTCTGGGCCGGCCCCGGCAGCGTCTTGCTCGGGCCCCCGGGCGACCGCGCCAACGACAAGGCCCGGGACGCCGCCCGCAAGCTGGTGGACGAGGGATACGCCGGCCTCGTGACGGGCCACACGCTGCGGGCGGAGCTGGTCAGCCTTGGGTCGGGTTTCTTCGCCAACACCGGTGCCTGTGCCGAGCTCGTGGAGGAGCGGCGCGGCGCCTTCGGCATGCCGCCGGTGTTCGTGCGCGACGAGCAGATCTCCTTCGTCGAGATCGATGCCGGGTGCCGCACCGACGTCCAGGCCGCCGCGGATGCAGAGGCGAGGCAGCCTCCGGCGGCGCTGCAGGTACGCCTCCGGCTCTCCCGCCAGCAACGCTCCGCCGGAACCGTGTTCGAGCGCCTGGCTGCGGGCCGGCGGCGGCCGCCCCTCGAGCTCGCCGTCGTGGCCTGCGTGCCGGACGGTCCGAGCTGGCCACCCCTCGACGACCCGACCCGGCTGCGCAAGCGTATTCGCCGGGCCGCCGCCGTCGTCGTGCTGCTGAGCGGCATCCTCGACCTCGTCACGGCGCTCGTCCCCGTGCAGGTGCGGGGCCGGCTGCACCCGTATCTCGGCTACATCCCGCTCGGCGCGAGCGAAGCCGCCGGGGCGATCGATGCCCTCGCCGGCATCGCCCTCGTGCTGCTCGCTCGCGGGTTGCGCCGGGGCCAACGACTGGCCTTTTTCGTCTCGGTCGGCGTGGAGGCCCTGACGAGCGTCCTCCACATCGTCCGCGGCGGACAGGTCCTCCCGGCCATCTTCGCCCTCTCCGTGCTCGCCGGGCTGTTGTGGGGACGGGACTCCTTCCAGGGCCGATACGACCCGCCGTCGATCAGGGCGGGCTTCCTCACCCTCGTCGGCGGGGCGGTCGGCGTGACGGCCTTCACGACGATCGCCTTGTGGCTCGGTGTCGCCTTCTATCGCCACAGCCACCTCCACACGACCGTGCAGTCGCTACCCCTTCGATCGGCCTTCCTCGCCGCCGCCGGCGGGCTCGTCGGCCTCAGCCCCGTGGGTCTGCCCGACACCGTCGGCGACTTCCTGCAACCTGCCTTGCTGGCGATCGGCTTGGGTCTGGCAGCGGTGGCCCTCCTGCTCGTGTTCCGGCCGGTCGTCGACCGCCGTCTCCACCGCCGGCCCGCCGGGGCGGGCAACCGCCTCCGACCGGGCACGCCGGCGACCACAACCTCGGACGGCTCTGCCCCCCTCTCGCCCCTCGTCGAGGCGGCAGAGACCCCCGAGGACTTCGAGCGCGCACGCGACATCGTCATGCGGCGAGGCGGCACGCTCGACTACTTCGCGCTCCGGAGCGACAAGCAGCACTTCTTCGACCGCGACAGCGTCGTCGCCTACGCCATCCGGTCCGGTGTGTGCCTCGTCTCACCAGATCCCATCGGGCCGCCGGAGGAGCGGGAGCGGCTGTGGGCCGGGTTTCGACGCTTTGCCGACGAGCACGGCTGGAGCATTTCAGTGCTGGCCGCCGGCGAGGAGTGGGTGCCCATCTACCGGCAATCCGGCATGCGCGATCTCTATATCGGCGACGAAGGCGTCGTCGACGTGCGCACGCTCTCGCTCACCGGCGGCACGAAGAAGGGACTCCGGCAGGCGGTCAACCGCATTGCCAAGTACGGCTACACGATCTCGTTCCACGACCCGAACGACGTCGACGACGCCCTCGCCGAGGCTCTTCGTTCCGTCATGACCCAGAGCCGCAGGGGCGGGGTCGAGCGGGGCTTCTCCATGACGCTCGGCCGCATCTTCGACCCGCAGGACGAGGGGCTCCTTCTCGCCGTCGCCAGCGACCCGGCCGGAAAGGCGGTGGCGTTCTGCCAGTTCGTGCCCGCCCCTGCCATCGACGGCTACTCCCTCGACCTCATGCGTCGCGACAACGGCGACCACCCCAACGGGTTGTTCGACTTCATCCTCGTTCGAACCATGGAGCATCTGCGCGAGGAGGGCCGGGCGCGGCTCGGCCTCAACTTCGCCATGATGCGGGCGGTCCTCGCCGGCGAGGCCGGCGACGGGCTGTCGACGAAGGTCGAGCGGTGGGTGCTGCGGCGCATGTCCGACTCGATGCAGATCGAGTCGCTGTGGCGCTTCAATGCGAAGTTCGACCCGGAATGGCTGCCTCGTTTTGTCGTCTGGGACTCCGCCGAGCAGTCCCTCGGGGCGGCGCTCGCCATCGCCAAGGCGGAGAGTTTCTGGGAGTTGCCGATCATCGGGCGCTTCCTCGTGCCTGCCGAGCCCGAGCCCGAGCCGCAGCCCGAGCCGCCGGCCCCGGCGGCGACGAGCGCCTCGTCGACCTGACCGCCCCGACCGGCCGCTGCTTTCGCGACCCCGAATGGGTCAGAACAGCAAGTGGGCGGCGTGGACGAAGTCGAACAGCGGCGCCGGCCAGATGCCGAGCACGACCGTGAAGGCGACGGTGAGGAACAACCCGAGCTGAGCGAGGGGCGGGACGAGCACGAGCTCAGGCTCAGCTTCGACGTCGGCGGGGGCCGCGACCGTGGCGACTGTGGCGGCGCTCTGCCCGCCAGTCGCCGCCTCGGCCGTGGCGAGAACCTGCTCGTCGGCAGCGTCCGTCGTGTTCGCCGTGGCGCCGGCGGCGGATCTCGACCCGTACATCACGAAGACGACGCGAAGGTAGAAGGCGGCGGCGATCGCACCGGACAGCATGGCGATGACGGCGAGGGCGTAGGAGTGCGACTGCACAGCCGCCTGTACGACGTACAGCTTCGCGAGGAACCCGGTCGTGAACGGTGCCCCGGCCTGGGCCAACAACAGGATGGCGAGGCTGAGAGCCAGGGCAGGCTGGCGCTTGCCGAGGCCGCGGTAGCCCTCGATCTCGTGCTGGCGATCGCCACGGGCGCCGACGAAGGCGATGACCGTGAAGCTCCCGAGCACGAGGAACGCGTACACGAAGACGTAGTAGAGGCTGCCGGCGATGCCCGACGTCGTGGCAGCCTGCAGCCCCAGCAGCACGAAGCCGGCGTGGTTGATGGAGGAGTAGGCCAGCATGCGCTTGATGTCGCGCTGTACGAGGCCGAGGACGGCGCCCGTGACGAGCGTGAGGATGGCGACGACGAACAGGATCGGTTTCCAGTCGATCGCGAGAGTGCTGAACGACGAGAAGAAGACGCGCAGCAGGGCGGCGAAGCCCCCGACCTTGGCGATGGCTGCCATGAAACCCGTCGCCGGCGTCGGTGCCCCCTGATAGACGTCGGGAGTCCACATGTGGAAGGGCACGGCGGCGATCTTGAAGCCGAAGCCGACGAACAGCAGGGCGAGGCCGGCGAGGAGGAGCCCGTTCGACGTGAGGACGTTCGTGGCGAGGTAGGAGGAGATGCCGGCGAGGTTGGTCGAGCCGGTGGCGCCGTAGGTGAGGGCGATCCCGTAGACGAAGATGGCCGACGAGAAAGCGCCGAGGACGAAGTACTTCATCGCCGCCTCGCCCGATTCCTGCCGGCGCTGGTCGAGGCCGGCGAGGATGTAGAGCGGGATCGACATGATCTCGAGGCCGAGGAAGATGACGATGAGGTCGTTCGCCGACGCCATGAACATCGCCCCCGATGCGGCGAGGAGCGCAAGTGCGTGGTACTCGGGACCGAGGATCCCTTCGCGACGCAGGAAGCCGTCTGCCACGAGCGCCGCCACGACGAGGATGCACGAGGAGAGCACGACGAAGGCGACGGCGAAGCCGTCGATCGCGAGCGAGTTCGCGACGGCGGCAAACGCTCCGTGCAGCTGCACGATGTGCCACAGGACGAGTGAGGCGACGAGGGAGGCGACGGAGATGGCTGCCGTCATCGCCGTGTAGAGGATGGTCGGTAGCTGACGGACGGAGAGGGCGCCGGCGACGAGCAGGACGAGGGCGCCGCCGATGCAGATCAGCTCCGGCATGATCGCCGTGTAGTCGATGTGGGGCGTGTGGATGAGCCCGGCGGTGGCGAGGAAGTTCATCGGGATGCTCCGTCGCCCGTGGTGGCCGGCTTTGCCACGGCCGTCGTCTTGGCGGAGATGACCTTGCCGGTTCCGGTCGGCTTGTAGCTGATCGCCGCGACGGGCTGGCCGACCGCGGGCACATGGGCGTGGCCGACGACTTCGACGTGCGTCACGAGCAGGTCCACCGACGGCGTGATGCGGGAGAGCACCGGCCCCGGGAACACACCGAGCAGGACGATGAGGACGATCAGCGGCGCCATGTAGGCGCTCTCCTTCCAGCTCACCTCTTTGAAAGAGATCTCCGCCGGCGTGGGCTTGCCGTGGAAGACCTGCTGGTAGGCCCAGAGCAGGTAGACGGCGGCGATGATCACGCCACCGGTGGCGACGACGGCCCACCAGCGGTGGGTGAGGAACGTGCCGGAGAGGATGAGGAACTCACCGATGAACCCGCTCAACCCCGGCACGCCGATCGAAGCGAGCATGACGACGGTGAACATGCCGGCGAGGACCGGAGCCTTGGCTTGCAGACCGCTCAGATCGCGCACCGAGAAGCTGCCGGAGCGCCGGTAGATCATCGCCACGAGCAGGAAGAGCGCCGTCGTGTAGATGCCGTGGTTGATCATCTGGAGCACCGCCCCCGAGAGCGCCGGGCCGGTGAGGGCGAATGCCCCGACGACGATGAAGCCGATGTGGGCGAGCGACGAATAGGCGACGAGGCGCTTCAAGTCGTGCTGGACAGCCGCCACGACGCCGCCGTAGATGATGCCGATCACACCGAGCGTGAGCAGCAGCGGTGCCAGCGTGACGACGGCCTTCGGGAACAGCTCGAGATCGAAACGCACGATCCCGTACGTCCCGAGCTTCGCCATCACGCCGGCGAGGATGACGGTCCCGGCGGCTGGCGACTCCCGGTAGGCATCCGGCGACCAGGTGTGGAACGGGAAGATCGGCGCCTTCACGGCAAAGGCCGCCGTGAAGGCGAGGAACAGGAGCACACCGGCCGTGTCCGACAGGTGCGTGGAGGCAAGGGCGCGCACGTCGAAGGTGGTGACACCCGTCTGGCCGGCGTGGATGGCGACGAGCGCCAGGATGCCGACGAGGAGGAAGGCGCTGGCACCGAGGGTGTAGAGGAAGAACTTCGTCGCCGCGTACCCGCGCCGCTCGTGGCCGAACCCCGAGACGATGAAGTAGACGGGCACGAGCGTGAGCTCGAAGAACAAGAAGAAGACGAGCACGTCGAGGGCGAGGAAGCTGCCGAGGCAGGCCGCCTCCAGCAGCAGGAGCCAGGCGACGAACGTCGGGTCGTCGCGCCGCTGCCCGGCAGCAGCAAGGGCGATCGGGAACAGCAATGCCGTCATGAGGACGAGGAAGAGCGAGATCCCGTCGACGCCGAGGGTCCAGCGGATGCCGAGCGAGGAGATCCAGGCGTGGCTCGTGACGAGCTGGAACCCGCCTGAGTGGCTGGCGAACTTGGCGAGCACTGCGATGGCCACACCGAGGGTGGCGAGCGTCCCGACCCAGGAGACGACCTGCACGATGCGCCGCTCGACCTCGGGACTGGACGGCGCCAGCAACGACACGAGGACCGGCACCAGCACGGCCGCGCCCGCAGGCAGCAGGACGAGCACGGTGAGGTACGGGAACGAGCTCATGATGCCGCCCGCACCACGACGTACGCGAGCACGATGACGAGGCCGCCCATGAGGCCGAGGGCGTAGTTGCGGACGTAGCCGGTCTGCACCCTGCGCAACCTGCGGCCGGCGGCCGCCACGGCGCCGGCGAAGCCGTTGACGGCGCCGTCGATCACCTTCGTCTCCACGTCTGCCGACGTCACCTCGGCGAGCTCGGTGGAGCCCCGGGCGATGAAGCGGTCATAGGCCCAGTCGATGTACCAGGCCCGTCGCAAGAAGACCGGCTCGAGCTCGGGGCGCTCGGCCGTCCGTCGCCAGAAGCCGAAGGCGATGGCGACGCCGAAGCCTGCCAGCACGGCGTCACCGAGGGCGAAGGCCCATTCGGCACCGGTGGAGAAGTGCAGCACCTGCAGCTGGGCGCCGACGACGGGGTTCAGCCACCGCTCGAGGTAGTCGAGCGGATGGAACGGGAGATTGATGATGCCGGCGACGGCCGAGGCGCCGGCGAGCACGACGAGCGGGAGCTTCATGACCCAGCCCGGGTCGTGTGGGTGCGGGCCGGCGTCGGTGGCAGGCATACCGTGGGCGACAGGGGTACCGTCGCCGGACGGCCGAGCCTCCGACCAGCGCTGCTGACCGCTGAAGGTGAGCAGGTAGCAGCGCCCGAGGTAGTAGGCGGTCAGCACGGCGGTGAGTGCGGCGACGACGTAGAGCACCGGGCTGAGCGCCCAGGCGTTCATGAGGACGTCGCCCTTCGACCAGAAACCCGAGAACGGTGGCACACCACCGATCGACAACCAACCGATGAGGAAGGTCACGCTCGTGATGGGCATGAGCTTGGCGAGCGCCCCGAAGCGTTTCGTGTCCTGTTCGTCGTCCATGGCGTGGATCACCGAGCCGGCGCCGAGGAAGAGGAGCGCCTTGTAGAAGGCGTGCGTGAGCATGAGGAAGATGGCCGCCACGTAGGCGCCGACGCCGGCGGCGAGGAACATGTAACCGAGCTGGCTGATCGTCGAGTACGCCAGGATCTTCTTGATGTCGTTCTGGGCGCAGGCGATGGTGGCGCCGAGCAAGGCTGTGGCGGCGCCGACGATCGCCACGACATGGGCAGCATCGGGCGCCATGTGGAGGATGGGGGCGATCCTGCACATGAGGTAGACGCCCGCCGTCACCATGGTGGCGGCGTGAATGAGCGCCGAGACCGGTGTCGGGCCCTCCATGGCGTCGGCCAGCCAGGGGTACAGCGGGAGCTGAGCCGACTTGCCGGCGGCCCCGAGGAACAGGAGCAGGGCGATGGCCGTGAGCGAAGGCGCGCCGACGTGGCCGAGCCGGGCGAAGACGGTCTCGTACTGCAGGCTGCCGGTCCGTTCGAAGGTGAGGAACATGGCAAGGAGGAAGCCGGCGTCGCCGATGCGGTTGAAGATCATGGCCTTCTTGCCGGCGCTCGCGGCGCTCGGCCGGTCGAACCAGAAGGCGATGAGGAAGTACGAGCAGACACCGACGCCCTCCCACCCGAGGAACGTGAGCAGGAAGTTGCCCGCCAGCACGAGGATGAGCATCGAGGACACGAACAAGTTGAGGTACAGGAAGAACTTCGGGAAGTGCTCGTCGTGCTCCATGTAGCCGATGGAGTAGAGATGGATGAGCGTGCTCACGCCCGTGACGAACAGCGCCATGGTCATCGAGAGCGGGTCGATGAGGAGTCCCGCCGTCACGTGCAAGCGGTCGACCGCCAGCCACGTGTACCAGGTCTGGGTGTACGAGCGACTTCCGGCGGAACGACCGAGCAAGCCGGCGAACACCACGATCGTCGTGACGAACGACGCCAGCACCATGATCGTGGCGAGCCAGCCGGCCCGTGGGTTGCCGAGCTTGCGCCCGCCGGCGGCGAGCACGAGGAACCCCACGAAGGGGAACAGCGGGATCAGAAAGGCGGCATGCAGCACGGAGCCGTCAGCCCTTCAGCACGTGGATGTCGTCTGCGGTGGCTCCGACCCGGCGTCGGTAGATGGCGACGATGATGCCGAGGCCGACGACCACCTCGGCGGCCGCCACGACGAGCACGAAGAACACGGCTGCTTGTCCGCCGATGTCGTTCAGCTCGCGGGCGAAGGTGATGAACGTGAGGTTGGCTGCGTTCAGCATGAGCTCGACGCACATGAACATCACGAGGACGTTGCGTCGCACGAGGAGGCCGACGGCACCGATCGTGAACATGGCGGCCGAGAGCGTGAGGTACCAGGCGGCGCTGACGGTCATGACAGGCTCCTTTCGTCCTCGATCTCGGCGGGATCCAACTGGGCGGGATCCAACTGGGCGGGATCGAAACGCGCCGGATCGAAACGCGCCGGATCGAACTGTTCGGGATCGAGCTGGGCACCGTCGTCGCCCGTGCCGTCGTCGCCGGTGGCGTCGTCGCCAACGGGCTCGGGCGCCTCGCCCTGGCGCTGCGGGCGCCGCGCGAGGACCACGGCGCCGATGATGGCGATGACGAGCAGGGCGGAGGTGATTTCGAAGGGCAGCAGGTACGTCGTGAAGATCGAGGTACCGAGGATGTTCACGTTCGGCTTCGTGCCCTGGTCGAGTGCTCCCGCAGTGGAGTGCGCCCCCGTCGGCCAGCGCCCCCGTCCGAGGATGACGACCTCGGCGAGGACGAGCGCACCGAGCACCATGGCGGTGAGGCGTTGGCCCTTCAGAGGATCCGCCGCGATGGCCTCGGCGCGGTCCACGCCGAGGAGCATGATGACGAAGAGGAAGAGCACGACGATGGCGCCTGCGTAGACGATCACCTGCACGGCCGCCAGGAACTGGGCGTTCTCCTCCACGAAGAGCACGGCGACCCCGAACAGCGTCATCACGAGCATGAGGGCGGAGTGCACGGGGTGCGTGGACACGACCACGCCGATCGAGCCGACGATGCAGATGGCCGCCGCGATCGCAAACGTGATCGTGTCGGGAAGCGTGGCGGTGGCAAGGAGGAGCTGCACGTCGCTCAGCGCGCCCTTCCGCCGAGGCGGCGGGGGATCTTGTCCCGCTCCACCACGCGCACCGACACGTTGCCAGTGGCGCCGTCGTCCCGCTTGCCGCTCTGGCCGCCTTCGGGGACGCGCACGCCGTAGCCGAGCTCCCCGGACCACTGCACTTCGCCTTCGTACTCGGCCGATCCCGACGGCGAGGTCGCCCTCATCCAGGCCGAGGTGTGCTCGTCCTCGCCCTTGCGCCAGTCCTCCCAGGGGAGCTGCTGCGGCTTTCCGTCGTCGTCGACCACGAGCTCGCGCTTGGTGTAGATGGCGTCAGCCCTGTTCGTGAACGAGAACTCGAACATCTTCGACTCGGTGATCGCCTGGGTCGGGCACGCCTCTACGCAGAGGTCACAGTGAATGCAACGCAGGTAGTTGATCTCGTACACGAAGCCGAAGCGCTCCCCCGGCGAGACGGGGGCGTCTGGCGGGTTGTCGGCGCCGCGTACATAGATGCAGTCCGCCGGGCACACGGCCGCGCACAGCTCACAGCCGATGCATTTCTCCATACCGTCCTCGTACCGGTTGAGGACGTGGCGGCCATGGAGGCGGGGGGGTTTCGGTTGTTTGGCTTTCGGGTACTGCGTCGTGACCCGCGGCTCGAAGACCTGGCGGATCGTGACTTTGAAGCCCCCGAACAATGGCGGCAGCATCAGTCGTCACCTCCGGGTGAGTCGTCGGCGAGCACGGAGCGCAGCAGCACCTGGCGGGGTTGGAGGCGCGCCCGGTTCTTGTCGGCTTCGGCCGCTTGCAGCTCGCGGCGTTGACGGCTCACTTGGCGGGAGCGCTGCAGCAGCAAGTAGGTCGGGAGGCAGGCGACGAGGACACCGACGCCCCACCAGCGGCTCTCCTGGATGGCGGCGATCACGAGCAGCCAGGCCAGCGACAAAGGGATGAGGAGCTTCCAGCCGAAGTCCATGAGCTGGTCGTAGCGCATGCGTGGGAGGGCGGCCCGCACCCACACGTAGCAGTAGAGGAACACGACGGTCTTCCCGGCGAACCACAGGATCGGCCAGAGCCACCGCAGGAAGTGGAAGCCTGGACCGTCCGGTCCGCCGAGGAAGAGCGTGACGATGACGGCCGACATCGTGATCGTGTTCATGAACTCGGCGAGGAAGAAGAGGGCGAAGCGCAGCGAGCTGTACTCGGTATGGAAGCCGCCGACGAGCTCCTGCTCACCCTCGCTCAGGTCGAACGGGGGGCGCTGCAGCTCGGCTGTGACGGCGACGACGAAGATCACGAACGGCACGATCCCGGTGCGGAAGACGTTCCAGTGCAGGACGCTCGAGGCCTGCATGCCGACGATGGTGCGCGTCGACAGGGAGTGGCTCTGCAGGATGACGGCGACGAT
>JBEKMC010000074.1:0-32735 GCA_050008715.1 Acidimicrobiales bacterium | reverse complement strand
TCGACTCGGCCGACTTCTGAGATGTGTGCCTTGCGAGGAGGCACGTCGGCCGTGCAATCAGGCGCCTTCGGCTGCGGATCGACGGACCCTGCGCTAAATCGTGGCGAGATGAGGACCGCAGACGCCGCCTAGCTGTCCAGAAGCTCGTGGAGGATTGTTACCGCACGCGGCTTGATCTCGTCCTCCCCGTAGAAGTGCTCGTAGATTCCGACGGCGTCCGCGACCGTATGGGTAGCGGTGAGCCGCAGCAAGAGACGAATGTCGTCGATGTCTTGGCGGCCTCTGCTGGAGCGGATCTTCATCGCGAGCAACATCTCGGCCGACGCGATCTCAACACGCACACCACCTTTCTCGAACAGAGTGGTCCGACGCGGATCCTCCGGATGGGGTGGAACAAAGATGGCCGCATCGGTGCTCAGCCAGTCGTCGGGAAGGTTACGAAGCTCCGCGATCTCGGCGGCGACCGCAAGGACTCTGTCTCGTGGTGTGACGACTGCGTCGATATCCCGTGTCGATTGACGGGCATCGAAGCCGAGCATTAGGGCGGTACCGCCGACTATGTAGATCGTTGCGCTCCATCGTCGCTCGTCCAGCCGAAAGACGAGGTCTCGCAAGGCGCCTTCTGCTTCGGAACGCGTGAGCATCAGGCGCGGGCGAGTTCGTCAGCCAGAATCATCACGCCATGCCGGCGAAACACAGGGGGTGTCTCTCGGTCGGCATCCGCCCGCAGCGACTTCATTCCGGCGACATACCACTGTTGGACCGATCGCTCCGCCTCATACACCCAAGGGGGCGTCGCGACCTCCCTATTGACGCAGCAGTGCTCGACGATCGCAGCAATGAGGGCGTCGTAGCGCTGATCACCGGTAGGAACCGGAGCTTCGCTCGTCAGAAGCTGTACGCCTTCGACTGGGACCGCCTTCAGGGCGTCGAGCAGCTCGAGGCATCGCCTGAAGGCCGTGTCGTCTTCCCCGGCGTCGATCGCGCAGCCAATGCCGAGCGCCGCGGCCGCTGCCGAGCTCCGCCCGCGCAGCGCTCGTCCCAAGTCCGGCTGAACGCGAACTTCCAACCGCACACCGGACGCGGAAGCCAAGCGTTCCAACGTCGACAGGCGGGGCTCCTTGCTTCCTTGCTCGTAGTTCGACAGCGTTGCTGACGATGTTCCCGAGAGCCCCGCGAGAGCGCGAAGCGAGAGCCCCGAGCCTGCACGCAGTTGTGCGACGAGCTCAGCTGTTGAAGTCATGACGCTATCTTATTGGATAGCGGTGTCCGCAAGTCCCCCTAGAGGCGATCACGCGGGCGGGCCGAGCTTCTGCCAGCGGCACTGAATGACGACGGGGCGTAGGTCGAAGGTGCAAGTCCCCCGTCCGACACCAGTTCTGAGCAGGGCGAACCTAGCCGCTGGCTGGGGCGTTGTCGCGTTCCGAGTCGCCTATCGCCGCTTGCTACCGCTCGGCCGTCGAAGGGTGCGCGGTCGAGACGACGGATTGTTCCTCCTCGCGCTTGCGGCCCCACACGGGAGATGGCACCGTGCTGCCAGCGGTGACTCAGACCGGACGGGTGAGGTGGGCTATGTCCGCACAGCGGATGCCTGTTTCGAAGCACGACTCGCCCCAGTCGCGTTGATCGCCCTCACCTCGAAAACGTACCGCACGCCCTCCTTGAGACCAGGACGGACGTAGCTCCTGGCGCTGGTCTGAAGCAAGGCGGTATTCACCGGTTTGCCATCCGCTTGGCCGGGAACCGTCGGCTCGTATACGTCCTAGCCGGTGATGGGGCTCCCCCGTCCGAGGTCGGAGCACTCCACGTGAGCGAGATTGTTCGGCATGCGCCGTGTCGATCAGACACAGTCGCAGATTCTCGAAGGCGGTCCTCCGAAAGAGGCGGCCATTGCCCGCAATAGGCTCCTCGGCGTGCCTCCCGCGGGATCCTCGGCCTGCTCGCCGGCGCAGGACGGGTTCCGGATGCCTCCGGAGATGTCGCCACACGAGCGCACGCTCATGGCCTGGCCGTGCCGAGCAGAGCTGTGGGGCCCTCATCTCGGGGCTGCAAGGGAGGAGTACGCCGGAGTTGCCAACAGTGTCGCCGCCTTCGAGCCCGTCACGATGGTGGTCGCCGATGCAGCGACGGCAGCCGAGGCTCGGGCACGATTGACCGCCCGGGTAGAGGTGGTCACGCTCCCCCTCGACGACTCGTGGATGCGCGACAACGGCCCGATCTTCGTGCTCGACGACGCCGGGAGGCGGGCGGGGGTGCACTTCTGCTTCAACGCCTGGGGCGAGAAGTTCGGCGGGTGGGACCGGGATGAGGCGGCGGGGGGCACGCTTGCCGGCATCTACGGCGACCTCACCTACGAGGTGCCGATCGTCCTCGAAGGCGGGTCGATCCTCATCGACGCGGGTGGCCGGCTCGTCACAACCGAGCAGTGCCTGCTCTCGCCCAACCGCAACCCGCAGCTCGACAGAGGCGCCATCGAAGCGGCGCTGTGCAGCAACCTCGGCGCCACCGAAGTCGTCTGGCTCGGGAGGGGGCTCTACGACGACCGCGACACCGACGGGCACGTCGACGGGTTCGCCGCCTTCACAGACGGCGGCGAGCTCATCCTGCAGGCGAGACCCCCCGGCGACCCCGACCACGAGACCATGGCCGAGAACCACGAGCGAGCCGTCGCCGCCGGCATGCAGATCGTTGACTTCACTCCTATGGCGCGTGGCGACGTCGGCGACGTGAACGTCGCGCTCGCGTATCTCAACTTGTACCTCTGCAACGGGGGCGCCATCGTGCCCCTCGCCGGGGGCGCCTCTGCCAAGGCCGACGAGGAGGCGCTCGCGATCCTCCGCTCACTCCTGCCGGGTCGGGAGGTCGTCGGGGTTCCGGGCCTCGTCATCTCCTACGGCGGCGGGGGGCCGCACTGCATCACCCAACAGGTCCCGGCCAGGAGGGGTGCAAAGTGCGACTGATCTCAGCTTCGCCTTCGTCTTCCATGCGAGGGTGGGCCCGGGTGATTCGAGCGTGTTCCGCGTCGGTGCGGTGCAGCAACGCTGGCGGCCGGATCCGGACGAGCACAGGGACGCTCTCGCCGACGGCGTCCGGACTGCTGCGAATGCGGGGGGCAAAGCTCATCTGCCTGCAGGAGCTCACTCTCTCGCCGTACTTCGCCGCCACGGACGAGGGTCCTCGCTCCGGTTGCCGACCGGAGCCGCTCGTCGGCGACCCCACGACCGTCTGAGCCGGTGGCCTCGCCCGGGAAACGGGGTGCTACGTCAACGCATCCCTCTGGGAGGAGCAGCCTGGTCGGTCCCTGGGGTTGAACACGGCGGTCGTAATGGCGCCTGACGGCACGATGGCGGGCCGCACCCGGGAGCTGCATATCCCCCATCACGGCGGACTACCACGAGGACCGCTACTTCGAGCCCGGGCCGGCGGAGGGTGCCGTCCGACCGCTCCGCATTGACGACGTGGACCCGGCTTCCCCACGTCCTGGGACCAGTGGTTCCCGGAGCCGGTCCGCCTGTACTCCCTTGCCGGCGCGAGCGTGCTCGTGTAAGCGACCGCCTTCAGCTCGAGCCCGACCACCCGGACTTCGACACGGAACTCGTCTGGGAGTCGGCCATGATCGCCGACGGCGTCGCCAACGGGACGTTCATGGTCGCCGTCAACCGGACGGAGACGGAGGGACGGCTCACCTTCTACGGGTCCTCCTTCAGTTCGGACCCCTACGGACGCAAGCCCGCGCAGGCACCCCGTGACGACCCGGCGGCCCTCGTGGCGCACCTGGACATCTCCCAGCGAAACGACTGGCTTGCCCTCTTCGCGTTCCTCACGACTCGGCGTCCTCATGTCTGCGCCGCTCTCGGGCTCGGAGAGCCTCAAGTCCGCCCGGTCGCTGGCTGACTGTCCAGCTCGACCCCCGCCTGCGTCACCCGACCCTCCCCTCGCGCGTGCCGGAAGGAAGAGGAAACGAAACGGGCCGGTCCGCCCCCGGTGCCGAGGTCGTCTTCTCCTGTAAGGGGCCTGGACGAGGTCAGGCGCTTCGTCCGGGCGATGAAGATCACAGACTTGGCGAGGCGATCGGAGGCAGAAGTGCTGCTCAGGACGAGTCGCAGATCCTCGAAGTCGGCCCGCCGACACTAGCTCTGAGCAGGGCGAATGCTGCGTTGACCGGCTGTCTTCAGCGCAGGCCGAGCACTGTGATCAGACTCTCGTCTATGCCCCAGATCTCTTCCGTGGTTGCGTGTCCCACCTGAGTGCCCAGCCGGCCTACATCCACTGCTCCGACGTGTTCGACGAGCACGCGCGTCTTCTCGCCGTCGACGTCTATCTCGGGTCGAAAAGATGCCGCTCGGGCGCTGCGAGAGGTGGGCGCGACCAGTACGACGGATCGGGGCAGGAACTCGTCCGCTTGTACGACGATCCCAAATCGGCGACCTTGCTGCTCGTGCCCTTTGCCTTTCGGAAGGCGGAGTTCGAACACATCACCTCGTTGCACGAAGGCTCTCCATCAGCGCAGCGACTTCGTGCATCTCGTGACGGTCGTCGTCGTCGGCTTCGAGCGCGGCCACCTCGGCTCGAAGCGCAGCCTTGCGTCGCAGCGCCGAAGCGGCATCGAGGATGGACCTCCTGATGGCTTCGGAGCGGCTCAGACCTGAAGCCTCCAGCGTATTCAAGGCTTGCTTGACGTCGTCGTCGAGCCGGACGGAAACAGCGCGGGCCATACGAGGAGTGTATCCCGATACGTGATACACGTCTACGGCGGAATTTCAGCCGAAAGGCAGGTCAACGGCCAGTCGCAGATTCGTGACATCGGCCCTCCGACACGACATCGATCGTTCTGCGACTCGATCCGGATGTGTCGGCAACAACTGACTTGACGGTGGTCGTGACAGCTGCCTCCAACGCGGCGAACGATTTCCCTGGGTGGCCGGTCTAACTGTCGATGGCGATGCTTCTCGGCGGACTGGTGCTTTCCCAGCTCCACGACTCCATGGCCCGACGTAGGTCAACTCGCCCGCTCTGACCTCCATGTTCCCGGTCTGGTCCGAGATCGTCGGTGAGCACCCTGTAGAGGGGCTCATAGGCGAGTGGGCTCGACTCGCTCGACGCTTTGGACTCGGTCCAACGACCGGTCGAAGGAGGCAATCTTCGCTATGCCAGTGCTCTCGGCACAGGCGACGAGGCATGCCTCGGCGAAGTTGATGCGTTGGGTCTCGTATACCTCGACGGACCGCAACAGGACCGCAGGATCTACGCATATGACCGAGTCGGATGCAATCAAAGACCGCACCGCCTCAGCGACAAGCTCGTGAGGGACCTCGTAGAAAGACTCGAGGACGTATACCGTCTCGGCGACCACGAGATCGGTAAGGAACAACTCGCTCTCTCTCCTGAGGTAGGCGGTCGCTCGGGCGGCCATCTGAGGAGGCTCTCCCGTGAGATGTCGGACCAAGATGTTCGTGTCGACGAAGGCGCTCACCGATGTCTGAGTTGCGCGCCGTCCTGGTCGTTCGGATGACGTCGTCCCACGCCACGTTGTGCTTGGCAGCCGGCACGGTGATGCTGCCAGCCAGTTCCAGGAAGTCAGGTGTCCGCGCCAAAACAGCCCGGTTGCCTTCGACGCGATACAGCAGCTCGTCTCCTTGCTCGAGCCCAAGTGCGTCACGAACCACCTTGGGCACCGTCACCTGCCCCTTCGTCGTGACCTTCGCCGTAGCGTCCATGACCGCCTCTCCTTGCTGCTCCCAGTAAGGATGGAGGAGCCGTACAGAACTGCGGCACATCGTCGGTCACTTGTCGGGCTGCGGGTTTGTTTCCTGCCAAGGTTGCTTCCGGCGTGAGAAAGACCGGGGACCCCTCAGGGCGGGGGTTACGCGTCGGCCTGTGCTGGAGGCGTGGCCCGGCTGCTGAGCTGCGATACTAGAGCCTTCTCTTGGGAAAGGCTCCCGATGATCGTTGCCATCGCCGGGGCTTCTGGTTTTGTCGGACGTGCCCTCACGGCGCAGTTGCTCGCTAGCGGGCACGACGTCGTCGCCCTCGGCCGTTCAGTGAGCTCCGTCTCTACGGACGCGACGGCCATCGCTGTCGACGTGGGCGACGAAGGCGCTACGGCCAACGCCCTGCTCGGTGTCGAGGTCGCCTACTACCTCGTCCATTCGATGGCCGCGGGTGCTGGGTTCCGTGAGGTCGACCTCCGTCTGGCCACCGCCTTCGGTCGGGCGGCGGCGCGGGCCGGCGTCGGCCGGATCATTTATGTCGGAGCGCTCGGGGACGCCCCGAGCTCCGCACACCTGGCCAGCAGGCACGAGGTGGGTTCGGCCCTCGCCACTGCCGGTGTAGGTGTGATCGAGCTCCGAGCCGCGGTGGTGTTCGGCTCCGGCAGCATCTCGTTCGAGATGCTCCGTTACCTAACCGAGCGGCTTCCGGCCATGGTCTGTCCTCGGTGGGTACGCACTCGGATCCAGCCCGTCGCGCTCGTCGACCTGCTTGCCTATCTGGAGCAGTCGCTCCACATCGCGCCCGGCATCTACGAGATCGGCGGCGCTGACGTCACGACCTACCGCGAGATGATCTCTACGTACGCCAGCGTCCGGGGTCTGCGTCCACGTCGCATCATCGACATCCCGTGGCTCACACCGCACCTGTCGTCGTACTGGGTCGACATCGTGACGCCGGTCGATCGCTCGGTTAGCCATGCGTTGATCGAGAGTCTCGTCACCGAGGTGGTGGTGCTCGACCCCGAGCCGGCGAGACGGGCGTTCTCGGTCACACCGATGGGGGTCGAGCGCGCGCTCGCTGCAGCGCTCGACGACCAGGACGAGGAAGTAACTCGCTCGCTATTCGCGCGCTGTAACGGCCTGGTCGACGGCGTGTACTCCGTCGTCGTCGATGCCGCCATCCCTCCAGGTACCGAGGACGTGGTCGTTCGCGATCTGGGGACGATCGGCGGGCGGTTCAGCTGGTACGGCGCTGCGCCTGGGTGGATGGCCCGCCTTGTCCTCGGGCGCCTCGTGGGCGAACACCTTCGACGACGCCGGCCAGCGGCCCTGGTGCCGGGAGCGCTCGTCGACTGGTGGCGCATCGCCTCGGTCGCGTCGGGCGAGCTGGTGCTACGGAGCGCCGGATGGTTCCCCGGTGACGCCTGGCTGGGGTACCGCGCCAGTCAAGGTGCCCTTCACCAGGTCGCAGCGTTCCGCCCCCGTGGCATAACAGGCTTTCTTTACTGGAAGCTGCTGGCGCCGGTACACCGCGTGGCGTTCGAACGAATGGCCCGCCACCGTATTCCCCGGGGTTCAGGGCAGCTCTGATGGCTGTCGCAGGGACCCTGGGTCATCGCGACTCCAACCGCCGACCTCGACGGTGGCGGAGAGCGACACGAATGGATCGGTTCGAGCTCAGCGCTGTCTCAGGCCCGGGATACAACCTTGGACCCCGGCGCTTCGGAGCTCCCCGACTCAAATGGACGAAATGGACGAAATCAACGAGATGGACGAATGGCCATACGGAAGCCGTCGTCGGCCATTTCTAGCCGTCTACCTGGCCGTTGCGCCTCACCTTGGCAAGGCGGGCGGGGCAGGCACCGACCCGATAGCCACCAGGGCCGTTGCACTGCTGCGCCTCAGGAGATCTTGCAAGCCAGCGACCAGCGGGTCCGCTGTGTCGTATTGCTACAAGTCGGCCGTCCGACACCGCTTCTGAGCTGGGAGAATGGCCACCCGGATCCGAGGGGCCGGGCCCAACCGATGCCGGTCGGGTTATCGCGCTGCGAGAATCAAGCGAATCCCGGCCCCTCGGATTCGTGACCTCGCACAACTATCCGCTCGGACGTGGTCGTCGCTTCTTAGATGGAGTCAGGCTCAGCGGGTGGTTGCGAGTCATGTACCGGTCAAACTGCGGGACTGTGAAGGCGGCCAGCCCATAGCCGGGTGTGTAGAGCAGCCCCTTTTCGACCAATCGGGACCGGATAGGGGCCAGTTGTTCAGAGGTTCTGCCCAGCACAGTTGCCACATTCGCGGCCGTGTGCGGATCTGGCCCGAGCTCGGCCATAGCCCGGAGGTACGCAAGCTCCAATTCGGTCGTGCGCTCGGCTCGCACTCGAAAGAAGCTGCCGTCAAGCTTCTCCTCGACGAGTGGCTGAGCTCCGGTCACGTCCTGCTCGGTGATCGGTGAGGCGGCGACCTGGTCCCAGACGATCTTGCCGTATTCCTGGAGGAAGTAGGGATATCCCTCGGTGTAGCGGACGATGGTCTCCACGGCCTCCTCGGTGTAGACGACGCCCAAAGCCTCAGCCGGCGCAACAAGGGCGGCAGTGGCATCAGGGATTGCTAGCTTGCCGATCGCAGGGAACTTGAAGAGGCGCTCAGCGTAGGACTTGGCCTCTCCGGCGAGCCTGGGGATCTGGGGCAGTCCCGCGGCGACGAGGGTGATCGGCAGGTTGCGCTGAACCGTCTTGTGCAGCGCAGCGATCAATGCCTCGAGCTGGGTGACCCCGAGGAATTGCACCTCGTCAAAGAGGAAGACCACGCCGGTGCTGTGCGCGCGAGCCGCCTCTCCCAGGGCGACAAATAGATCCGTGAGGTCCTCGGCGAAGTCTCCGCTATCGCCGAATCCCTCTGCGGCGTCGAAGTCGAGCCCAGCGATCAGGGAGCCGTCCGGACGCAAGGTGAGGCTAAATGACTTGAGCACCGCTGCAGCACGCCGGGCGCGATCTTCCCAGCGGGCACGCGGCGCGATTTGGAGCAGGGCTCGGCGCGCCAGCTGACCTACATTTGCCCCGAACTCGGAGTTCTTCGTGATCTCGGCCTCGACGGTTGCCCAGTGCCGGGCTTCTGCCTTCGAGCGAAATGCGCCTAGCAATACCGTCTTGCCGACTCCGCGCAAGCCGGTAATGATCATCGACTGCTCAGTGGCGCCGCGCTCCAGTCGGGCGAGGAGGACATCGAAGTTGGTTAGCTCATTCTCCCGACCCGTGAGGGCGGGCGGCTGGGCGCCGGCGTTGGGGGTGTAGGGGTTGTCCCGGGGATCCACACTTCCTCCTTAACAACCTGAACAAGGATTAACATGCTCTGTAAAGGTTTGTCAAGGTCGATAAACTAGGGCCTAACAAGGACTGAGCGTTCCGAGCTTCACATAGACGTGATGGAGGTGGCTCTCGACCGTTCGCGTCGAGAGGTACAGCCGCTCGGCGATCTCCTTGGAGGCTCGGCCAGGGCTTCTCGCGCGATCCGCGACTTGCCCACGCCGGCGGGTCCGGTGATGAACGCACTCGAGCCGCGCGCTCCGGAGCGGAAGCCGCGGAGAAGGTCGAGCTCCTCGCTTCTGCCGACTAAGGGCCAGTCCCCTCCGCCGGTGCTCTCTCGCAATCGCCATTCCTTCCTTTAGCTCAGTACGGGGTCTTCTCGAGCCTCCAACTGGCGCCGTTCCAGACAGCTCCCAGATTCCTGCCGCCGGTCGTGTGAGACGAGCCGGCAGCCGTGCCGGTGCGTGGGACACACATGATGCTCGCGAGATCATCCCGCGTGCCCGCGGGCGCCATGGATGATTCAACCGTACACGCCGTCCCGTTCCAGGCCTCCGACACCGCGTTGTTGCCATTGTTGCTAACGCCGACAGCCACGCAGGTAGTGGGCGTCGTGCACGCCACGCCGGAGCGGCGGTTGTTCACTCGAAGGGATGTGATCGTGCAGATGTCGTGGTGACGGCGACTACCTCCGGGCGGCCCGGCTGGCAGGCGCCTACGAGGCCATCGAGGCCAACCTCCGGGACGCTTCGCCCGACAGCAGTGACGACCTGTTGAGTTCACGTGAGCGGCAGACGCTTGTCGACAGCCTCGCTCGCGTCCGACAGATCCTTGGCGGGGACGAGTTCGAGCGTGAGTTCGCTGCCGGTGGCGCGCTCAGTTTCGACGAGGCATTCGACCTGGCCCTCGGCAAGGTCCGCCCAACCTGACAAGGTCTGGCGGAGCGCGAATGGAACGGGGCCCTGAAGTGCTGTTCACGCCCGCTCGCAGATCCGAGAAGTCGGTCCTCCGACACCGCTTCTGAGTTGGGAAGATAGCTCAACGAGGGTGTAGCGCTCAGGCGCAGGCCTGAGGGTTTGCAACCCGAATTGCAACCCGGAGCGGGCGTTGCCAAGAGGGGCGCGTGCGGCATGGTGGACCAAGAGGCCGCGCGGATAGGCAAGCCGGCGAACGCTCCGTATCCGTCTCGCTCGGTGCGCCCCGTGACCCGCGAAGGATGCGAGCGCCATACCTCCAGATGGGTAGATATGCGCCGCCCAATCTGTCTGGCGCTCAATGCAGCGAGCCGTCGGCGTCGCAGGCAGATAGTCCAGGAGCTACAGGTCGTGTCTGCGCCTCATGACCTTCGGCGGCGACGGGAGCGATGACCGTGCTCCGCTTGCATTTGGGTCGGACCACCCTTCGACTGATCTCCACGGGTTGTGCAACGCTACGGGCGTGGCTGGACTGTTGGACGGGGTGCGTGAGGGCCGACTGCAGCGACCAGACGGACGCACGGTGGCCTGGAGTGAGTGGGGGCAGAGCGACGGGGTGCCGGTGCTACGTCTACCCGGTACGCCGGGCTGCCGTTACAGCGTGCGGGCCGACCGGACGCTATGGCAGGCGCGCAACCTGTTGATGATCACGACCGAAAGACCGGGCTTCGGAGCCTCAACCCGACTACCCGGGCGCGGCTTTGCTGAGCCCGCCGATGACTGCGCAGCGATCCTCGACCAGCTCGGGCTTGAGTCAGTGCACGTCGCTGGCGGCAGCGGGAGTGCCCCGCACGAGTTGGCGTTCGCCGCCCGTCACCCCTCACGGGTGCGGGCAATGACGATCCTGGTCGGGGCGGCTCCGACGACCGAAGAGGAGGAGGATCGGGAGATCGGACAGAACCGCCAAGCGCACCGCCTTCATCGGGCCGGCGACTTGGCTGGCATCCGGCGGCTAATGACCGAGGCGCGCGGGGCGCTTCTGGCCGACCCGCTGGCCGCCTTCCGGGCGGTTATGGATAAGGCACCCGAGTCCGATCGCGTGGTCATGGACGACCCGGGCTGGCAGGAGTCCCTGACGGTCTCTATCGAGGAGGCGTTGCGGCAGGGGATCGACGGGTGGTTCGACGAAGCACTCGCCTTGTATGGAGACTGGCGAGACGTTGACCTGGCTGCCGTTCGGACATCGCTGACCTGGTGGCACGCCGGCTCCGACGCCAATGTGCCGCTCACCGCCGCACAACGACTGCTCGAACATATTCCCCATGCACAACTGCGGCTCTTCGGTGACGACGAGGGGCACTTGGCAATCTTCCACCGCGAAGGCGAGATTCTTGACGAACTCCTCGCTCGCGGCTGACTCCGTTCACTGACGGCAGCCCGATCGGATCGAGGTCCTGCACTACGCAACGTCCCGCCAGTGGCGCTCATAACGACACGTTCACCGGTTGAGCTGACGAGGCTCACAGGAGTGCCGATTCGGCAGGTCTGTAGGGCCGCCATCCGCGCACCCTCTCAGGGCGGCGTCACTGCTGGGCGGTGACGTACTTGACGTACGTGAGGTACTCATGGGACACTGTCACATCGCAGTCGTCAACTACGAGAGCTACAGCGAGGCGCGGGGCCACTTCAAGGACCTTCTTGACGCCGCCGCTCGCGGCCGGCCCGTCGTCGTGAGACGCGACCGCACGACGGCCGCAGTCGTCGACGCCGATCGGCTGCGTCGGCTCCTGGGCCAGCTCTGCCCGAAGGCCGAGGTGGTGTCAGAAGCAGGCGGATGGGCTGTGTTCATCCCGGGCGTACCGGTGGCGGCAGACGGCGTCAGCTTCGCGGATGCCCTCGAGGAGATGATTGACGCCCTCCGAGAGTACGCCGAGGACTGGTTGGACCATCTCCTCGACGCCCCGAACCATAGGGACAACTGGGCACTCGTGCAGCTGGTCGCGTTGAGCGACGACGAGCAGCTCGGAGAGTGGCTTGCCGGCGCGCCGGCGTGAGCGGTGGCCGACGCCGACCCGGGCCGACCACGACAAGTTCTGCCAAGTAGAGCGCTGGCAGCAGGTCCGCGACGCCAGCGGTCGCAAGGGCGGGCATCACGTCACCTACGAGCTCGGACTTCCCGATGGCCGAATGCTGCGCACACGGGTGTCGCACCCGCCTGACCGGACCGACTACGGCCCTGGCCTCTGGGCCTACATCCTGCGAGACCAGTTACAGGTAAAAGAGTCAGAGTTCTGGGCCTGCGTCACCGACGGCACGCCACCCAACCGCGGTCATCCGCCTCGGGACGCCGAGTCCTTACCGGCAGACCTCGTGCATCTCCTCATCAACCGGGTAGGACTCGGCGAGGAGCAAGTCGCTCGGATGACCAAGGTAGAGGCTGTCGAGCGACTCAACCGCTACTGGGCAACTCGGATCTGACATGCCCGCCGCCCGCGATGGATCCGCTGGATGAGAGGCGGACGTCGCACTCCGCACCGATCAGAGGCGTAGGCACATTCGAACGGCTCGACGACGGCGAAGGGTTTCGAGATGCCGTGCGGCCGACGATGGCGAGCCCGATCGAGGAACCCTCGTCGTGCGTGCAGCTCGCGATCAGCGGGCTGCAGGACCTGTCGTTTCACGTGGCGCGACGGGAACAGCCCTCGGCACGCTACGAAGTAACTGTCTGTGTATCACCTGTGATACGGTACAGCGATGGACAACGTATCGATCCGCGAACTCCGAAATCATGGGGGAGAGGTCGTAGAGCGTGTTGAGCACGGCGAAGCTGTTTGCATCACGCGCGACGGTCGTCCCGTCGCTGAGCTTCGCCCGCTCGAACACGCGCGTCTCACGCTCCCGGTGGTTCTCGAGCGATTCCGTTCGCTACCTCGGATGAATCCAGCCACTTTTCGCCGCGACATCGACGCTGTGATCGATTCGAGCCTCTGATGCGGCCGGGACAAGGTGTGCTCGATACGTCCGTGGTGATCCTGCTCGATCAACTGGAACAGGACAGCGATCTGCCGGAACAACCGTTGATCACGGCCGTCACATTGGCCGAGCTGTCCGTCGGTCCGCTCGTCACTGATGACGAGAGCGAACGGGCTTCTCGTCAGGCTCGGCTCCAGCTGGCGGAGGCAAGCTTTGATCCACTGCCCTTCGACGCCGCTGCGGCGCGGGCGCTTGGTCGGGTGGCTGCGGAACTCCGAAGTGCCGGCCGCAAGGGTAAGGCGCGCTCGTTCGACGCCATGATCGCGGCGACGGCGATGGCGAGAGGACTCCCTTTGTACACGGCGAACGCTCAGGACCTGGCGGGGATACACGGGCTAGAGGTCGTCTCGATCGGAGTGGACTGACCTCCCTGCGACAGCAAGTCCCCGACGTGCCTCGCCCCCTTCTCCGCGGGACTCGGCGCCTTCCGGTGCGCTATGGCTTGGCAGTCGAGGGTCGATCCCCTCTGGGTATCTCGCTCTAGGGACGGCTCGGAAGACTAATGACGGTGTACGCCTGCGCAGGACAAGATGTGGCCGATGGAAGCGATTCCTCCGCTCGGCGAGTCATCGATCGACGTCTTCACGGCCGAGGAACGCCCGATGTTCGGGCCCGTGGCTGACAAGCGGCTGGATCGTGCGCAGCAAGCTTGATGCAGCTGGCGTGAGCTGGCGGCGATGGCTCGCCTGGCGCACACTCTTGGCGATCAAGGCGTAGCCTTTGCGCCGTTTCGTGCCCGTCCCGATCCCGGACCGAGGAGTGGCAGGAGTATGTCGTCGCCTACGAGTCACTTCCTGAATGTTCCGGGAGCGCGGCTGCACTACGAGGTACAGGGCTCTGGCCCTGTCCTCATGTTGGTAGGGCACCCGATGGGTGCTGCGGGATTTGCCGCCATCGCGCCATTGCTTGCCGAGGACTACACCGTCGTGACGTACGACCCCCGAGGCTTCGCCCGCAGCACGATTGACGACCCCGATCAGGATGCCGAGCCGGACCTCCTCGCCGACGACGTACGCCGGGTGCTAGAGGCCGTGGGCGATGAGCCCGCCTACGTGTTCGGCAGCAGCGGTGGCGCCGTCACGGGACTCGCCTTGGTCGCCCACTACCCCGGCCACGTGCGAGCCCTCGTCGCCCACGAGCCTCCGCTCGCCCTGCTCCTGTTGGAGGCCGAGGAGGCGCGCGCCAAGATGGAGGACATCTACGACACCTACCGCGAACGCGGTGACCGCGCCGCGTGGCAGAGGTTCTCCACCTTTACCGGCATCAACATGGGCCTCCCGAATAACGACGCCGCGCTGCAGCCACCGTCGGCCGAGGCGGTGGCGACGAGCGAGCGCTTCTTTCGTCACGGCCTGCTGCCCATCACGTTCTACCGGCTGGACTTCGCCGCTCAGCAGGGCGCGGCGGTCCGGATCGTGGTCGCCGGGGGGACCACCTCCAAGGACCAGTTCGCCAATCGGACGGCTATCGCGCTTGCCCAACGCCTCGGCACGCAGGTCATCGACCTCCCCGGAGGGCACGTCGGTTTTGCCACCGACGCCAAGGACTTCGCTGTCGTCCTCCGCCGCATCCTGGCATAGCGCCTAGGGAGGGGCGGCTCGGGAGGGGAGCCTCCGGCTCTCCTGCTGGTCAGACCCAGTCGCAGATCCGCGACATCGGCCCTCCGACACCGCTTCTGAGCAGGGATCATATGTTCCAGAATCAGGTTTCGGGCGTACTCGCGGTTTGCCAGTCAAACAGCGATTCACAGCCCCGAGAACTTACTTGTGCGGTCGAGGTTCTCAGGCCTTCGGCGGCTCGACGCGCCTCACCGTTTGGACTCGATCGAGGGAGCGATCGAAGGAGGCGATCTGCGCTACGCCCGTGCTCTCAGCGCATGCGACCAGATATGCCTCTGCGAAGTCCATTCGGTCGGTCTCGTACACCTCGACTGAACGCAACAGCAGAGCGGGGTCGACGCACACCACGGAATCGAACGCGATCAACGACCGTACGGCCTCGGCAACCTTGTGGCGGGGCGCCTCGTAGAACGACTCGAGGACATACACCGTCTCAGCGACCACGAGATCGGTGAGGAAGAGCTCGTTCTCGGACGCGAGGTATGCCGTCGCCCGCGCCGACATGGCGGGAGGATCACCCGTTAGATGGCGGACCAGTAAGTTCGTGTCGACGAAGGCACTCACCGACGCGCTGAGGTCCGCGCCGTTCTCGTCCTCCGGATGATGTCGTCCCACGCCACGTTGCGCTTGGTCCCCGGCACTTGGATGCTGCTAGCCAGCTCCAAGAAGTCCGGCGTCCGTGCCAAGACGGCCCGATTGCCTTCGACGCGAAACAGGATTTCGTCTCCTTCCTTGATCCCGAGTGCATCACGAACGACCTTCGGAACTGTCACCTGGCCCTTCGTCGTGACCTTTGCTGCCGCGTCCATCCGCATTCTCCTTACTCATGGCTCGCAGTAAGGATATCACTCCGAGGGGATAGTCGCGCGCGCCCGACGCCGTTCGTCGCGATCGCCACGACGATCGAGGATCACCCGCTTCTGAACAGGGAGAAGGGCTCGAAGGAGCGTGGCGGCACTCCTCGTCATCTTGCCTCTCCGAAAGCGACCGGGACACGGATGCTCGGTCGAAGCGACTGGCGGGGGGCGCTTCGCGGCCCGTCCCGTTCTTGTTACACCCTCTGGGTAGCGTGTGATCTCGACGCCCACACCCGTTTCGAGCGGGTGGCGGCCGGGTCCAGCTCGGCCGAGCTTTCGAGCAGCAACACGGGCTGACAAGCCGCTCTGACAGCTCGCTACGTCTCGTGTCCGGAGGGTCCCTCCGCGCCGGTCGGTTGCGCCGTACGGTTGGATCGTGAGCGATCTGTCCGAGATGGCATCGAGGCACCCTAGTATCGAACGCATGTTCGTGACAGGTGGAACACATGCCGCATGCCCGACAGCTCGAGCTGCTCGAGGATCCAATGTCCCCAGCTGATCTCGCACCTGATCCAGGTGCCGACTACGGCGAAGTCTTCACCCGGAGATGGGTGGTCGATCTCATTCTCGACCTCGTCGGTTACACGCCCGACAAAGACCTCGGTGCCCAGGTCGCGGTCGAGCCATCCTGTGGGACCGGCGCCTTCCTCGTTCCGCTCGTCCGACGCTTGATCGCGTCGAGCACCGACCACGGCCGAGATCTTCGTGAACTGGGTGCTGCCGTGCGAGCGTTTGATCTCCTCGAAGCGAACGCCGAACGGGCTCGCAAGGCAGTGGCGGAAGTGCTGATGTGCCACGGACTGCCGCGAGAGAAGGCGGCACAGCTCGTGACGGAGTGGGTAATCACAGGAGACTTCCTACTCCAGCCGTACGAGCCGGCAAGTGCGGACTACGTCGTTGGCAACCCACCCTATATCCGACTCGAGAACGTGCCCCGGACCACCATGGGCGCCTACCGCCGAGCCTGCACAACGATGCGCGGGCGTGCCGACATCTATGTCGGCTTCATCGAGCGGGGCCTCGACCTGCTCAAGTCGGGCGGCGCGCTCTCGTTCATCTGCGCGGACCGATGGATGCGCAACCAATACGGCGCCGACCTCCGAGAGCTCATCGCGTCGTCATACGCGGTCGAAACCGTCATCTCGATGCACGACGTCGACGCCTTCGAGAATGACGTGTCGGCGTATCCGGCCATCGTCGTGCTTCGGAACGAGCCCCAGCGCAAGGTCGTCATCGTCGGGGCCAACGGCCGTTTCGGCGAGCGGGACGTACCACGTCTCGCCGCGTGGGCACGTAGGGGACGAAGCATGAGCGTCACCAACCCGTCGTATGAGGCCGCGCGCGTCGACGGCGGCTTCGCAGGACGAGATCTGTGGCCTGCAGGATCGCCTCGTCAACTTGCTCTCATCGCCGACTTGGAGGCGCGCTTCCCTCGGCTCCAGGACGCCGCGACGGGAACGCGCGTCGGAATCGGTGTTGCAACCGGGTGTGACGAGGTCTTCATCACTACCGACTCGAGTTTGGTCGAGGAGGATCGGCTTCTCCCACTCCTGCAAGCGCGGGACACCATCACTGGCTCCGTCGAATGGTCCGGTCGATTCCTTGTCAATCCCTGGAACGGCAAGGGCCTGGTCGAGCTGGAGCGGTTCCCGCAGCTCGCTGAGTACCTCCACGAGCACGGCCAGCGGCTTCGGGCACGGCACATCGCCAAGCAGCGCCCGACCTCTTGGTACCGTACGATCGACCGCGTCGACCACCGGCTGCGCAATTCTTTGTCGGCGCCTACTGCGTCCGAATGCGCGGGGGCACCTTCCGATTTCAGGCGCAGTACCTGCGACGCATCCGAGTGCCCGAACTTCAGTCGATCAGTCGACCAATCGCACGCTCGCTGGCTGGCGCGTTCCGGGAGCGTGATCATGAGCGAGCTACGGGCGTGGCCGCAGGGTTGTTCGGCCTTTCCACCCTTGACCTGAAATTGTGATCATTGCCCGACTAGTCGTCAGCCGCCCGAAGTAGGAGTTCCATGGCCTCGAACAAGGAAGCGAAGCTTGATCGCTTCGATCGCTACCTGCCGGTTGAACCATGGGTTAACCCTTGGCAAGCCGACGGCTCCTACCGCCCGGATCTTGATCTCCTCACGACACTCCTGACCGTCGCAGCCGGCACCCCACAGCAATCCGGCATCGTCGCAGCAGCGGCAGATGTTTGGGCGGCAGAGGAACTTAGGAGGGCTGGATTCGATCCCGATGAGGTGTGGCCCCGAAGGAGCAAGCCACGTGTCCTGCCTCGAGACGTACGCAACTTCGTAGAAGGCGGAGCGCTGACGAAGAAGCTCCGGGCAGACGTGGAGGAGCGCCTGACCCACTCGAAGGCAAGGAAGGCGCTTCCTGCAGAAGCGCACGTTCTCGGCTCGGCGTACTCGAAGCAGGCCGATGTCGTCGTAGCCTCTTGGGCTGCCGGCGTGGAGTTGCTGATCTCGACGAAGACGATGCTGTCGAGTTACCAGAAGAACTTGCGCAACCGGTTCGAGGAGGGGTATGGCGATGCAAAGAACCTTCGAGGTCGGCACCCCCTCGCCGCACTCGGTTTCCTGTACCTCGTCGGGGCCGACATCCCAGAGGTAGGACTCGACTTCGCAATCGACATGCTTCGAAAACTGGTTCGTGAGCCGGACGTCTACGAGTGTGCCTGCCTGCTTATCATCGAGGGAGCCCACGTTGACGAGGATGATACGGACGAGGAGGCGCGAGGTCCGGAAGAGGCTCCCGCGCTAGTTCCAATACAGACCGACGAGGACGACGAAGAAGACCTGACGGAAGATGCGGCCGAGCGCGACGCGCCCGCGCCGTCGCCTGAAGCAGTCCGCCTCCTGAGCGAGAAGGTCCCGTCCGATCTCTCGCCGTCGACCTTCTTCGAGCGGCTGATCGCTGCGGCACTTGACCGCATGCCAGTAGCGGTGTACCCCAGCGTGCGGGCGAGGATCGCGCACTCGAGCTAGGGGGACCTGACTTTTCCCGCCAAGTCGACGCTTCCTGCGGGAACCACCCATTGGACCGTCTGGCCCGTCACCTTCGAGATGGTGTCGAAGTCGGCGGCGTAGTGCAGGACGATGAGACCCTGCTCCTCCGCCGCAGCAGCCACAAGGAGGTCGGGGATCTTTCGCCCACGCTGGCTCCGTTCGGCGAGGAGTCGCTGGACCTGAAGTGCGCGCCGGACGTGATCGGCGGTCGTTTCAACAAGGACGAACGCCTCGAGTGCCTGGTTCAGCCGACGCCACTCTTCCCCGTTCCGAGCTCCTAACGGTCGGCCTTGTCAAGTGTCAGGGTCCCGCCAAGAAGCGTCGGTGCCGCCGACACGAGCACCACGGTGTCGCGTCGGCGATTACCTGACGGCCCCGGCCCGTTCGACGCTCGGGTCATTGCCGCTGGATGCTCTGGAACTCGAAGGTGCTCTGCCCGACCACAAGGCGCCCACCGGGGTGAAGTGTCTGCGACTCGTTGCCTCGCAACCTCCGCCAACCTTTGTCCCCCGGGTTGCACAGTTGAGTTCCGTTATGGGAGCCGAGGTCGGTCACGACCACCTCCCAGTCGCGCAGCGCCACCCGGGCGTGCACCCGGGAGACCCTGCCCATCTCGTCCGGCACCTTGAGCGGTCGCGCCCGCCCGGAGGCGACGTCCTCGGCCAACTCGGGCTGTCGTCCGAGCACGTAGTCGCCATCCAGGCTGTAGGCGTTTCCGTCGTCGCCCAGTAGCACTCCCAAGGGTGGTCTGGGGCCCTCGACGATGACGACCGAGTTCTGCACCATGGCGAGCCCGCAGATGCCACAGTAGAGCGCCCGCGGGTTGTTGAAGTGGCCGCGAGCGCAGTTCACGCCACGCACGATCAGAGCCCGAAGCGGCGCCGGTGTTGGCGCGATCCCGGCCGAAGGAGTACCAGGGCCTGTTCCGGCGCTTCCGACCTCCTCAGCTGACGCCGCCGCCGATTCCCTGATCACCAGCTTCGTGGGCTCCAAGTCGCCGGGAGGTGGTGGGCGCTCGGACGGGTCCGAAGGCGCTGACACCTTCTCGGACTCCTCGAGGTCCAGCGCGATCGGCGCGGAGGCAATCGGGAGGGGCCCGCTCGGAGTCGGCCGCCTCGAAAGGTCGAAGAGCACGACATGCTCGTCGAGGACGGCGGCTTCCGTCACGACCTTGGGTGGCGAGGCCCAGAACGTGACGCCCCCTCCCGGCACCGTGCCGTCGCGCAGGTCGAAGGCGATGCAACCGGGCCGGTCGACCTGGTGAGGGTCCGCGCCTCCGCGAACCGTGAGGCTCGTCTCGATCGCGACGTCGGCTCGAACGATCCCGCCTCCCTCCGACCCGCGCAGCCGTTCGGCGCCGTCCTCGCTCACGACGACGCGGCCCTGGAGGGCGATCGTCAGCGAGCTCGGCTCCTCGCGAATCACACAGAAGGCGGCGGGCGAGCCGGGCTGCGCGGCCTCCAGCCGGAGAGCCAGCTGACCGACGTCACCGGCCCCGGCGGAGCGAGCGGCATCGAGTACAGCGGCTGCCAGTTCGGGTGAAAAGCCCGGGGCGAACCAGCACACGAGACCCGCTTCTCGGTGGACTGTGCCCATGCCACCGAGCACCTCGACCCGGCGCCGTGCGTTCACGCTTGTCCCTGGAGGGAAGCGATGTCGGCGGCGAGCTCAAGGGCGGCGTGCGGACGCTCCGTCGGAACCCGTGCCGGCGTGCGGGCGATGAGGGCTGCGTCGGCGACGGCCGTCACTTCTCGTCCCAGCTCAGGGCCGGTACGGTAAAGAGGTAGTCGCGCGCATCGGCCGACATGCTCCCCGGCAGCTCGTAATCGGCAACGCGGTTCATGATTCGGCCCCCACGGATTTGCTCGTAACGCCGCCGGCGACGCTGCCGACTTGGCGGGTCCGAAGCGCCGCGTCTCATCGTAGGAGACGGTGGTCGACGTGCGAGCCGTCGCTGGGAACAGGTGGGTGCTCCGAAGGCCCCGGTTGCAGCAGGCTGCCGCTGCCGGTTGTGAGCGCTCACACGATGCGCCCGCCTCGGTAACGCCATCTCGGCACGAGGACCCGCATCGGCCCGATGGCGGTCAGCCAGCCCATGACCCACAGGGGTACGAACTCGAGTAAGAAAGTGGCCGTCGTGGCGGCGGGGGGATGCGGCATCGGGCCCACTGTGTGGAGCAGCACGTAGGCGAGCACGCCTTCCGGGATCCCCTGCAGGAGGCTGAACATGATCGGCCAGTCCTTCTCCCAGCGGAACTGCATGAGGAAGTGAAAAAGGGGCGACCAGAATACGGAGCCGACGATCGCCACTTCGGCCAGCACCCAGTAGGTCGTCTCGAAGACGGAGGCCAGGTGGGAGCCGGACGCGGTCGGGCCGACGACCGAGATGAGGGCGGTCCAGGGGATGCCGATGAGCGCGAGGAGGAAAAGGCGGGTCTCGATCCGCCCAGACAACGTGGGAAGCACGTCAGCCCCCCTTCATGGCAACGGAGTTCCGCGCATCCATCGGTACCACTGGCGAATCGAGGCGGTCGACCCCAGTCTGGGGGCCATGTCGATGCTGGCGAGGTCGTCGGCGATCTCGCGCGCAGCCAGCTGCAGACCGAGGAAAGTGTCGACACCGGGAAAATAGCCCCCGAGCGTGGCGGCACCCGAGGCGTACATTCGACCATCGCCCGACCTCGTTCCGCGGACCTCGAATGTGCGCTCGACGTCGAGCCGGTCGAGCACGTTGCGGCCGGCTCCGGAGTGCTGCAGGAGGTCGGCGAGAACCCGATGCTCGCTGATGTCGGCCTCTAGACCCGTGCAGTCGATGACGAAGTCGGCGGCAACCTGCAACGTGGCGGCGTCCCCCTGCTGGGACGCCAGGTGGATGGCCGTCACGACCTTGCCGTCCCCACCGGGCATCACCTCGAGCACGTTGCCGGCGAGCGTGCGGTACCAGCCCTCCCTCCGGCCTCGGGCCTGCTGCTGCATCCAGCTCTTCCGGCGAGCCGTATTCGTGCCCCCGATGGTCTTGTAGAGCGCGAGACGGTCGTCACCTTCGAGCTTGCGGAACCTCGCCCAAAGCTCGCCGCCCCAAACGCTCTTCGGGTAGTTGAACCCTTGGTAGGCCCAACCGTCGCCCCCGCGGCGGCGATTGAACAGGTTCGGCCCGTGCGGGCCGGAGACGAACGTCCGAAGGAGGTGGATGATCGTGGTCCTTGCGCCGTGGTGATCGCGGTCGTCGATGAGCCGTTGGAGGATTCGGGAAGCGACGATCCCGCCGCCGCGCACGACGACGACTCCGCTCCGGCGCCGGAGCTCGGCGTAGACGTGCTCGTGTGGCTCGTAGGCGTTGACGACGTGCTCGCGGTCGTTGTACTTCTCCCTGTACTCCTGTAAGTCCCGTAGGAACCTGAGGCCCGGGTAGCCCACCGCTACATGGACGATACGGCTACGGAACGCCACCCGCCGAGTGGCCGAAGAGCCCGCCGGCGGCGTGAGGATCGTGAAGTAACCGCCACCCTGGCGCCGCCTGACCATACGCACCTGCCCGCTGATGACGGAGGGCCAGTACCCAATCCGGTCCGCTTCCTTCTGTAGGCCCCGGAAGACCATCCCGGCTTTCGGAGTCCAGTAGTCGCAAAAGATCGGCTCAGCGAAGACGTTCCAGAGCGAGGCGAAGGATTTCTCCTCGAAGGCCTCCTGCACGGCGTAGCTCGGGAAGCCCCAAAGGTTGTTCGGCATCGAGGAGGAGTCCGAGCGCAGTCGCTCGCCGGCGGGGATCTGCGAGTTACGCGTGAGGTACTCATAGGTCTGCCAGGGATAGTCGAGGACCGTCAGCACTTTGACGGACGCGGCCGGCACGCCCCAGACGCGCAGGAAGTCGTAGAGCACGAACGAGCCGATGCCGCCGCCGACGGACACGATGGGGCTGTCCTCCACCGGGATGCCGGCAGCCTCGAGCATCCCGTCGTCCCAGACGTCCGTCTCGATGAGCTTCGAGGTGAGGTCGCCCCGTTGCCCGTGCTGACGAAATGGTTCCTCGTCCTCCATCATGGCGATCCCCCGCGGACAGGTGCCGATGGTCAGTGGGCGGCACTGTAGCCGGAGAACCTGACCGCCCACCGGGCGTTCTCGGCGAAACCCGCTCCGGCGTTGCAGGGACGCAGCCGACTACCGCCGCCGTCGCCATGAATCCCCATTTTGCACCTCCAGCTGTGATGCGGCCGGGTTACGCTTCGGGTTTCTATGCCGTCGAGTTCGAGCCGAGGCGAGCGATGCTAAAGGGCACGGTTGTCGGGGTTCAAGGCTCCTTCAAGGGGAAGCGGTTCACGCTGCTGGGCGGAGAGCCGATCACGTTCGGTCGCAGCGACGAGAACGCCGTGGTCCTGCACGGCGAGAGCGCGTCGCGCGTCCATGCCGAGCTTCGGCAGGAGGACGACGCCTTCGTTCTGGAGGACCGCGGCAGCAGCAATGGAACCTGGGTCAACGGACGTCGCGTCACCGTTCACCGACTGCAGTCGGGGGACCAGATCGCCATGGGCGACGACATGTTCCGCTTCGACACCTCGGGGGCGGACGTCGCAGCGCTGGAACCTCCCACCATGCTTGCCTCGGCGCAGACGTTGCGCGCGATCGTCACAGGGGGCGGGCCGGTCGGCCTGAGCTTCGCTCTGCTCTTGGAGGACCTCCTGGGGTCGCGCGTCGACGTCACGATCTACGACGGCCGATGGACCCGTGCGGGTGGTCAGGTGGTTTGGAAGACTCCCGAGCAGGGCAATGTGCGCCGCCAGCAGGTCGTGACCATTCAGAGCCGCCAGTACCTGAGGCTTCCCCTCGGGGTGCAGGAACGACTGTTCAGCCCGGGGAACTACTCGGAGATGTGGCCGGCGGGTCCCGACTCGATCGAGGACCTCGGCCCGCGCAATATCCGCATTTCCTACGTCGAGGATCAGTTGCTCGCCCTCGCGAACGAGAAGTCCGAGCGCATCCATCTCATCCCGGAGGTCTTCGATCCGGCCGACACAAGAGACGACATCGCCACGAGGCACGTGCTGGCGATCTGCGAGGGCAGCCGGTCGCGTACCCTGGAACACTTCGCCGACAGGTTCGGGGTCGGGGACCCGTCGATGTACGCGCTCGACGGCAAGCACGTGCAGGACATGGTTCTGGGCCTGCGGGTGAAGTCTGAGCTTCCCGACCCGATGTCGGTGCTGCTGACTGTGGCCCAGAACCGCTTCCTTCTGAACTCGTTGCGCGGGGACGGCTTTCTCAACATGCGGTTGACCGATCAAGAGACGCAGGAGGCGGTGGGGATCGACCCGCTCCAGCGGGTCTTCACGCCCTGTATCCAGGCAGAGCCATGCCTTCTGGAGCTGCGAGGAGACCGGGAGTTCTACTGTGCAGGACATAAGGCCATCTTCCTGCCGGCGCTGTTGAAGGGTTCGCCGCTCTGGCAGCGGGTGCAGGAGGGACTGGAGCTCTTCGGGATTCCGCCGGCGAACCTGACGGCGGTGACGGGATTCCGACTGGACATGGTGCAGCGGGCCCGTTTCACGACGCCGTTGTTTCCCAGGACTGCCACGACTCCCGGCACGTTCGGGTTCCTGCTCGGCGATGCGGCAAATGCGATTCACTTCTGGCCCGGGCGCGGGCTCAACAGCGGCCTCGCTTCGGTCATCTCGCTGTCTCGATGTCTGGCTTCCACTTGGAGGGAAGCCGGACTGCGAGACGCTGACTTTCTTCGACACGAAGCCGTGATGGCGATGCTGCAATACCGGCACAAGAGCCGGGCGTGGCGGCAGATGGTCACCACCGACGCGGCTGGGAACGTTCGGGCCATCAAGGACCAGATCGCCCTCGGGATCGCTGAGGGTGACCAAGGTGCATACGACAGGGACGCCGACCTTGAGGCGATGATGCAACGCTTGCGGCAGATTCGGCGCCGTCTGGAACCACGCCTCGCCGGCTTGCCGGATGATTCGACCCTGCAGAGCCACCTCGAGCGGGTTCCAGGACCGACGTTGCACACACTTCTTGTCAGCGAGCCCTGGGACACGGGCAGCGTCGGCGGAGAGGAGGTCGACGTCGAGTGGCTTCTCAAGACCGCAGCAGCGGTCGACCTGGCCTAGCGCCGGATCGGTTGCAACGTAGACTCGCTCCGAGGGCGAACGTCAGGACGGCACAAGGATGGTGCGATGAAAGCGACCGCACGGCGCAAAGGGGGCTTCACCCATCGGATCGCGATCCGCCACCATGAGCTGACGGTTGACGAGCCCACCGATCACGGTGGCAGCGACCAGGGTCCAAGCCCACAGGAACTGTTGGCCGGGAGCATCGCATCCTGTACCGCCATAACGCTGGAGATGTACGCCGACCGCAAGGGCTGGGACCTCGGCGAGCTCGAGGTCGAGTGCGAGTACGAGACGCCGCAACCCGGTTCCCCTGCAACGTTCAAGATCGTGCTGCGGCTTCCGGCGGACTGCACGCAGGAGCAGATCGATAGGTTGCACGTCGTCGCCGGCAAGTGTCCGGTCCATCGCATGTTGGAAGGCGGGTCGGTGTTCGAGGAACGGATCGAGCTCGTCGCGCCGGAACGGGCCTAGCCACCGGAAGACCGAAGGATCGGAAGCCATCGGCGGTTGCCTTCAGCTCGGTGACCTGTCGCCGCCTTCTCTTGACTTGGGCGAGCCAGCGAGCCAGCGAGACGATCGTCGTGGACTCGGGGGGCCTAGGCCAAGCACGGAGAGCAGTCGGAGACGGATCGTCCTCCCACATCCGAAGTTGGCTCTCGGCCGGAGAGTCCCAGGTCCGCCGCGTCTTGGTCAGCTCAGCCTAAGGACCCAGTCCTGCTGTTCGCCCGGCGGCTCGGCGAGGAGGTTCTCGAGTGCCCGAACGAGGTCTTGGGGGTAGCTGCTCCGGGCACGGTGAAACCGACGCGGCGAAGTGAAGATGACGCCGCCATGACGCTCACCGGTGCTGGCCCAGATTCGCACGATACGGTCGAAGTCCTTGACGTTCTCGGTGACCAGTGCCCGATCGTCGGCGGTGGCAGCCCGGAGGAGATCCTCGTCAGGCAACGCAGCCAACCTGGCGTCTTCCGCCGCCGCGAGCGCGTTGTAGCCGGCTTTGCGCAGCTGCTCGGCCGCCCTCGGAGAGTGGTGAACATCGAGGAGCAGCCTCATCCGGCAAGCAGCTGCTGACGCCGTCGCCAGAGAGCTTCGGCCTCCTCTGCAGCTGCAGCGTTGGCAGCGATCTCCTCGTTTATCTCCTCTGGGAAGGCCGCGTAGTAGTCGAGGGCCGCCGTGACGTCCTCGGACGAAAGGCCGAAGAGATCAACCGCCCTCGCAACGCGCTCGGAAGCCGGGACGTCACCGCCGACCATGCCGGCGACCACCTCCCAGACATCGGGACTGCCGAGCAGCCCAGCACGCCTGCCAGTGGCGCCGTCACGAAAGACGATGAGGGGGTGGCGCCGCAACCTGAGGCCCTCTTCAATCAGCTCCTCAGCGAGCGCTGACGACGAGAGCTTTCGGGCGGCGGCTTCGCTCTTCAGACGCTCGAGGGTCTCTTGACTCCGGAAGCGGATCGAAACTGGATGCGGCATGACTACAGTGTAGTCGGACGCAACGGAAGGGCTCGGCCTCCGTCCCGCGGAATGTCAGCCTGAGCACCACCGTGTCACCGGCCACGATCAGCTCTTCCACGTCGAGATGCAAATCGGGGAACGCCTCGTGGTATCGGCGGATGGGTTCAACTCTGGCGGACGGACCAGTCCCGAACGGGTTGACATAGTCCTCGCCATAGAGCTCAGCAGCCGCTTGGTAGTTTCGGCCGTTCCAGACGTCCTCGACGAACTTCCGCACCTGTAGCTCGCGTTCGGCCACGTCCATCCCACACCCCGATCCGTTCCTCGTTCGAGGTCCGATAACTACGTTCGGGTCATGATACGTTGGCAGAAGGCGGACCTCGAAGTCGGCGAACGCACTGATCGGACGGGTGTGCCTCGAGCGCTGTGGCACGCTGGCTCCCGTGGAAACGAGGGGCGGCGCGCCGACACGACCCCCGGGGATACCGCCACGGACGATGAGGCTCGGCGAGCGCCTCAAGGCTGCCGGAATCGCCGACGGTGCTCTGCCGCGTGACGCCTGGATCCGCCTGCGCGAGGTCGAGGGTGAGCGCGCGAACATGATCGATCTCTACGCCCTCGTCGCCTTACCTCGAGGGCTGCTACCAAACGAGCTGCCGGCCGAGGAGCGGCTCGAACTGTGGCGCTCCGTTGCTGGCGTCATATGGCCGGGTTTCAACGTCGCAGAGGGCAGCGCCAGGCGCCACGACTCATTGGACGTCGTCGACTACGACCCGTCGTGGCCCGAGAAATTCGTCTTCTGGCGGGACAAGATCAAGGCGGAGGTGGGCGACCTCGCTCTCCGAATCGAGCACGTCGGATCGACTTCTGTGCCGGGCCTTCCGGCCAAGCCCAGGATCGACATCCAGGTGAGCGTCCCCGACATCGCCCGAGAAGACGAATACGTTCCACAAATCGAAGCTGCCGGCGCCCAGCTCCGCAGCCGAGACGACTACCACCGGTTCTTCCGCTCGTTTCCGGGTGGCCCGCGAGTGCTGCAGGTCCATGTGTGCAATGTGGGCTCGGACTGGGAATCCGACCACCTGTTGTTCCGCGACTACTTGCGCTCACACCCGGACGCCCGGGACGCGTACGCGGCCGTGAAGCTGGAAAACGCCGTCGTGTGGGCAGACGACGGCATCGGCTACACCGACGCCAAGGGCGAGATCATCCTCGACATCCTCGTCGAGGCTCGCATCTGGGACGAGAAGGGACGGCCCGTGTCAAACAAGGCGAGGCGCGCATGAGAGCGCGGCGGCTGGCTCGCCAGCGGCGCGGACCTTGATCGCAACCGAAGATCTGACGAGGGAGTCGTCGCCCCTGGCGGGGCTCGAGCTCACATTTGTGCCCGGAGATCCTCCACGGTCCGGACGTTTCGCCGCGTTCCGGCTGGCCGGCGACGCCCGAGAGGCGTTTCCCGATGATCAGCTCGCAGATCTCGGCGAACAGGGCACGATCGAGCTTGCCTTGCCCGCCGGCACGTCTGTGCGACGTCGGCGAGTCCCGGCCACCCTCCTTCCGATTGCAACCGCGCTCCCGCTGCTGCTCGACCTCGAGGACTCGCCGGTCACGACTGCGACCGCACGCGCCTGGGCGAGCGTGATGACCGCCGGCGTCACTCTGATCGCCCGTGGCCGCCTGCATCCGGCGGTCAGTCCGAGCGGTGTCGACGCCTGGCACGCCGGCCCCTTCGATCGCGTCGACCACGTTCTCTTGGAACAGCTCGCGAGCGCTATGCCGCCGCTTGCGCACGCGGTGCCGCTCGCAACGGTCAAGTCGCCGCTGCGAGTGCACTCCCCGGCCTTTCTCGTTACGGCAGTGTGGGACGCTCTTGCCGACACCCTCCCGAGGACGTCGTCGGCGGAGACGGCGAGCGGATCCGCTTTGTTCGCATCGACCGAGCCGAACCCGGCTCCCGAGTTGCGCACTTGGTTGGCTGAAGCGTCTGCCGGCCTCGACGGTGGAGCGAGCTTCGCTCTTCGCGTGCAACTCGGTGATGCGCTCGAGTCGGAGGCGAGAGGCGTGCTGCAGATCTCCAGCACCGCCGACCCGAGTCTCCTTGTGGACGCTGCCGACTTGTTTGCCATGCCGGCAGCGTTGCTTGCCCGCTTCGGAGTGGAGGCCGAGCGCGATCTGCTTCTGGCGCTGCGCCGTGGTGCTCGAGCCTGGGAACCGCTCAGTGCCTTGCTCAATCAGCAGATCCCGGACGCCTTGGCACTTGACGACGACTTGCTTGCCGACCTGATTCTGGACGGTGCCGGCGGCCTCGAGAGTGCCGGCATCGCTGTCTTCTGGCCGACTGAGCTCCTCGCTGGCGGGCTGAGCCTGCGGGCGGTCGTGACGCCGTCGCCCGCTGCGGTGACCGAAGCAGGCTTCGATCTTGGCTCACTGCTCGACTTCCACTACGAGCTCACCGTCGGTGGCGAGGCACTCAGCCCGGAGGAGATCGACCTTCTCGCCGAGGCAAAGCGCGGCCTCGTACGCATCCGCGGCCGCTTCGTCGCAGTTGACGCCGAGCTCATCGCCAAGGCGCAGGAACGGCGGTCTCACCGGATCACGGCGGCCGCAGCTCTCGGCGCGCTGCTCGGCGGCAAGCTCGACGTCGACGGCGAAGTCGTCGACGTCGCCGCCGAAGGTGCCATCGCCGAGATGGCCGAACGCCTCCGCCGGCTGTCTGCCGGCACGCTCGAGTCGCTCGCCCAACCGCACGGACTCGTCGCTGAGCTGCGGCCGTACCAGCTCCGGGGGCTGGCGTGGCTGGCGGGCATGACCGAGCTCGGGCTCGGCGGCTGCCTCGCCGACGACATGGGCCTTGGCAAGACGGTCCAAGTCATCGCCCTCCACTTGCACCGCCTGGAGGGCCGCCTCGAGGCGCGGTTCACGCCGCGCCCACCCGCGCCGACGCTAGTGGTCTGCCCGACATCGCTGCTGGGCAATTGGGAAAAGGAGCTGCACAGGTTCGCCCCGTCGGTGCCGGTGCGCCGCTTCCACGGTGGCAACCGCCACCTCGACGATCTCGCAGACGGCGAGGTCGTGCTCACCACGTACGGCGTCCTTCGGAGAGAGCGGAAGGCGTTGGGGGAGGCGGGTTTTGCGATGGTGGTGGCCGACGAAGCTCAGCACGCCAAGAACCCCTTGTCGGACACGGCTAAAGCGCTGCGTTCGGTACCCGCGCAGGCGAGGATCGCCCTCACCGGCACTCCCGTCGAGAACCGCCTCACCGAGCTGTGGTCGATCCTCGACTGGACGACCCCGGGGCTGCTCGGCCCGCTGGAGCGCTTTCGCCGCACCGTCGCCTGGGCGGTCGAGCGCAACCGTGACAACGAGGCGACCGAGCGCCTGTCGAATGCCGTCAGGCCCTTCCTCCTGCGCCGGAAGAAGACAGACCCTGCCATTGCTCCGGATCTGCCGGAGCGGACCATCACCGATCTAGCCGTGCCGCTCACGACCGAGCAGGTGTCGCTCTACGAAGCCGAGGTGCGAGAGGCGCTGCACGCCATCGCCACGAAGTCGGGCATCGAACGCCAAGGGCTCGTGCTACGGCTGCTCACGGTGCTGAAGCAAATCTGCAACCACCCGGCGCAGTACCTCCACCAGACCGGACCGCTTCCGAACCGGTCGGGGAAGCTGGCGGCGCTCGAAGAGCTGCTCGACGTCATCGTCGACGCCGGCGATTCCGTGCTGGTGTTCAGCCAGTTCGTCGAGATGGGCTCCCTGATCGAAACCCACCTCGCCTCCCTCCACATCCCCACCCTCTTCCTGCACGGTGGTGTGCCCGCCCGCAAGCGAGAGGAGATGGTTGCCAGGTTCCAGGCCGGCACCGTGCCGGTGTTCCTGCTGTCCCTGAAGGCCGGGGGCGTCGGCCTCAACCTCACCCGGGCGACGCACGTGATCCACTACGACCGCTGGTGGAATCCCGCCGTCGAGGACCAGGCGAGCGACCGGGCACACAGGATCGGCCAACGGCGCGCCGTGCAGATCCATCGGCTCGTGTGCGAGGGCACATTGGAAGATCGCATCGCGGAGCTCCTCGAGAGGAAACGGGCCCTCGCCGAATCCGTCGTCGGCCAGGGCGAAGCCTGGATCGGCGACATGAGCGACTCTGAGTTGGCAGCTCTCGTGCGTCTCGAGCCCTTTGGCGGTGGCGCGTGAGCTGGTACCCACCGCCGCCCAAGCGCCGTCCGGGCTCGGGGCCGTGGCGCGCCGCTGGGAAGCGGCCATTCGGGGCCACGTGGTGGGGGAAGGCCTGGGTGGACGCCCTCGAGCAGCGGGCGCGACTCGACCCGAACCGGTTGCCGCGCGGCCGGACGTACGCGCGAACAGGCGCTGTGGGCGAGTTGGCGGTGCGCTCCGGCGAGATCGTGGCAGATGTGCAGGGCTCGCGAGCCAAGCCGTATCGAGTGACGGTCAGAGTGCGCACGTACTCGGAGAAGGAGTGGGACCGCACGCTGGTGGCGCTTGCCAGCCAAGTGGGTCACCTCGCGGCCTTGCTCGACGGGGAGATGCCTCCGGCGGTCGCCGAGGACCTCGCTGCTGCCAAGATCGATCTGCTGCCAGTCGCGGGCGAGGTGCAGCCGCGCTGCTCGTGCCCGGATTGGGCGGATCCCTGCAAGCATGCGGCGGCCGTGTGCTACCTCGTGGCGGACACCTTGGACGCGGATCCGTTTCTTCTGTTCTTGATGCGGGGTCGTGATCGGGACAGCTTGCTCGCAGGGCTACGTGCCAGAAGGGCGGCGGGAGTTGGTGGCACCACCGCTCGCGAGGTGTCGGGGAGGTCGGCGCGGCCTGGCACGGCTGGCCTCGGGCAGGCGGAAGGGACGCATTCGGACACCGACGTTGGTGTCAACGCCCAGCAGGCGTGGGCACGTTGGGCAACCGTGGTGGTTGGTGGCGGTCCGCCGATGCCCGCTATCCCCCTACCACCGCCGAAGCACGGGAGACCGACCGTGCTGGCCGTAGATCCGCCGGCAAGCTCGGGCCTCACTTCAGCGTCGCTCCAGCTGCTGGCGGCCGACGCAGCGCGACGGGCCTGGGAGCTCGCCCACGGCGAGCGGACCACGGGCCTGGAGCTGTCAGCTGAAGAGGATCTCGCCCGTCGGGCGGCCGCCATGCTCGGGCCGGGCGGCGGGCAACGGGACATCTTCGAGCTTTCCGTGGCGGCCGACATGCCTGCCCGCGACCTCTTGAACCGGGCGCTCGCGTGGCGAGACGGCGGGAGCGAGGGGCTCTTTGCTCTGCTGGAGAGCTGGGACGCACCGCGCGACTCGATGGCGGGCGGGCGGGCACTGCTTGGTGGGCAGGCGACGATCCGGCGTAACCGGGCGACGTATGGGGAGCGACAGCTCCGGCTCGGCCGGGACGGTCGCTGGTACCCGTTCCGGCGATCGGGGCGTGGATCCGGTAGCGGCGCGTGGACGCCCGACGGAGTCCCGATCGACCGTTGAGGGTGATGACCTGGAGGCACGCGGTCGAGGCGCAGCTCAGGCGACCGACCAGATCGTGGACGTCCCGAGGCTCCTGCTCGTCGCCGCATCGCCGTTCAAGCTGGCCACGACCCCCACGGTCGTGCCGGCCCTCGTGTCGTAGGTGCCAACTGCAATGCATTGTTCGGCCGCCACGCAGGCGATCGACCGCAGCGCCGACTTGGGATCGGTCCCCGCCACCAGCACCTGTGTCCAGGAGTTGCCGTCCTGAGTGAGGAGCTCGGCCTGAGCGCCCGACGGCTCGTCCGGCCAGGCTGCGGGCCGTCGTCGGCGACCCTTGCCTTGGCAGCGATCTCCGTGCACTCTGGTGATGGCGATTGCATCGTGCTGAGGCGGGAGGTTCGAGATGGGAAAGTCGTTGCTCCGAGGGCCGCTCACCATCGTCGCGGTGGGCATACTAGGCCTGGCCACCGTTGTCGCCGCCGTCGAACCCCCGAGCGCCTCCGCCTCGTCCGCCATCCGGCTGCAGCGTCCGAGCTCCCCGAAGTGGGCGGCCGTCTCGATTCCGGAGCCGGCGGGCTCGTTCGACGGCAAGCTGATCGGTGCCACTTGTGCCAGCCCCACCGACTGCCTTGCCGTCGGTTGGGGCGCCGCAACTGGAGCGCTGCTGGGGACGCTTGTTGAGCAATGGAACGGAAAGGCTTGGGAGCCACAGACGAGCCCGAACCCGACCGCTGCGGGCGACACGTTCCCTCAGCTCAATGCCGTCTCGTGCGCGACGACCCAGCACTGCACCGCCGTCGGGACGGACTTCACCCTCTCGAACACGTCGAACTCCATGGTCGAGAGCTGGAACGGGAAGGCGTGGGCTGTCGTGTCGAGCCCCGACGTGGCTGGCGCGATCACGAACACCCTGAGTGGCGTGGCATGTGTGACAAGCACGTTCTGCATGGCCGTGGGCGACTCCGAGCCGGCGTCTCCGGATCTGGTGACGCTCGCCGAGCAGTGGAACGGCTCCTCTTACGCCGTGGGTGACGTCGGTCTCGGAAGTGCCGGCGAATCGGGCAACACTCAGACCTACGCCGAGGTCTGGAACGGGAAGACGTGGACGGCCATGTCAAGCCCGCAGCCGGCCGGAGCTACCTATGCTCGGTTGACCGGCATCGCCTGCGCGGGCGTCTTGACCTGTGTCGCCACCGGGTACACCGAGGCGACACCAGGCGCCGCCCCGGTGGCGTTCCTCGA
>JBEKMC010000073.1:0-18109 GCA_050008715.1 Acidimicrobiales bacterium | reverse complement strand
CAACTCATCAAAGGACTCGCTCGCCGGCTTCACGAGCGCCGGCAAGCAGTCGTACGCTTCGCCCCTACCAACCCGGGCGTGACCCCCGGGGTCGTCCGCCTGGGGTCACGAACTCGCCGGTGTGGTGAGCTCACGCAGTAGGGCCTGCACCCGGCCGTCGATGTCGTCGACGATCGGGCGGACCGCTTCGAGAGGCTGGCCGGCCGGATCGGGGATGTCCCAGTCGAGGTACCGTGTGCCGGGGTACCACGGGCACGTGTCGCCGCAGCCCATCGTGACGACCACGTCTGCGCCCCGGGCATCGGAGTCTGTCAGGGGCTTCGGGAACTCGGCGGAGGCGTCGAGGCCCCGCTCGGTGAGAACAGCCACCACGGAAGTGTTCAGCTGCTCGGCGGGCTCGGAACCCGCAGAGCGAACCTCGACCCTGCCGGCGGCGTAGTGGTCGAGAAGGACCTTCGCCGCCAAGCTGCGCCCGGAGTTGTGGATGCAGAGAAACAACACGACCGGTGTGGCCGTCATCGTTCTTCCACGCCCTCGGCCGCCATGCCGACCGGGTAGTAGCGGCGTCGGGCCCACAAGGCGACGTACACCAGCGAAACGAGGACGGGCACCTCGATGAGCGGCCCGACGACGCCGGCGAGCGCCTCTCCGGAAGTGACCCCGAACACGCCGATGCAGACCGCGATAGCCAGCTCGAAGTTGTTGCCTGCAGCGGTGAAGGCCAACGTGGCGGTTCGGTCGTAGGGAAGCCCGATAGCCCGACCGAGGAAGAACGCCCCGAACCACATGACGGCGAAGTAGCCGATCAATGGCAGGGCGATGCGGGCCACGTCGGCGGGTCGGCTCGTGATGGTGTGGCCTTGAAGGGCGAACAGGATGACGATCGTGTAGAGCAGCCCGTAGAGGGCGAACGGACCCAGGCGGGGAAGGAGCTTCGTCTCGTACCACTCGCGTCCGCGGGTCCGTTCACCAATCGTGCGAGTCAGGAACCCGGCAACGAGTGGGACGCCGAGGAAGACGAGGACGGTCTGGGCGATGCGCCAGACCGACAAGTGGATCCCCATTGTCGACAGGCCGAGCCAACCCGGCAGGACCTTCAAGTAGAAGTAACCGAGGAACGCGAACGCGACGATCTGGAACAGCGAGTTCACGGCCACCAGCACAGCGGCCGCCTCCCGGTCGCCGCCGGAGAGGTCGTTCCAGATCAGGACCATGGCGATGCAGCGGGCCAGCCCGACGATGATCAGCCCCGTCCGATAAGCGGGTTGGTCAGGTAGGAGAAGCCAGGCCAGGGCGAACATGACTGCCGGTCCGACCAGCCAGTTGAGCACCAAGGACGAGACGAGCATTCGGCGGTCGCGGGTGACCGACCCCAACTGGCCGTAGCGGACCTTCGCGAGGACCGGGTACATCATCACGAGGAGGCCGACGAAGATCGGCAGCGACGTGCCCGAGGTGACCTGGATGGCGTTCAGGTGCCGGTTCAAGCTGGGGATCGCCCGACCGAGACCGATCCCCACCGACATCGCAGCGATGATCCACAGCGGTAGGAAGCGATCGAGGAAACCCAATCGTGCGACAACTGGAGCATCCTCCGGTACACCCGGCTGCGCCCGCTCGGAGACGACGTCGCTCACGGCGGCGGACCTGGGCTACGGACGACGAGCGGACCTTGCCCCGAGCGACGGGGCGACCCGGGTTCGAGGCTCAACAGCACGAGCCGCCTGCTGTGGCGACTCCGGTGGCGGCGAGATCGGGGCGGGACGTGCAGCAGGCTGCGTCGCTCGGCTCGACCGAACGAAGTTGGCCGTCAGGATGCTCGGCGTCGGCGAGGACGGTGTAGATCTCCCAGGGCTCACCGCCCGGGCCGTCCACCCAGACCTTGTCCTGGACGGCGTAGCAGCATGACGTGTTCTCCTCGAGTGCCGTGGCGAGGCCGGCGTCCTCCAGGCGGTCCTTCGCCATCATCACCTCTTCAGTCGAGAACACTTCGACACCGAGATGATTGATGGAGCCTGGTACTTGGCCGGCGTCCTCGATGAGGACGAGCTTGAGCGGTGGGTCGACCACGGCGAAGTTCGCGTAGCCGGCGCGTACTTTGGCCGGCTCGGTGGCAAACAGCTTCGAGTAGAACGAGATTGCTTGGTCGAGGTCGGCGACATTGAGTGCGAGCTGGACGCGGGACATGATCTACCTCCTGATACCATCGACATCTGTCGATGCGTTCATCATCGTCGATACATAGACATTTGTCAATGGGAGAATCTCAGATGGCCAAGCGGGTCTCACTGATCGAGAGGGCAGCGCCCGACGTCTGCTGCCCGTCCGTCCTAGGGGCGCCCCTCGATGCCGACGATGCCGCAGACCTTGCTCGAGGCTTCACTGCCATCGCAGACCCGGTACGGCTGCGGGTGTTGTCCCTGCTCGCCGCCGCCCCCGCTGGCGAGGTGTGCGTGTGCGATTTCGTCGAGCCGCTCGGGAAATCGCAGCCGACGATCTCCCATCATCTCAAGATCCTCGGCGACGCCGGCTTGGTGCATGGCGATCGCCGGGGCAAGTGGGTCTGGTACTCACTGGACCGCGAGCGCCTCGCGAGCTTGCGCGCTGCCATCGACGCCTGAGCAGGACTCGGGCGTCCGGTCGGCGATGAGCGCACACCCTCGCAGCTGCCCGAGGGTTACCCTGCGATGTGTTCTTCATCGGGTTCCTGCTCATCGTGGCGGCGGAGATCGCCGCATTCGTGGCTGTGGCCGAGCAGATTGGGTTTCTTTGGGCTTTGTTGATCCTGATCGTCGTGAGTGCCCTCGGGCCACTCATCGTCCGGCGGGTCGGCTTCGGCGTGCTCGCCACCACCCGGGAACGGCTGGCTCGTGGCGAGACGCCGACACGGGAGCTGCTGGACGGACTGGTCGTCCTCCTCGGCGGCGTGATGATCTGCGTGCCGGGTTTCGTCGGGGACGCGTTCGGCTTGCTGCTCATGATCGGCCCGGTGCGCCGCTTGGTGATCCGGGTGTCCGGTCGCCGGCTGGCGCGGCGGGTTGGAAACCTACGTCCGGAACGCTGGCGGATCATCGACGTGCGCCCCGGACCACCTCGCGCTGACGCTCGGATGGAGTCCCTCCCGCCCGCTCCGCGGCTCAAGCCCGAGGACACTGACAGGAACTGACGGCTGGGCTACTGCCCAATTCGTCCGTCGATCCGTTCGCGAAGCAAGTCGGCGTGGCCGACGTGCCGGGCGTGCTCCTCGATCATGTGCACCAGGTTGGCGCACCCTGCGGGCGGTCCCACCAGCCGATCTTCCGTGCGAATCAAGTGCCCGAGTACGAGCCCTCGCCCTTCGCCTTCCGGACCCGCCGGCCGATTGATCTTGCCTGCTGGCTGTATCGGCACGAATTGGCGAGGACTTGAGCGAAATCTTCGGCAGTGCTGAATTTATTTCACGAGCTCCTCCCGAGACGATACGCATGTAGAGCAAGCTATACCCGCGTATAATCCTCGCCAGAGAGGAGGTGGTCGCCAGTGGGACCACCGGCCATACGCACAGAGGGCCTCACCAAGCGATACGCCGGCGTCGCGGCCATCGACCATCTCGACCTCGAAGTCGCCCAAGGCGAGGTCGTGGGATACCTCGGGCCCAACGGAGCCGGCAAGACGACCACGATCCGCCTGCTGCTGGGGCTCATCCACCCTACGGAGGGTCGGAGCGAGATCTTCGGGATCGACTGCCAGCGCCGGCCCGTCGAGGCTCACCGGCGCCTGGCGTTCGTGCCTGGAGAGGCGAATCTGTGGCCGTCGCTCACCGGCGCCGAGACCCTGCATCTGCTCGGGAGAGTCCAAGGCCAGACGGACGAGCAGTACCGGGATGAGCTGATCGACCGGTTCGACCTCGACCCCACGAAGAAGGTCCGCGCCTACTCGAAGGGCAACCGGCAGAAGGTCATCCTGATCGGCGCGCTGATGGTTCGCCCCGACCTGCTCGTGCTCGACGAGCCGACGAGTGGGCTCGATCCGATCATGGAGCAGGCGTTCCGTCGTTGCATCCACGAGGCGCGTGACCGCGGCCAGACCGTCTTCCTCTCGTCCCACATCATGAGCGAGGTGGAAGCACTCTGTGACCGCATCGGCATCCTGCGCGAGGGGAAGCTCATCGAGATGGGCACCTTGGCCCAGATGCGACACCTCAGTGCCCTGACCGTGGAGGCGACCTTCGAGGGCGCGATCCCCGAGTTGTCGAGGGTACCCGGGGTGACTTCGGTGGAGACGGACGGACCCATGATCCGCTGTCACGTTCGGGGACCTGTCGAGCCGCTGCTCCAGGTGCTCGCCGCCGCCGGAGTGACGCGACTACTGAGCCGCGAACCCTCGTTGGAAGAGCTGTTCCTTGCTCAATACGGCGGCGGCGGCACCGCGGAGGCGGACGCCGTTGCTCGCTGAGCTCGCCGCCCGCGCACGACGTCCCGCGTTGGTCGGACATTCGCCTCGCACCGTGGTCGCCAGCGCCACGGCTTGGAAAGCCGTCCGATCGGGAGCGATCTGGGGCTACATCTTCGGGGCGGCCATCGCCTCGTCAGCCATCAGCTACACGACGATCTACAAGACCCAGGCACAACGAGACGCTCTCGCCACCGCCTTCGGCTCCAACAACGCGACGAGCGCCCTGTTCGGGCCGGCGCCGGACTTGCAGACCGTCGCTGGTTTCACGGCGTTCAAGATCTCGATGACGCTCATGATCCTCGGTGCCATTTGGGGCCTGCTCACGAGCACCCGCTTGCTTCGGGGCGAGGAGGACAGCGGCCGGTGGGAGCTATTGCTCACGGGACAGACGACCCGCAGGAATGCCGCCGTCCAGGCACTCAGCGGATTGGGGGCCGGCGTCTTCGCTCTCTGGGCGCTGGCGGCCTTGATCACGGTCGTCACTGGTCTCGACTCGAAAGTGGGAATCGCCGCCGGTCCGGCGCTCTACTTCAGCCTGGCGATGGTGGCAACGGCGGTCATGTTCCTGGCTGTCGGTGCCTTGACCAGCCAGCTCGGCGCGACCCGACGCCAGGCCGCATCGTATGCCGCCGTGTTCCTCGGCGTTGCATACGCCGTTCGCATGATCGCAGACGCTGGAGTAGGCCTCCATGGGCTGATCTGGGCGTCGCCCCTCGGCTGGGTGGAGGAGCTCCGACCCCTGACGTCGCCCCAACCCCTTGTGCTGTTGCCGATCGCGGCATTCACCGCAGTGCTGGCCGTGGTCGCCGTGCGCCTGGCGGGTTCCCGCGACGCGGGAACGAGCGTCGTAGCCGACCGGCCGACCAGCCAACCCAAGCTTCGGCTCCTCTCAGGGCCCACGGGCCTTGCTCTTCGGATGGTGCGTCCAACGGTCATCGGATGGTGGGTCGCGATCGCGGTCTCGGGTTTGCTGTACGGGCTCATTGCCAAATCGGCCGGTGGCACGATCTCGGGATCGTCGGTGTCGAACGTCTTCTCGAAGCTCGGCGCCCGCGGAACCGGCGCCGACGCCGTACTCGGCGTGTGCTTCCTCATCCTGGCCGTCCTCGTGGCCTTCGTCGGCGCCGGCCAGCTGACGGCGGCACGTTCCGAGGAGTCAGGCGGCCGGCTCGACCACGTCCTGGCACGGCCGGTGTCTCGTACCTCCTGGCTCGGCGGCAGGCTGCTCGTCGCCGTCGCGGTCCTTCTCGTCAGCGGGATGGTCGCGGGGACGTTCGCTTGGCTCGGGGCAGCGAGCCAACACACCGGCGTGAGCTTCGCAACGTTGCTCGACGCTGGTGTGAACGTGGTCCCGCCGGCACTGGCGATCGGAGGCATCGGGGTGCTGGCGTTCGGGCTCCGTCCCCGGACCATGTCGATCGTCGTGTACACGCTGTTGGGTTGGTCGCTGCTCATCGTGATCGTGGGCGGCATCGGCGCCGTGAGCCATTGGGTCCTCGATACCTCCGTGTTCCACCAGATGGCTTCTGTCCCTGCTGTGTCACCAAACTGGAAGGCGAACGGGGTCATGACCGCCATCGGTGTCGCAGGCGCGCTGGTCGGAGGAGTCGCCTTCAAGCGACGCGATCTGCAGGGCGAATGACCTCCGATCCGACACCCCTCCCGGCGATGCGCTTGTACGACGAAGGACCCGTCGCATTCGAGGATCTGACTGCTCGTGCCCGGATCCGTGAGGCCGCGCTCAGGCACTTTGCCGAAGAGGGATACGAGCGTGCGACGATCCGAAGTATCGCCCGGACGGCAGGAGTATCACCGGGCCTGTTGCGACATCACTACGGCTCTAAGGACGGGCTCCGCGCGGCCTGCGACGAGTACGTGTTCGAGACGCTGCATCGTGTCAACGCTCAGATCCGTGACGATCCGGCCGGTTCAGCCGCCACCCGTCAAATGTCAAAGAGCTTCGGCCGGTATATAGCACGGTCGCTGGCCGACGGTTCCACCACCGCGGGGGCGATCTTCGACGAAATGGCGACGATCACCGAGGAGTGGGTCGCGCGAGCTGACGACGCCCGATCCGATCCTCCGCCAATCGACCGGAGGATCCGAGCCGCCCTTGTCACTGCCATGGCACTCGGCATCCCGTTGCTCCACGACCATGTGTCCCGAGCACTCGGCGCCGACATGTTCGAACCAGCGGGCGATCGACTTGTGGCGCTCGCGCTGATCGACATCTACTCCCACAAGCTCCTCGACGAGGAGGACGCCGCCACGGCCGAGGTGGGTTTCGAGAACGCCGGCGGCGAGCACCAAAGACTTTGACCAGACCCCGAGGTATTCCCGCTAATGGGCGCGCTCTTCGGCGCGATGTTCGTACATTTGGCGGTCGGCCCGAGCGAGCAGCTCGTCGAGCGTCTCGTTGGCGTGGAGCTCCGCGAGACCGAAACTGAACGAGGCACCGTTGGGAGGTCCGGCAGAGGTCGAGCGGATGTCGGAGAGACGTCTGCGTGCGTCTTCGACCTCGGCTCCGGGCATGGCGCAGACGAACTCGTCGCCGCCGTAGCGGACCATGATGTCGTAGGACCGGAGACCGTTGCGCAGGCACCGGGCGACGCGGCGGAGGAGCTCGTCGCCTGCGGCGTGCCCTCGGGCGTCGTTGACGGTCTTCAGGCGGTCCACGTCGATGTACGCGACGATGACGGGCTCGCTGTTTCGGTGAGCTCTCTCGACACACTGGCTGAGTTGTTCGCGTCCGGCGCTGCGAACCAGGGCTCCGGTGAGGTGGTCGCGGTAGGCGATCCGCAGGGTGTCGGAGGCGTCGAGACGGTCGAGGGCGGCGCTGTGGCGGTCGAGTGCGGCCGCAGCTCGATCCGAGGCGGCCAGGACACGGTCCTCTGCCGCCTGGGGGAACGAGTCCGCGTTGGCGGAGACCATGTCGCGGGCCTCGGCGGCGTCATCGCGTGCTGTGGCTGCTTGCGCGTGGAGCGCGGCAGTAGCCCGGAAGGTCGCTGAGATGGCCCGGCGCTGGGCGGCGAGTACTCGGCCTGCAGCTGGCGTCCCGTCCTCCTGTCCGAGGGTTGCGGAGTCCCGGATAGTCGCGGCAACGGTGCGCATGGCGGCGGCCACGTCTACGAGGATGTCTGCATGGGTGTCGAGCTCGGCTGCGGCTCCTTCGCCGGCGGCCCGAACGATCGTCTCGAGCTTCGCCGCGGTCACGTCGCGTGCTGCAGCGGCCACGTCCCCAGCGGTCTCGGCCGAGTCACGCTCGCTCGCTGCTTCGCGGTCGAGCACCGCCGAGTCGCGGTCCCGGGCCGCGAACCTCCGATCGCCTGCAGCTTGGCTGTTCGGGTCGATGACCTCGGTAGCGGCGTCGCGGGCGTCGGCTGCGGCGTCGCGAGTGCTCGCCGCTGCGTCTCTGCGGTCGGCAGCGCCTGCCGGGTCAGTTGCCATGGGCACCGGCGTAGACCTTTGTCCCTTCGGCAGAGCGATCGCGCAACCCCGACAGGTCACTCTGACCGCGACGCAACTCCTACGAGAAACTGACGCTACCACCGCCCTTGCCGGTTCAGCCTCTCAAAGTGAACGGTGCCGGATCGCCGGGCCGCGGCCCCCGGCTCTGCCCACTTCCGAGACAGTGACGAACTACTAGCTGGTAGAGCGCAGCACCTCCCGCAACTTCACCCGCCGGCCGGTGCGCAAGATCGCCCGCCGGTAGATGCCCGCCGCGAATCGAGCGACGACGACTGTGGAGGCCAGCGAGATCACGATGGCGGCGACGAACTCCCACCACGTCGCTTGGCCGAGCCCGACGAGGACAGGCATGGCGAACGGCGCAGTCGGGGGGAGGTAGGCGAGCACTTTGAAGAACAGCGAAGCATTGCCCGTGGAGGCCGCTGTGATGGACACGATGTAGCCGACGAGCATCGGGACGCTGAGAGGAAACGTCAGGCTCTGCAGCTGATCCTGGCGTTCTGCGAGCGAACCCGCTGCTGCGTATACCCAGCAGTAGAAGGCGTACCCGAGCACCAACCAGAGAAGCGAGCTCGCCAGCTCGAGGGGCGCCGATCCCTGCAAGATGTTCGAGCCCACCGCCTTCGCGAGCACGAGCGCGACGATGACGATGGCGCTCGCCTGCGCGAGTGCCGCCGTCCCGATGCCGATCACCTTGCCGGCGAGGAGATGGAGCGGCCGCACGGTCGCCAGCAGCACTTCGACGACGCGACTCGATTTCTCTTCGGCGACGCCCATCAGGATCCACACGCTGTACTGGGAGAGCAGCACGAACAACAGGATGAGGCCGATGATCGAGGTTCCCTGCGCAGCTCTCTTCGTCGTGGCGGCAGTCAGACCGATGATCGGCACGGCGACCGGGTGCGCGAGTGCCGACGTCTGGGCGGGCGAAAGGTGTGCAGCGGCGATCGTGGCGAGCGTGCTCAGGCCAACGGAGACGTTCTGAGCGAACTGGGCAATCGTGGAGGTGTCCGACGCACTGACCGCCTGATTCACGATGATCCGGTTGCCGTCCACCACGAGGTCCAGTTGTCCGGAGCGCAAGTCCGCATCTGCCGACGCAAGGTCCGACTCGGCGACGAAATTGACGGTGAGATTCAGTCCGCTCGCTGCAGACACGACGGCGGCACGAGACGGCGCTGGGAGGTTCCCGACCACGCCCACGGCCGAGGACGTAGGCCCTTTCTTGTTGAGCGTCGGGATGACGATTGCAGCCGCGACGGCGGCAAGCATGAGCAACGTCCCCACGCGATAGACGCGCCCGCGGGTGCGCTCCCGGACCTCGCGTGCGGCAACGAGACCGACATCACCGAAGGTGGTCTCGAAATACTGCCGCGCCGCCGAAGGACCCTGCGCCGTGCTCGTTGTGGTGCGCCCGCTGCGGCGTCGGTAGCGGACGACCCGCACGACGACAAGGATCGCGATGATGGCGACGAACGGCACGGCCTTCACGACAACGCCTCGCGGAAGACCTCGGAGAGCCGGCGGCGCTCGAAGCGGAACTCCGTCACGACTCCTGCTTTCTCGGCGGCTCGGAGAACCGCCTGGCTGTCAGTCGTGTCCGCCAGCACGAGTCGCACCGCGCCCGCGGCGATCTCGGACACCGTGACGCCCGACAGGCCCCGGGTCCATATCGCCTCCCGGTCGCCTTCTACCCGCACCACGAGACGAGTCTCTCCGGCCGTTGCGAGATCATCCACACTGCCGGAGACCACGAGGCGGCCATGATCGATGATCGTCACCGTCTCGCACAGATCCTCGACTTGGTCGAGCTGGTGGCTCGAGAAGAGCACGCCGCAGTCTGCTCGCGCCAGCTCGGCGAGGACCGCCCCGATGGCATCGATGCCGGTCGGGTCGAGACCCGCGAGCGGCTCGTCGAGGATGATCAGCTCGGGACCGTGCACGACGGCGGCAGCGAGTTGGACGCGCTGTTGGTTCCCGTGGGACAGCGCATCGACCCGACTCGTGGCGCGGTCACCGATCCCGAGTCGCTCGAGCCAGTGCGCGCTGGCGGCTGCGGCGCTCGACGCACTCATCCCGTGCAGCCTCCCGAGATACTCCAGCTGTTCGCCGACGAGCATGCTCGGATACAGGCCGCGCTCCTCCGGCATGTATCCGAAACGTCTGCGTTCCTCCTGCCGTACAGGTGCACCGTTCCACAAGACTTCGCCGGCATCGAGGTCGAGCAACCCGAACACGGCGCGCATGGTCGTCGTCTTGCCGGCGCCATTCGGACCGAGGAAACCCACCACGTGGCCCGACGGAACCGAGAACGTCAAGTTGTCGAGTGCGGTGAGGCTCCCGAATCGGCGTGTCAGCCCGCGTACTTCGAGGACAGCGCCCATTGGTAGTCAGCTTAGGCACGACGCGATGAACCACCGAGATGTTGAAACTGGCGACGCGCTGCCATCACGACTCGCTTCGCCGGCGGCGCGACTGCGGCCTTGCTCGCTACACTCCGCCGATAACGGCGAAGATCAAGAGGGGGTCAGCGATGAGTGACTCTGCTTCTGGCAGTGCGGCACCGGTATTCCTGGACGCGACGGCGGATCGTGGCTATGCCCGGACATCGGCGGCACAGGCGCAGTTCGAACAAGCAGCGAGCTCACTCCTTGCCTCTGATGGCTGGACGGACGGCGGTAGCCAGGCACCGAAGCTTGTCGCCGATCTGGCCCTCGAAGGCGGCGGCGTCAAAGGCATTGCGCTCGTTGGCGCCGTGCTCGTCCTCGACGAGGCCGGGTATTCCTTCCGGGGTGTCGCTGGTACAAGCGCCGGGGCGATCGCCGCCTCGCTGATTGCGTCGATCACGGCGGCCGGCCAGAAGATGACCACGCTCAAGGGCTTCATGGATGGGCTGCAATTCTCGAACTTCATGCCCGAGGGCAAGGTCCATCACTTCCTCGACCGTTTCGGAGGCAAGGTCGGCGAGGCGGGGGCCGACATCGCCATCCTGGCCGAACGTACCGGGCTCTACGACGGCGCCTATCTCGGAAAGTGGCTGCGGCCGATCCTGGAGAACGACCTCGGTATTCGTTCCTTCGGCGATCTCAAACTTCCTGACGACCCCAACGCAAGCCTGCCGCCTGGTCAGGATTACCGCCTCGTGGTGCACACGTCGGACATCACACGGGGCGAGCTCGTCCGCTTGCCCTGGGACTACCCCTTCTACGGCGTGAGTCCCGACTCCCAGGACGTAGTCGGCGCTGTCCGGGCATCGATGTCGATTCCCTTCTTCTTCGAACCGGTGCGCTTCGAGGCTCAGCCGGCCACCGTGTCGATCCCCGGGCCCGGCCGTGAGCCCATCCAACTGCAGTACGCCGGTGGCACAGTCAGCTGGGTGGATGGCGGCATGCTGCGCAACTTCCCGATCACGGCCTTCGACCGAATCGATGGCAACCCGCCTCGGTGGCCGACGATCGGCATCAAGCTTTCGTCGATGACGCGGCAATTCGGTCCGACCGAGGCCGTCGCGCACTCATGGGACGAGGCCAAGCACGCCCTCCGCACGATGATGAACGAGTGGGACACCTACGCTGTCGAACTCGCCACGGCGGGCCGCACCATCTTCGTCGACAGCATGGGCCTGACCGCAACAGACTTCAATCTCACCGACGATCAGAAGAATCACTTGTTCTTGAACGGTGTCGCCGCCGCCAACAACTTCATTTTCGAGATGGCGCAGGCGGGCGGGGTTCCTCGGACTGCAGCGACAGCACGTCAGTACGCCATCTCCCGATCTCGAGTGGCTCGCGCCGGTCCTGCGTAATGGGGATCGACCACGACGCGAGCCACGGATGGGTTGACCTGGGCCATGCTGAGTGGGACGAACGATACGCAGGCGCCGAACAGGTGTGGAGCGGTGAACCCAACGCCGCCCTGGTCACCGAAGTGGGCCAGCTCGAACCGGGTAGGGCCCTCGACGTAGGTTGCGGCGAAGGGGCCGACGCCATCTGGCTCGCCAGCCGAGGCTGGCAGGTGACGGCGATCGATGTTTCCAAAATTGCATTGCAACGTGCGGCATCAGCCGCCGAGCAAGCCGGTGTAGGTGTGGAGTGGTTGCACGCCGGCCTGCTCTATGCGCCGCTACCCCCGGCAGGCTTCAACCTTGTGTCCGCCCAATACCCTGCGCTGTTGCGCACCCCGACCGACGATGCCGAACACGCCTTGCTGGCTGCGGTCGCCCCCCGAGGACACCTTCTCGTGGTGCATCACGCCGACATCGACACTGAAGATGCCAAGGCCCACGGTTTCGACCCCGACGACTACGTCTCGCCCAGTGATGTCGCTTCTTTGTTGGACGAAAGCTGGCAGGTCACGTTCGACGAGCGTCGGCCGCGGCACGTGAGCACCGGTGCCGGCGCCCGCCACACCCACGACCAAGTACTTCACGCAATACGCCTGTCCTAGCGATCCACTCCCGCCCAGAAGGACGAGCGCAGCGTCGGGGGCGGTGTCTACACAGGTCGAGCTCACGTCTGGAGAACCCTCATGCAGTACCGAAACCTTGGCCGAACTGGCATCAAGGTCAGTCCTTACGCGCTCGGCGCGCTCATGTTCGCCACGCAGGTCGGCAACCCCGACCCGGAGGACTCGATCCGGATCATCCACAAGGCGCTCGACGCCGGCATCAACCTCGTCGACACCGCCGACGCATACGGGGACTCGGAGGAGGTTGTCGGTCGGGCACTCAAGGGCCGTCGTGACAACGTGGTCCTCGCGACGAAGGTCAGCCGCCCCATGGGTACCGACCCGAACCAGCAGGGTGCCTCCCGGCGGTGGATCGTCACGGCAGTCGAGAACTCGCTGCGCCGCCTCCAGACCGACCACATCGACGTCTACCAGATCCATCGGCCCGATCCCGACACCGATATCGATGAAACACTTTCCGCCCTGACGGACCTCGTCCGAAGCGGCAAGATCCGCTCGTTCGGAACCTCGGGGATGCCCGTATCCACCCTCGTGCAGGCGCAATGGGCGGCGGAGCGGCGCGGCCTTGAGCGGTTTCGTACCGAACAGCCGCCGTACTCAATACTGACACGCAGTATCGAGCGTGAGGTCCTTCCGGTCGCGCAGCAGTTCGGCATGGGCGTTCTTGTCTGGGGACCACTCGCTCAGGGGATGCTGACCGGTCGGGTCCGTCGCGGGCAGGACAACGACGTCATTCGAGCGAAACTCTTCACGGCGTTCAGTGATGAGCGGCGCATGGACGCGGTGGAGAGGTTGATCCCGCTCGCCGAGGAAGCCGGACTGTCGATGCCCCACCTCGCGATGGCGTTCGCCATCTCGCACCCGGGTGTCACGAGCGCGCTGCTCGGTGCCCGCACCATGAAGCAACTCGACGACCTTCTCGCGGGGATGGACGTCGCCCTTTCCGACGATGTCCTCGACCAGATCGATGAGATCGTCCCGCCCGGGACCGACACTGGCACCCTCGACCAGGCATACGTGCCGCCGGCGATCCAGAAGACGGAACTGCGACGCCGCCCGCTCAGCGAGCGCTCCGCCTCCTGAGAAAGGCGCCTCCGCCGCCGCGTTACCGTCGGGATCGTCGACCGTGAGGCGCCGCGGTGGCACCCATCCCTGAACCCGCAGGAAAGATCCCCGCTTGTCGTGACCTCGGTCGTTGCGGTGCAGCACCAGACGCCCGATGAGCCTCCTATCACAAACAACGATCTCATCCTCGAACAGAACCGGTAGTGAGAGTGCTTTGACGTAGAAGCGCCCGTCCTCAAATTCGAGATCTGCATCGATGGCGGAAATACCTACCCTCGCCAGACTCCGACTTGGCTGCGCCCGCGGACGAAAGGTACGCCCGCTCGCTGGACCTGGAGGTCGTGACGCGTGAGGCGGACTACCTGCTGGACCAGTGCGGCAAGACCTACCCGGAGGGTGGAGCGATCGCCTTCGCCCAGGCCATGGACCTGGTCAGCAACAACTGGTGGGCGGACCGGTGGTGGGAACAGGCCTCGCGAGCGAATGACCCCTACTACCGGTGCCGGACGACGGCGGCCTGGGCATACGGGCTCTGGCAACGCGGCCAGCACGACCGGGCGAAGGCGAAGGTGACACAAGCCGTCGGGGACCTCACCCTGAAGACGCCCGATGCCGCCATCGTGCGGGGCGACGCCTACCGGGAGATGGGAGGGGAGGGCGCCGACAAGGACCACCAGGACCAGTGGTACGCCCTGGCCCGGTCCGAGTACGAGGCCATCCCGGCCGACGACCTGCGTCGCGACTACTACCTGTCGTGGGTCTCGCCCACCTCCGCCGGACCGGCTCCGGCGACCGGCTGAGCTGGGCGGGCTCGAGCGAACCTCCAGGTCACATCTACTCATCTGTTCGATCGAGAGACGGGATGTCAACGTCTGGCGGCCACACCTAGACGGATCGGTCGCCGGCACGCGCTGGCCTATCGGCGCAGCCTCCAAGCCGCCGGTCCTGAGTCCGAGTACCGAGGTGGTCCACCACTTGGGCCGTGTTCATCGGTTGGCTGGAATCTCAGGAGGCGCCGCCGCGCCGATCCACGCCGGCCGGAGAGGTGACTTCCGTGCCCGCCTTTGCTGCTAGATGACCAGCCATGTACCTTGCGCCTGTCCTTGTGACCGAAAGGGGAGATGTATGCCAGCACGGTCCGTCAGGAGTTCAATCCCGCTGCGATCGGCTGATTCGAGTGTTCGATCGAAGAGCTTCGCCCTCGCGGCGCTGGTCTTCTGCTCAGTTGTGGGAGCAGCGGGTGTCGTGGCCGCACCGTCCGTTGGAGCGACGACGAAGTACACCGTAACCACGATCTCGGTGCCTGAGGCGTTGATCCCCATCGTAGGCTTCGCAGTCGATCCCAGGTCGGACACCGTCTTTCTCGGGTCGAACGATCTCGGGGTCCTCGACGGCCGAACCAACAAGATCACGACCTCAACTGCGAACCTGAACTGTGCGGGGTACGGCATCGGGGTGAATCCGAAGACCGACCTGGTATACGCCGTTCCCTACTTTGGCGACTACGTCTGGGTAATCAACGGGAAAACGGACAAAGTCACCCACAAGATCAAGATCCCGGCAGCCGAGGCCGGACTTGTAGTCGATGCATCGACCAACACGATCTACGTGGCCTCCAATCGCTCTGGCACCGTAGAAGCCATCAGCGGCCGCACGAACAAGGTCATCGCCAAGATCCCTGTCGGACCGAATCCGGCTTTTCTCGCAGTGAACCCCTCAACTGACACCATCTACGTGACACACGTCATCGAGGCGACGTTGGACGTCATCAACGGGAAGACGAACAAGGTGACGCACGTCATCACGCTCCCGACGAGCTCCGAGGGAGCGGACGGCCGCGTGGCCGTGAACCCCTCGACCGACACCGTGTACGTGGGCCAGACCTCGGATGGGCCAGCGTTCGTCGTGAACGGCAAGACCAACAAAGTGGTGGGCCACATCACAGCGGGGAGGCTCGACACCACCTTGGTGGCGGTGAACAGCTCGACCGACACCGTCTACGTCGGGAGCCTAAATGGAAACAAGGTCTACGTCGTCAATGGCAAGACACGCAAGGTAACCGCCACGCTCAACGTGGGTATGGAACCCATCGTGCTGGCGGTGAATTCATCGACCGGCGCGGTCTACGTGAGCAACGAGGAGAGCAACACCATCTCGGTGATCACATGAGGTTGTCCCGTCCGGCGTGGAAGTTTGAGGTGGCTTTTCCCGCCTGAGACCTGCCGCTGGTGGCTGTTGGGCGTTCCGCAAGAACAGCGGGGTAGAGTCCTAAAACTCCTCCCGCTTCTGCTCCTCCGTGGCACAGATCCGTTCCAGCGCCTTGGTAGCGGATCTGTGGCACGCCAGCCCTCGACTCACATCGCACGGCTCACAGTTTGCTTCCCATCCGCTGCCCCTGACCTACCGCCCGCCAGCCCCGTCGCAAGGGCGAACGTGGGCGCTCACGTGGCCAACGGGCGATCAGGGACCCACCAGCGGGCGCCGGGCCACCACCGGTCCGTCTTCGGCCCCGTGCTCTCGTCGGCGGCGTGCCAGGTTGGCGTAACGCCCAAGCTCCTCCGCTCGTCTCATGTTCAACTGACCATCCCCCCTCTGGCGGGGCGTCCGAGCACGCGGAGAACCTGACCAGCTCGTTTGGCGTCCCGGCCGTTCGCAGCGAAGATGGCTGGGCGGCTGGACGGAGCGCGCATCCTGGGGCCTAGAACCTGCCCCTGACCTGGTGGGCCGCCAGGGTCTCGAACCCTGCACCTTGGGATTAAAAGTTTGATCTGGAGCGCCGCGTACGGATGCGTTTGCCCGCCTCGCGTTGCGTCGCCGCAGCTCAGGGGCGGTGCCATTCGAAGTGGTGGTGATCATGTGCACCGACATGCGACAACCTGCAAGCCAATTGTTGGGACGGCGAGCGACTGGGGCGAGACTTTTCGGCCGGTCGTCGCTCGGCGCGATGCGCTCGACTCGTCCAGGCCCAGACATGTCCCCTGTGGCCGAACGGGTGGGGGTCGGCCTGGTGTAATGGTCGCCGGAATGCCCGCGCTGCAGCCGACCCGAGTAAACAGCGTAGGGAACGTTTGCAACGCCCCCCAACGCCAAACCCCACACCCAACCCCCAACTCAATTCGACCCTCCTGTTCGCTCTCGTGCCGCCGATGTGTAGCGCGGATCGGCGAGTTTGTGAACGGGTGGACTGATGGTGGGCTGGAAGGCGAAGACAGGGCTGGCGGCGGTGATCACGAGTGATGGGACGCGGTGAGTGTGAAGGAAGCGATGCGATGCGATGGATCGAGCGGCGTTAGGCGTAGCCTTGTGAGCGTGTCGACGATCGTTCATGTTCCCGAGGAGATTGCCGAGCGCCTCGCTGCCGAAGCGGCCCGGCGCCACCTGAGTGTCGACGAGATCGCCGCTGAGGCTCTGGCCGCCCGCTATCCGGAACCCACCACTTCCGACCCCGGCCATGACGCCCTGGAGGCGTTCATCGGCTCGGGGGGCTCGGGGCGAAGCGAACCCTTCGACATCCACAAGGCACGAGCCGAGCTGGCCGAGCGCAAGTTTGCCGAAGGCATCTGACCCGACGCTGTGACCGTCCTCGCCGACACCGGCGTGCTTGTCTCGGCCGCCGACAGCCGCGAACCGCGACATGTCGACTGCGCCGAGGTGCTGCGTTCCCATCACGGCCAGATGGTGATGTCCGCCCCGGTCGTTGCCGAGACGTCGTGGATGATCGAGTCCCGTCTCGGGTCCCAAGCCGAGGCCCGCTTCCTCCGGCTTGTCACCAGCGGTGCATGTCGAGGACTTCGAGCTCGTGCCCTGAACGAGCCGGCCCGAGCCTTTCTTTTTTTAGCCGCCATCCACCCAGCTTGCCGACGAGAGCGCGACGCCGGCGACGCCTGATGCGAGACTGACGGGCGTGAACGAACGATGCAGGAGTCGGCGAGGCGGCGCAGGCAGACGCCTCGGGCTCGCCACGATGGCCACGGCAGTTGTCGTCGCGATCCTCTGTCTCCTCGCGCCAAGTTCGTCGGCCGCTGCGCTCCTGCCCTCGATCGTGGTAAGGAAACCCCTCACAACGCAGCTCAACTTGCCTTTTCAACCGTTCGGCTGCGTCGAGCACGCTTGCATGAGCCGGTGCCGGACACCAGGTAGTCCCACCGCGCTCCCGTGATCAACCCCGGTGGCCCCCGTATCCTTCAAGCCAGTGACTCTGAAAGAGCAGACTCCATCGGGCGATGAGCTCGATTTTGCGTGCAAGACGTCCCTCAACCCATGGCAGCGGTTGCTGAACGACGTCTGCCGGCGGGCGTTTTCGTCACCGGAGGCGATGCTCTACGAGTACTCCATCGCTCCTGCACTCACCAAGGCACTTCGCCAGGCGATCGAGACCAGCCTCGTCGGCGACCGGGTTCTTGATGTTGGCGCCGGCGGCGGGTCGATGGCGTTGGCTCTGCGCTCGGGTGGGCGCCAGGTAGTGGGCCTCGACCCCTCACGGGCGCAGGTACGGCGGTTCGTCCGTCGTGGGCCGCGTTCCGGCGTGGTGCAGGGACGGGCTGAGCACCTTCCTTTTGCTGACAACGCCTTTGACTCGGTGTACTCGTCGTGCGCGTGGAAGCACTGGTCCGATCCCGCCCAGGGGTTGGCTGAGTGCTTGCGAGTGGTACGCCCGGGCGGCTGCTGCGTCGTT
>JBEKMC010000072.1:0-27649 GCA_050008715.1 Acidimicrobiales bacterium | reverse complement strand
GATGGCCCGGATCCTCGGGAACGTTGAACGGGTGACGGAGACCGAGGACTCGATCCACTTCTCCTTCGCCGTCGCCGTCTTGCCTTCGACGGTTCCCGTCTCTCCGATGCCCCAGGGCTTCGAGAGGTAGTCGCCGTTGCCGCGCTTGCCCGAGTGGCTCGTCAACCAGCTGTACATCGACTCCACCTTCTGGGTGAAGCTCAGCCAGGTGCCGCCCTTGTGAATGCAGCTGTACCAGTTGTAGGGGTCCCACATGATCCAGTTGACGAAGTGATCACCGGGGTACCACGAGGGGTAGGCGGCGCCATGGTCAGTGACGTCGCCCGTGACGTCCCAGACCCAAGCGATATTCTTCACGCCTTCGGAGCGGAACACGTCGAAGATGTGCCGCCAAGCGGCCACGTACTGGGCTGCCGATCCGTACGGATGGAAACGCGTCAACTCAGGCTCCGACTGGAACGTCACCATCATCGGCTTGCCGAATGCCTTCACGAGCTTTGCCTCGGCCCTGAGCTGCTTGTCCCGCGTCCCCTTGGCGATCGAGGCCCACGTCGCCGCGACGCCACCCGCGGCCGTCGCCGGCGACCAGTCCACGAAGACGATCCGCCCGCCGGCGGCTGCCGTGCGCTCGTTGGCCGTGGGGAAGGCTGTCGCCCAGTCGGCGTATTCGTGCACGATGGCGAGCTTCCGGCCGATCTCCTTCTCCACCGCGGGCCAGGCCTGCTTCGAGGCCGATGCTCCCCACCACAGACCACACTTGGGGACGAACTCAGCGTTCATCTTCCCGCAGTTCGTCGGCACCGAACGCGGGGCCGCCGAGGCTGCGACCGACGTGGAGGCGGCCGGCAGTAGGCCGAGCAAGACGACGGTCGCCGTTCCCAAGAAGACCGAGCCGCGGACGACCACAGCTCGCCGGCCGAGCATGTTGCTGCGTGTCATTTCTTCCTCCGCCTCTGGTCGTCACCTAGCCCGACCAACGGGAGAGATTCTAGGCCGCGCGGAACGGGGTTTCGGGCTCGGGTGCGCGGCACAGCGATCGGGTGCACTCCTACGTGCTCCAGACCTGCTCCGAGCCGAAGCTCAGATCTTCGATGCGATGAGCTGCGCCATAGCCTGTGCACCCGCCCCGCCGATCGGCATGTGAACTCCGTCCGGGCCGAACCATTGCGGGTTGGCGTCGGCGAGCTTGTTGAAGTCGGCCAACTGGTCTCGCGGGTACTTTGGCACGCCGGCCTCGAGTGTCTGGTTCACCGACTGCCACCACGAGTAGGACGAGGGAAGGTGGATGGTCACGAAGACCACACGAGAGGCGCCGGAGAGCACCCGCATCATCGCCGTGAACATCTGCGGGGTCACCGGTCCGTTGGTCCCGAGGTCGATGATCACGATCGCCCCGAGCTTGTCGGCTGACTTCAGCTGCTGGGCAAGTTCCATGCCCTGGTCCCAGAAGCGACTGACGGCCGCCTCTACGTCGATGCGCGGGATGTCGGCTATGAGGTCCGGCTTGGCGTCGAGCATGACGGAGTCTCCGATCGCCGTCACATGACCAGCGACGAAACCCGCCCCCGGAGCCGGCAGCCCGGACGGAGCCGCCGGTAACAGCCAGTAGCCGCCTCCGGTAGGAACGGCTGCTGCGCCGGCGATCGGGTTTCTCAGGGGATTCTTCGACGCGGCCGAGCCGTAGAAGCGGGCGTTGCCCAATCGGTACACGGCCCCGTCGGATGCGAACAGCCAGTAGCCGGCCTCATGCGGTGTGGTCGCCATGGCGACCACGTAGACGCGGGGGTGCTTGCCGAAGGCCGAGCCGTGGGATTTGGCGTCGCCGAACCTGTAGACGACGCCGTCAGACGCAGCAAGCAAATATCCCTTGCCGTCCGCGCTGGCGGCCATGGCGACGATCTGCGAGTGCGGTGGCTTGCCGAAGGCCGTGCCGTAGCCCCCCGCGTCACCGAATCGGTACACCTCACCGTTGGAGCCCGCCAGCCAGTAGCCCCCGCCGTCGGGAGTTGCAGCCATGGCGACGACGTAGACGCGAGGGTGCTTGCCGAATGCCGAGCCATGGAAGTGAGCGTCTCCACACCCATAGATCGCACCGTCGGACGCGGCCAGCCAGTAGCCCCCACCGTCGGACGTGGCGACCATCGCGACGATCAGCGAGCGGGAGTGACCGCCGAACGCGGAGCCGTGGCTCTTGGCGTCGCCGTACCGGTAGACGACCCCTCGTGACGAGGCGAGCCAGTAGCCACCACCGTCCGGCGTGCTCGCCATGGCGACGATGTGCTCGCGGAGCGCCACGGCCGCCGACGGCCCGAAGTCGCGAGCAGTGCCGAAGGGGATCGGCTGGCCGACGTTGTCGGAGATCGTGCGCCGGGTGGACGACAGGAGGCTCGCGGTTGGACGAGTGGCGGTGCGGAGCGTCGCAGTCCGGTCCCGTGCGGCCGCCATCGAGCCGGTGAGCGTCATGATGACGCCGATGGCAAGGATGCCGGCGAGGGAGGCTCGCGCCCGTGTCTGCCAACTCTTTGCCGCCGCCGTCGGGTTCATCTCGAGCGAGCCTAATCAGTCGCTCTGTCGTGCACGAGCTGGGCTCGAGCCGAGGTCAGCCAACCGACAGGACGAACTTGACCGTGAGGGTCTGTGCCCCGGACGTCGACGGGTCGAAGCTGCCGCTGCCCTGGAAGGATGCGACGACGTGGTAGGTGCCGACGGCGAGCTGCGAGGCGGACAGCGAGCAGGAGCCTCTGCCGCCGGACAGCCCGATCACGCAAAGGGTCGCGCCGGATGCCGTGACGCGTACCGTGCCGCCGACGCCGAGGCCGAATTCACCCGAGACGGACACCGAGATGTGCTCGGCCTGCTCGCTGCCTTCGTTCACCTTGGCGGTGGACAGGCTGAGGCCCGTTCCTGTCGTCGCCTTGGCGACGTTGAGACCGTATGTACCTGATCCTGATGGCGAGAAGTCTGCGCTTCCGCCGTAGCTGGCGCCGAGGCGGTACGAGCCAGCAGCAAGCCTGGTGGACGACAGCGTGCAGGAACCTCTGCCGCCAGACAGGCCGACCACACAGACGGTTCCGCCGCCCGCCCGGATGGTGACGCTGCCACTCGGCGTCCCGCCGCCTGAACCGACGTCGACCGAGATTCGTTCGGCTTGCTCGTCACCGATGGTCACCCGGGAGGTCGACAGACCGATCGAGGTCGAGGTGCCGGCGCGCGAGACGCTGAAACCCTCGGTTCCCGAGGTCGAGCCGTTGAAGTCGGAGCTGCCGGTGTACTGGGCGTCGACCTGGTAGCCGCCGGCGCCGAGCTCAGCGGAGGACAAGGTGCACGAACCGCCCGCTGACGAGAGCCCGATCACACAGAGCGTGCGTCCGGCCCTGGTGAGTGAGACCGTCCCGGTGGGCCGCAGATGTGCGAACTGGGGGTACACCGCCACCGAGAAACGTTCAGCCTGCTCGCCTCCGTACGTCACGTTCCCGGCGGACAGGCCGAGACCCGTCCTCGTGCTTGCTCGGGCGATCCTCATCGTCTCGGTATGCGATCCGGAGCTCTTGAAGTCGGAGCTTGCGCTGTAAATGGCGACCATGTGGTAGGTGCCGGCGCTCAGCTGTGCAGCCGACAGCACGCACGAGCCCTTGCCGGCCGCCAGCTTGATCACGCAGACGACCCTCGAGCCCTCTTTGACCGTCACCTTGCCCGCAGGCGTCGTCCCGCGGAACTCAGGCGAGACGGTCGCGGACATCCGGCTGACCTGTTCGTCTCCGTACGTCGTACGGGGCTTGGACAATCCGAAGGCGACCTTTGTTGTTGCGGGCAGCACGGTCACGGTTGCGCTTGAGGACTTGGACCCCGTGAAGTCGGCGCTGTCGGTGTAGGTGCCGACGAGGTGATACGTGCCGGCCCCGAGGCGGGAGGCGGGCAGCATGCACGAGCCTTTCCCAGAAGCGAGCGTGATCGTGCACAGCGTGGCCGTGGACTCCTCGACCGTGACCTTCCCGGTCGCCGACGTGCCGGCGTACTCGGGAGTGATCACGGCCGAGATGCGGAGCGCTTGCTCATCGCCATAGGTCGTCTTGGCGCTCGACAGCGTAAGCGCCGTGCGCGTCGTGGCCGCGTCGATCGTGAACTGTGCGGAGTCCGGAGGCGATGCGGTGAAGTTGAGATCCCCGCCGTATGTGGCCGTGATCGTCTGCCGGCCGGCGCCGAGCGCGGCCGCCGCGGTCCACATGCACGACCCCTCCGACGTCGCGTTCAATTTGTTAACAATGCACAGGGTCGTGGTGCCCGACTTCACGGTCACACTCCCTGTCGGTGAGCCGGCGTATTCGGGTGCCACGGTGACCAACGCCTGCACGGTCTCCTCGTCGCCGTACGTTGCAGTCGTGGGTGACAGGCCGAGTGTGACGGTCGAGGACGCTTGGCCGACCGTGACCGGGAACGGCGTCGACGCGGGCGATTCGAGGTAGTTGGTGTCACCCTGATACGTGGCCGTGAACGTGGCTTGCCCGGTCGCCATCTCGGGGATCGAGCAGTTGCCGACGCCATCACCGAGGTAACTTCCGATGCCAGGGCTGAGGGTGGCAGTGCACGGCCCTGGTCCGCCGTCGCTGATGATGACGTGGCCGGTCGGAGTCCCTGCGCCCGGCTTGTTCGATGAGACGTCCACCGCCACGGTGATCGGCTGGCCGACGGCGGGATTCGCTGTCGTGTTCGAGATTTTGGTCGTTGTCGCGTCCTGGGCGACCGTGACGCTGGAACTACTCGAGACAGAGGCGACGTAGTTGCCGTCGGTTTCGTAGTTGGCCGTGAAGCTGTACGCCTTGGGCGCAGTTTCGGTGATCTTGCAGCTGCCGGTGCCGGTGGTGCCGAGCGTTGCCGGGCAAGTCTTCGTGCCGTCGCTTACCGTCACCGTGCCCGTCGGGAAACCGCCGCCCGGCGTGTTGGCTAGGACACTGACACCGACCGAGATTGGCTGGCCGACGACAGCGGTCGCGGGGATGCTCGTGATCGTGGTCGTCGTCGGGTCCGGAGCAACCGTGATGGAGCTACCCGGAGTGTTGGAGGAGAGGAAGTTACTGTCGCCGCTGTAGCTGGCGGTGAAGGTGTACGAGCTGGCGGCCGCCTCGGTGATCGGACAGCTGCCGCTGCCGGCCAGGAGAGTTGCCACGCACGACTCCGCCCCGCCGTCGCTGACTGTGACCGTCCGCGTCGGCGTCCCGGCGCCAGGACTTTCGGCTGCGACGGTGACGCCGAATGTCATGGGCTGGCCCACGACCGGGCTTCCGGTCGGCACGGTGAGGGTCACGGTGCTGCTGGCCTGTCCGACGGTGACCTTGAATGCGCTCGACGTCGTCGAGCCGCTGAAGTCCGACACGCCGGCATAGCTCGCCGACAAGCTGTACGAACCAGCCGCCGGCTCGGTGATCTGGCAGCTACCGGAGCCCTCGCTCAGTGTGACGGGGCAGCTTTGCACCCCGCCGTCGCTCACCGTCACCGTGCCCGTCGGCGTGCCTGCACCAGGCGCGTTGGCTCCGACGTGCACACTGACCGTGATCGGCTGACCGGCGACGCTCGAAGTGGCGCTCAGAATCGACGTGGCCGTGGAGGCTGCGCCGACGCTCACCGGAGAGCCGGTAGCCGTGCTCGACGTCAGATCGTTCACGTCGTCGCCGTAGCTGGCAGTGAAGCTGTAGGGCCCGGCCGCAGTTTCGGTGAGCGGGCAGCTGCCGGCGGCTGCGATGAGCGTGACGACGCAGTGCTGCGTCCCATCACTGACGGTCACGCTGCCGGTCGGTTCGCCGCTTCCGGGCGAGTTCGCGGCGACTCCGACGCTCACGACGATGGGCTCACCGACCACCGGGATCGCCGGCGTCGTGCCGATGATCGAGGTCGTCGTCGAGTCTTGCCCGACCGTCACGCCGACGCTGCTGGAGTTCGACGACGCATAGTCGGGAACGGAGCCGCCGTAGGTGGCGGTGAAGCTGTACGGGCCGACCGCGGTCTCCGTGATCGCGCATGAGCCGGTCCCGCCGCTGAGGGTGGCGACGCAGGTCCCGGACCCGCCGTCGCTGACGGTCACCGTCCCGGTAGGCACTCCGGTATCAGGAGGGTCGGCCGTGACGCTGACGTCGACGGTGATGGGCTGCCCGACGACCGGGTTTGCAGTCGCCACGGTGATCGTCGTCGCCGTGCCGTCCCCGCCGACCGTCACGGGGTAGCCCGCTGTCGTGTTGGAGGAGTAGTCGTTCGTGTCGCCGCCGTACCCGGCGGTGAAGCTGTAGTCGGCGGCGGCTGTCTCGGTGATCTGGCAGCTGCCTATACCATCCGCCAGGGTGACCGAGCAGGTCCCACCGGCGCCGTCGCTCACGAGCACGTTGCCAGTGGGAACCCCGCTGCCCGGCGCGTTCGGTACCACGCTGACGGAGACGGTGATCGGAGCGCCGACGACGAAGGTGGACGTGGCGCCCGTGATCGCCGTCGTCGTCTGGTCCATGGCAACTGTCACGGCTGTCCCGGAGCTTGTCGAGCCGAGATCGTTGGCGTCGCCGGCGTAGCTGGCGGTGAAGCTGGAGAGCCCGGGAGCTGTCTCGGTGATCTGGCAGCTGCCGAGGCCACCGCTGAGAGTTGCGCTGCAGGTTCCCGACCCGCCGTCGCTCACGGTCACCGAGCCGGTGGGTGTGCCGCTACCCGAGCCGGTGGGGGCAACGCTCACGCCGATCGTGATCGGCTGGCCGACAACGGGGCTGGTCGGGTTCGCACTCGTGATGGTTGTCTTCGTCGCATCCTTGCCGACCGTTACCGGGGCGGTCGCCGACGTGGAGGAAACGTCGTTGGCGTCGCCGGGGTAGCTGGCAGTGAAGTTGTAACTCTTGGCCACCGACTCAGTGATCACGCAGTTGCCAGTGCCACCGGTGAGCGAGGCCGTGCATGACTCCGTGCCGCCGTCGTGCACAGTCACGGTGCCAGTCGGCGTGCCGCTGCCCGGCGAGTTGGCGACGACCTTGACACCCACGGTGATCGATTGGCCGACGACCGGGCTCGGCGTCGTGCTCGTGATGGATGTCGTCGTTGCGTCTTTACCGACGGTCACCGGGAATCCCGTCGAGGGGCCGCTCAGCAAGTAGTTGGAATCGCCGAGATAGCTGGCCGTGAAGCTGACGGGGCCCGGCGCGGTCTCGGTGATCGTGCAGCTTCCGACGCCGGTGCCTGACACGAGCGTGACGGGGCAGGTCTGGGAGCCGTCGCTCACGGTTACCGTTCCCGTTGGCGCCCCACTGCCCGGCCCGTTCGCAACGACGATCACGTGCACCGTGATGAGCTCCCCGACTACCGGAGCGGTTGTCGTGCTCGTGATTGCCGTCGTCGTCGCGTCCTTTGCGACCAAGACAGGGGTACCGGGCGCGGTGGTGGAGGCAAGGAAGTTGCCGTCGCTTTCGTACCCGGCGGTGAATGTGAAGCTCCCAGCCGTGGCCTCGGTGATCACGCAGTTGCCCACGCCGCCGGTGAGCGAAACTAGGCAGCTCTGAGTGCTGCCGTCGTGAACGGTCACGGTCCCTGTCGGCGTGCCACTACCCGGTGAGTTCGCGACGACCTTCACACCGACTGTGATCGACTGGCCAACGACCGGGCTCGGTGTCGTACTCGTGATCGATGTCGTCGTTGTGTCTTCACCGACCGTCACCGGGATTCCCGCCGACGGGCCGCTCGAGAGGTAGTTGGAGTCGCCCTCATAGCTCGCCGTGAAGCTGTAGCCGCCCGCGCTCGCCTCGGTGATGTTGCAACCGCCGGCGCCGTCGCTGAGATCGGCCGTGCAGCTCTGAATCCCGCCGTCGTGAACGGTCACCGTGCCAGTGGGTGTCCCCTCTCCAGGTGTTTCGGAGCCGACGCTGACGCTGACCGTGATGGGCTGGCCGACCACAGGGCTCGCCGTGGTGTCGACGATCGTCGTCGAGGTGGCGTCCTTTGCAACCGTGACCGCTGCGCCGGCGGAGACCGAGGAGGCGTAATCAGGGTCGTCCCCGCTATAGGTCGCGGTGAAGGTGTAGTCACCTGCGGTCGTCTCCGCTATGTTGCAGCCGCCGGCGCCGGCGGTGAGCGTTACCTGACAGGTCTGCCCGTCACCGTCGTCCACCGTGACGGTGCCGGTCGGTGTCCCAACGCCGGGGGAATTGGCGGCCACGCTGACGTCGATCGTGATCGGCTGGCCGACCACCGGGTTCGGGGTCGCGCTCATGATCGAGGTCGTCGTGCCATCCTCGCCGACGGTCACGTCGGAGGCGGCGGCCGTACTGGAGGAGAAGGAGGAGTCGTCGCCTCCGTAAGCAGCGGTGAACTCGTAGTCCCCGACGACGGTCTCCGTGATCTGGCAAGAGCCGGCACCGCCGGCGAGGATAGCCGTGCACGTATTCGAGCCACCATCGCCCACGAGCACGCTTCCCGTTGGTGTCCCGCTACCGGGGGCGGCAGCGGCAACGGTGACGTTGACGGTGATGGACTGGCCGACGACCGGGCTTGCCGGACTCGTGCTCGCGATCGCGGTGGTTGTCCCATCTTCGGCAACCGTCACGTTCGAGCCTGCTGTTGTGTTCGAGGAAAGGTCCGATGTGTCGCCGGCGTAGTTGGCCGTGAAGCTGTAGTCGCCCGCAGCCGTCTCGGTTATCGGGCAGCTGCCGGCACCGGCGACGAGGGTCACCGGGCAGTTCAGTGTGCCGTCGCTCACGAGCACGCTCCCCACCGGGGTGCCGCTGCCGGGCGAGTTTGCAGTCACGCTGACGCCGACGAAAGTGGGCTCGCCGACGACCGGGCTTGCCGGCGTCGTGCCTGTGATCACCGTCGTGGTGTCGTCGGCGCCGACGCTGACGGGAGCGCCGGTCGTCGTTGCTGAAGACGCGTAGGTTGAGTCTCCGGAGTAGGTCCCCGTGAAGGTGAACGAGCCTGCTGCCAGCTCGGTGATCTGGCAGCTTCCGTCACCGCTGCCGTCGAGTGTGGCGACGCAGGTGAGCGTGCCGCCGTCACTCACCGTGACGGAGCCGCTCGGTGTGCCGGAGCCGGAGACGACGTTGACGCCGACCGTGATCGGCTGGCCGACGACTGGGTTTGTCGGGTCTGTACCGGTAATCGAGGTCGTCGTGCCGACGCCGGCGACGGTGACGTCCGTTCCGCCGCCGACCGAGGACATGTAGTCGGCGTCTCCGTTGTATACCGCCGCGAAGGTGTACGAGCCGCTGGTCGGCTCGGTGATCTGGCAGCTTCCGGCACCGCTGCCGTCGAGTGTGGCGACACAGCTCTGGGTGCCGTCAGCGACCGTGACAGTGCCCGTCGGCGTCCCAGAGCCGGAGACGACGCTGACCCCGATCGTGATGGGTTGACCCGCTACGAGCGGCGCCTCCCCCGTAAAGCTCGTCGTGGTGGAGATGCCTCCAACGGTGACGTTGAAGCCGTCACTGCTCGACGGCGCGTAGTTGGCGTCACCGACATAGGCCGCCGTAAAGGTGTACTGGCCGCCGGTCGTTTCGGTGATCTGGCAACTGCCGGCACCGTTGTCGAGCGTGATGCCACAAGTCTGCGTGTCGCCGTCGCTGACGTTGACCGAGCCCGTCGGCGTCCCGCTGCCGGCAGCGACGATGACGTCGACGGTGATGGGGTCGCCGACCGCGAACGTGGAGGTCACGCCGGTGATGGTGGTCGTCGTCGCGATCAAGTCCATCGGGCGGGACCGGGACGGGCCGGACTGACGAGAGGTGTGGTGAGTCGGGGGTGTGCTGGCGGCGGCGATCTGAGGGGTACCCAGTAGCGCCATGAGGGCGACGATGAACACGGCGCAGCACGCGCGCAGGCGCACTGAGAGAGAGCCAGGTGTCGCCGCGGTGCGAGCGCGCCGATACGGCGCGCTTCGAGGAGCAGCGGTCTCGTCGCTCTGTCGTTGCCTCATCGATTCCCCGCTTCTCACGGTCGGCATCACTCCTCGGGCTGCACTCCGCCTGGCCGCGGAGGGCTGTCCGCCGCGACCACTTAGTGCTGCCTGCCTTCCTCGCTCCTCTCGCTGAGCAATTGCCGGTGACAGCCGACGTCCAGGTCGAACAGGGTTGGTATCGGCGCGAACGGGGCGTCACTTGACGGAATCCTCCGGCGCAGCCGCTCGGCTCCGAGCGCGACAAGACGGGACGGACCAAAGTCGGGGAGCGTTTCGGTGAGGCTTTCCCAGCCGGCGTCGGGGTGGCGCCGACTGGGAAGGGGATCAATCAGCTGGCGCTGTAGCTCTCCCGCAGGGTCGTGAGAGTGTGGGTCGCCGGGTTGCCGAGGACGTAGATGATCGTGACGGTCTGGCTCACGAGATGCACGGCCAGCGGCCCGATAACGGTCGTCGTCGTGCCGTAGTCGTCCATCGTGACCTTGACCCACTCCGAGGGCAGCCGGATGGCGGCGCTGTTGGGGTTGGTCAGGTTGCGGAAGATGCGCAGGCCGTCGGCGTACACGGTGAGCCCGGCATCGTCGGCGACGTTGCGCACGACCAGCTCGGAACGACCTTTGGCGATTTCGGGCCGTGGGTTCCAGAACCGTGCAAGGGCTGGGTTGCCAGCCGAGTCCAGCTCAGCGACAATCGTGACGTCATCTCCTGCCTTCAACCAGCCGGTGCCCTCCAGCAAGGGCTTCGTGTCACGCTTTGTGCCGTGCAGACGGATCGCGAGGTGGTAGCGGCCGGGAACCAACGGCAGCGGGCCGACGACGCCCTTGAACCGGAAGTTCTGCACGATCTCGGTGCCGTTCAGGTACACGTCGACCGACGTCTGCGGCAGCCCCTGGATGAGGGTTGCCTCCGCCACGGTCGGCGCCGTACGTACGGTCGCGTGCGTGGTGGCTGCGCCGGCGCTCGTGGCAGCGAGGACGCTGACGAGCGTTGCGCCGCAGAACGCCGCGAGCGCGATGCGTAGGAACTTCATGGGCTTGGTCTCCTTCGATGTGGGGGCATCTGGACGCCGGCGGACGTATCGTCACCGGCGTCTCCTAGTTCGCTCTTGCCGGCCCGGCGGTTGCATAAAGAAAGATGCAACCGAATGAGCCTCGCGATGCGAAGAAAGAGCGTGCGCCCTCCCTCGGTTGCCCAGCCAGGCGACGGCGCCCACCTTTCGGTCGGTGCCGCCCCGACCGATCTGGCCCGCCGCCTCGCGAGCGGAGACGAGACCGCGCTGGAGGAGTCCTACCGCACGATCGGCTCGCTCGTGCGCACGTACCTCAAGCGCGTTGTAGGCGGCGAGGCGGAGGACGTCCTCCAAGTCGTCTTCTTCGAATTGTGGCGCTCGCGTGAACGGCTCGATCCGGAGCGGGGGATCGAGGGTTTCGTGTTTGCCATCGCACGACGACGGGCTATCGACACGCTCCGCCGCCATAAGCCACAGCTCGTCGACATCGACGCGTTCCACTGGCTCGTCGGAGAGGACGGCGACGCAGTGGTCGAGCAGTTCGTGCTCGCCGCCCAGGTGAAGCGCGCACTCGGCGACCTGCCGGAGGAACAGCGGGAGTCCCTCGTCCTCGCATATTTCGAAGGCAAGACCCAGCAGGAGATATCGGACGTGCTGAGTGTCCCGATGGGCACGATCAAGGCGCGCATGGCGCGTGGCCTGCGGCGCCTGTCCGTGACGATGTTCGAGGACCGGCCATGAGCTACGCGCACGTGACCGACGAGCTCTACGAGCTGCTGGGAGGCGATCTCTCCAACCACGAGATGGTCCGTGTCAACGACCACCTGAAGGGCTGCGAGCGTTGCCGCCAGGAGCTCATCGACGTGTCGATGGCCCACGCCTTGCTGACGTCGGTCTCCGACATCCTCGCCCCGGAGTTCGCGGCGGCGCGGCGCGGTCATGACGGCCAGCGCCTCGAATCGGACCTGCCGGCGCTCGAGGTCGCGAGCGCCTGGTGCGCCGAGCGGGAGATGCGCTCACGTGGCGGCTCGGCGTCACCGGTTGGTCGCTCGCTCGCCAACTTCGATCGCGTCGGCTACAGACCAGGCATCGTTCGCACCCCCACCGCCGCCCCAGCTCTGCCCGTTGCGGCGTCGTCCTTCGGACCCTCCAGCGCGGTCGGCCCTCCTGGCGACGACATGGCGCTCCGCCGTCCGCACCGGCGGCGACCCACGGCGGCGAGCACGTTCCGTCGAGCCGAGACGGTGCACCTGGCGCGGCATCGCTCGCGTCTGGTGGCTGTCGTGGTGGCTGTTCTCTTGTTCGCCACGCTCTTCGGTGTCGGTTCGTGGCAGCACGAGAGAACCTCGAGCGGTGGCCATATTCTCCTGACCGCCGTGCTGCTGCCGCTGCCGGCGGCGCCGAGCGCGACCGGCCGCGTGACCGTGCGATCCGACGGGGACGTGACAGTGACGACGACACTGAAACCGGCTGGAACCGGCCGCTATTACGAGGTCTGGCTGATCGACCCGGGGGACCCGAAGGAGTTGCCGCTGGGAATCCTCCCCGCCAGCGGCACGGGCAGGTTCACGTTCCCTGTGGGGCTGTGGGGCAGGGGTTTCGCCGGAGTGGCCATCAGCCTGCAGGTCGCCGGCGCGTCCAGCTCCGGAATCCAGATGCTCAGCACTGCGGTGACACCACATCGTGTGGCCGCGCACGTCTCGTCGTCAGCCGGCCCTGGGCGCCCGCACGCTCGCAGCACGCATCCCCGCTCCGGCTCGACTCGGCATCGACGGGACAAGGCCCACGGCAGCACCGGTCGCAAGCTTCCGCGGGCGCTGCTCTCCAGCTCCCAGGCACCGCCGGCCCTGAGGAAGCTGCTGGCCGACTCTGAGCCTTTTCCCACCTCGGGCCCGGTGCTGCGCGTCACGACGACGAGCGACTCCAACGCGGTCGATCCGTTGAGCGGACGTTGTCGAGACAGCGCCGGCCGTTGCTCGCTGCGGGCGGCGATCGAGGTGGCCAATGCCCGCCGGACGCCGATCGTGATCCGTGTGCCAGCCGGCACATACGTGCTCACGCTCGGCCCGCTCGTGGCATCCGACCCGGCAGGCATGTCGATCGAAGGCGCCTCGCCTCGGCTCACCATCGTCACGGCGGCGGGCAAGAGCCGCCTGCTCGTAGTCGAGGAAGCGACCTCCCACGGTCGCTCACACGCCGGCGCCGTAGTGTCGTTGACTCGGCTCACGTTGCGCGACGGGTTCGCCGCGTCGAGCGGACCGTTCGCGGGAGAGGGCGGCGCCGTCCTCGTCTCGGATGGTGCCGACGTGCTCGAGCTGTCACACGTGTCCATCCTCGACAGCCATGCGGCGGTCGGCGGCGGGGGCCTGTACTCGAAGGGGCAGCTCTGGGCGACGGCGGCGACGTTCCGTGATGACAGCGCAGGTGGCTCCGGCGGTGCGGTGGCGCTCGCGCACAGCGAGGCCGTCGTCACCGATTCGGTCTTCTCCGGCGACTCCGCAGGGTCAGCGGGCGCCGTTGGCGCCGAGGGTGGTGCCGTCGAGGATGGCGCGGCCGCCCTCGTCCTCGTGTACTCGAGCTTGACGGGGGACTCCGTCGAAGGTAGCGGTGCCACTCTGCGCGGCGGCGCCCTCGATCTCAGGGGCCCGGCGTGGCTCGCCTCCGACGTCTTCCTCCGCGATCACGTCCAGACCTCCATCGGTAAATCCGCCCCGGCTGACACGACACCGGCTGACACCGCCCCCGGAGGCCGAGCGACGGCTTCCGGCGGAGCCGTCTTCGTGGGCGCCGGCGCGGTCAGCATCGAGGACAGCACCTTCGATGGCAACGAGGTCACGGGTGCCGCCGCCTCCGGAGGCGCCGTCTTCAATGCCGCCGACCTGAACATCACCGGCTCGCGTTTTGTTGCCAACGAGGTGACTTCGACGCCGACATCGCCCGCCGGCGGTGGGGGAGGCGCCATTTACGACGCCGCAACATTGACGCTCGCAGAGGACGTGTTCTCCCGGGACCGAGCAGCCGGCGACGGTGGCGCCATCGACGACGCCGGCGTCTCACACGTGGCCGACTCGGAGTTCTCCTGGAACCGCACCGCCTCCGACGGCGGGGCCATCTACGACGGTGGAGCGCTCATCCTGGTGGGCAGCACCCTGTCTCACAACCTTGCCGGCCGCGGTGCCGGGCTCTTCGTCGTCGGCGCCCTCATGGCCCGCGGCGATGCCATCGTCGACAACCGCGCCTCCGGCCCGGGAGCCGCCGGCGGCGGCTTGTTCGTCGTGGGTGGTGCCGGCTCGTCGCTCGCGCGGACGATCACGTTGTACCGGAGCACGATCGCCGGCAACATCGCCCCGGCCGGCGCGGGAGTCGCCGAGGCGGGTGGCGACGCCGTCGGAGTGGCTGGCACCGGGCACGTCAGCGTCGCGCTGATCTCCCGGAGCGTCATCTCGGGCAACTCACTGCCCTCCGGAGCCGAGCAGGACTGCGCTGCGATCCCGACGGGCACTGCAGCCAGCGCCCGCCTCGTCCTGTCGTCCGGCGGCGGCAATGTCGTCGGGGACACCAGCTGTGATCTTGCGACCGCCACCGACCGGGAGGGTCCCGCAGCCCAGGGGTATTGGCTCGTGTCTTCGAGCGGAATCGTCCGCACCTGCAAGGTGACGTCGTACGGGACCGTGGGCGGCAGAGCCCTCGGGTCTCCTGTCGTCGCCCTGGCGGCTGCACCCGGTGGCGACGGCTACTGGGAGGCGACCGCCGACGGCGCCGTGCACAACTTCGGAAGCGCCCGCTCGTACGGCTCGGCGCTGGGCCGCCTCGGCCACGGGGCGGTCGCCGGCTTCGCTGGCACGCTCGACGGCGGCGGTTACTGGCTCGTGACCTCGGACGGTGTCGTCTTCAACTTCGGTGATGCGGGCTACTACGGGTCAGCCGTCGGAGCCCACGTCGTCGCCATGGCGAGAAGCGTCGACGGTCGCGGGTACTGGTTGCTCGAGGCGGATGGCACGGTCCTCGCCTTCGGTGACGCCCCCAGATTGGGCGATCACACCGGCATCATCGCGAGGGCGATCGGTTCTACGCCCGACGGCGAGGGGTACTGGGTGGCGGCGTCGGACGGCGAGGTGTTCTCGCTCGGGGACGCGCCGGGCTACGGACGTATTGCGACGACGGGCGTCATCGCGCTGCTTCCCAGCGCAGATGGGCGGGGTTACCTGTTGGTGACCCACCGGGGCCAGGTCTTCGCCGCCGGCGACGCTCCGCACCCGCCGCCAACGGCAAGGCTCTCGGTCGTCGCCGCCGCCACTTGATCGCCCGTCGCCGCCCGCCGGCGAACCGTGTACCCAAGGCGACCGCAGACCCACCCCGCCGGTGACTCTGCGCACGAGGTTCGGGCGCCGTCGCTGCCGCCCGCCGCGCCCGACGGCGAACCGTGTACCCAAGGCGACCGCAGACCCACCCCGCCGGCGGTCTCGAGGCGGCAGATCCTCAGCTCCTCAGGGCTTCGGCAACACCTGGAACGTCGCCTTGGCCAGTCCGTCGACGTTGGAGACGACGATCGTCACGGTGCCCTTGCCGAGCTTCGGCACGGCCGTGTGAATCTTCACGTCGCCGCTCACGGAGAAACCCGGACTAGCACTCCCGAACTTGAGCGAGACGAACACGAACCCGTAGCCCGTGATCGCCACGGACGTCGCGGGCGCTCCCTTGTTCGGGGAGACCGACTTGATCATCGGCGGGGCGAACTGGTAGCTGCCGGCGTCGCATTTCGTGGCAGGTCCCTGCCGCCTGGGCGCTCCGCGCTGGTCCTGCCCGGCGCAGAAGAGCTTTCCGCCGAGTGCGATGCTCGCGGGAACGACATCGTGTGCCGCACTCGACTTCGTGATCCGTTCAGTCCGTGTGGGCCCTCCGTTGGAGGCGAGCCGTTGAAGGCCCACGGCGGCCGCGCTGGCGACCTTGGTCTTCGTCCCCATCGAACACGTGGCTGAGTCGATCACGTTGTAGCCGAGGTCCTTCTCGCCTCCGCCCGAGCACACGCTGCCAGCGCCGACGTTGCCGACGAGGACGTCGCCGCCGAAGTGGATCGTGCTCGCGGCCGTGCCCGATACGAGGCCGCCGGCGCCACCGGCGGTGTTGTCGTTGATCGTCGAGCCGAGCACGGTCGCGGCGGCCGATTGCACGAGACCGATGGCGCCTCCGGTGGCAGGAGCGGCGGCGGAGTTGCCGGTCAGCGTCGAGCCGGTCAGGCTGAGGTGTCCGTCCTCGGAGAAGACGGCGCCGCCGGAGCCGGTGCCCTTGACCGTGTTGCCGCTGAAGAGCGACCCCGTGATGGCAAGGGTGCCTCCCTCTTCCGCCACCGCCCCGCCTCCGGCGTTCGTCGTCGTGGCCGAGTTGGCGAGAAACGTCGAATCGGTGATCGTCATGGTCCCGCCGTCGTCATCGACAGCGCCGCCCGCGCCAGGGGACCGGGCGTCGGCGTTGTCCATGAACGTCACATCCATGAACGCCATGACGTTGCCGCCGTCATGGACGGCACCTCCGCCGTTGCCCGTGGCGCCGGAGCCTCCGGTGATCGTGAGCTTCTCGACGGTGATGCTGGGCGCATCCACCAGCGCCGTCAGCACCTGCCCGGCGTTACCGGCCGTGAGCGTCGTGCCCGAGGGTGATGTCCCCGCGATCGTGAGCTTCGACTCCGGGTACGAGCCGTCTGGGAACGACAAGCGAGTATCGAAGCGGCCCTTTCCAACGTTGATCATCACCGGTGTCTCGGTAAACGGCTGGCTGTTGGCGACGGCGACGGCGCGAGCGACGGAGTTGCAGGGGTGCGACTTCGAGCACGGCCCCTTCGCCGATCCGTGCGTCGTGACGTAGAGCTCGGTGACCGCGGTGGCCGTTCTCGTGGCCGAGGCGGCTGCGACGCCGGTGAAGACCACGGGCGCCACCCCGATGACCGCGGTGGCGGCGCCGACGATGCGTGCAAACCGGACGATCGCATCCATGTGCCCACCCCCTCTTGTCCGTGACCGTTCTCACGGCACGGCCGTCAGCCCAACGGGAGACGATCACACGAGGCTAGTCGCGCTCCGTCAGGGTCACCGAGGCCGTCAGCGCCCGTCGCAAGTGACGGCGGTCCAGGCGCCTTCGCGTGACTATCCTGATGGCACTTCGGCGATGCGGGCTGCCGGGTGGCCATAGTGGTGCACGCGACGGAGGGGGAGCGCGATGTCAGACGTGACCGTGGAGAGGGCTATCGCGCCGGCGGTTGCCGGACCGCCGGTGGTTTCGAGGCCGGCGATGCAGATCGTCCCGCTCCGAGGGTTGCCGATCGTGGCGGCAGCGCTCATCGGCCTCGTGGTGGCCATCCAGAGCAACTCCCTGTGGGCTATCGACTTCTTCCATGTCGTCGGTGGTGGTCTCTGGACCGGTATCGACCTGTTCGTCGGCTTCATCGTCGGGCCGATACTCGGCGGCCTTTCTATCCCGGCCCGCATGGAATTTTCCAAGCGGTTCATGCCGAAGATGGTCATCCTCATGCCCACGCTCGTGATCGTGACGCTGACGGCCGGGCTGCAGCTGGCTCGGCACGAGGGCTTCATCTTGAGCAGCAACCCGCATCACGGGTGGGTCGTGGCGTCCTTCGTCGTGGTCGGGGCCATGGCCGTCATCGCCATCGGCCTACTCGAGCCCGCCAATCTCGCCGTGCTGTTCGAGCTGAGGAAACCACAGCCGAACGGGGAGCTCATCGGCCGTCTCATGAAGCGCTTCATCTACACGGCCGGCATCACAGGCGCCATGCAGGTCGCCACGCTCGTGATCATGACGCGGCTGGCCAGCTCGTGAGCACTATCGGCACGACCGAGAGGGCGGGGAACCTCGCCAGCCGGCGACTGCCGCCCGTCGCCGAGATGGCCGTGGGCTCGATGGCCCTCGTCATCATCGGTGGCATCTACCTGGCATCGCACCTTCCGAAGGCAGCTCCGGCAGGCCCGGCCGTGGCACTGCTGGCGGTAGCCGGGGTGGTCATGCTGGCGGCGCTCGGCGTGGTGAGCCGGTTGCGTGACTTCGCCTGGGACGTGTTCTTCCGCGTGGCTGGTTGGGCAGGGCTCGCCTATGTCGTCATCGCCGGGATGCTCGAGTACGTCTTCGTGCTCGACCACACCCACGGCACCACGCTCGTCATGCTCACGCTCATGCTCGTCGTGTTCGCCCTCGACATCCCGTTGTTGCTCGCATTCTCCGTGGCGAGGTACCAGCAGCCTTCCTGACCCGGCGATCCGGTGCCGCAGCACCAGTCCCGGCCGCTGAGCGCCCTGGCGTGCTCAGGACGTCTTGACGATGAGGACAGCGCAGGGAGCGTTGTGGGCGACGCTGTTCGGGATCGACCCGAGGATGCGCCGGTTCATCCCCTTGCTCCCGACGACGATGAGGTCGGCTTCGACGGCGTCCGCCACGGCGACGATGACGTCGGCCGCCGGCCCGCGGCCGGCATGCTGCTCGATCGCAAGGTCTCCGAGGGACTCAGCCGTCTTCGCAAGGACTTCTGCCGCCTGCTCTTCGAGAAGGGCACCGCCCAGTGCGGCCTCGTCGACGACGACGGCACCCATGGGGACCCCCAAGGCGCTCGGGCTGAGCTGAAAGGCGTTCACGAGATGCACGACTGCCCCCGATCGGCGAGCCAGATCCGCCGCCACCGACACCGCGCCGGCGGCAGTCCCGGAACCATCAGTTCCCACGACGATTCTCGAATACACAGTTGTGCCTCCGGTGAAGAGCGATGTGGCCTGCGACTCTACCTGTCGACAGCGGTTGTGACCACGAGCCGGTGCGACGTGGGACTACGAGACGAGCTCGGCCAGCTCGATCGGATCGGCATCCCAGGGAGCGGGCACGACGACCGTGAACACGAGTCCGAGATGAAGGCGCCACCGCCCGTCGAAGCATCGGTCGCCCGGGCCTGTGACTGTGAAGGCCTCCCACTGCTGTGGAGCCTCCCCCGGTGACCCGGCCAGGTGCACGACGACGTCGCGGGTGTCGAGGCGCAAACCCTCCCGGACGCCCTTGAGGGCGCTCTCCTTTCCCGACCAGACGAGCGTCGTCACGAGGTCACGCAGCGAGGGCGGGGCGGACCGCACGACCGTCAGCTCCTGCGGCGTGAAGAAGTCCGCCGCGAAGACGTCCTGGCGGGGTTCGACGGCTTCGAGGTCGCATCCGATGGCCGTTCCGCCTGGCGCCACCGCGCAGACGGCCACGCCGTCACGGTGTGACAACGACAGGGCGACGGGCACGGCGCGACCCGCCACGGTGGCCTCGGGAGCGCCGTCGGGCGCCGCGAGGATTTCCACGAGCCCGCCATCTCCGAGCACGTCGATCGCAAGCCAGGAGCGAACCGCCCTTTTGGCGGTCCAGCGCCCGAGTCTCCAGTCCGTGCGCCGAGGGGGCAGCCGGAGCGCCGCCAGGGTGTCCCGTTCGCGTGCGGACAGCCAGTTGTCCTCGGCCGGGACGTCAGCTTGCGAGCACGAGAGCCAACCGACGGACGTCATGGCGTCGTCGGCGGGCGGCTGCCGGTTGTGGTGGGGAGATGGCGGAGGGAGCGTTCGATGCCCCGTTCGACGGCGGCCACGAGATCCGGGCGCAACTGGGCGGCAGGAATGATGCGATGCACCGAGCCAACGGCGCGGGCCCGCTCGATGCTGTGCACACCGTCGAACTCGCGGGCCACGTCACCGAGCTTCTCCGATCGGACGGCGGTGTAGAGGGCAGCCTCTCGCGCTCGTAGCTGTGTCTTCTCCGCTCCTTCCGCCTCGGCGAGCCGCCCCCGCAGCGTGGTGATTCGCTGGTCTGCTGTGGTTCGGGCGTCCACCTCGCGGGCGAACACGACCGCAGCGGCCGGAGCGCCGCCGATGACCGATGCGAAGGAGCCCTCGAGAGCGACGACTTCGACCTCTTCGTTGAGGGCGGCCGAGAACACCACGAATGCCCCGCCGTGGTAACGGGACACGACGCAGAACACGAGAGGCCCGCGGAAGTTGACGACGGCGCGGCCGATCTCGGCCCCGTACTCGAGCTGCAGGTTGCGCATCGACTCGGGCGAGCCGTCAAAGCCGGAGAGATTGGCGAGCACGATGACTGGGCGGTTGTTGCTGGCAGCGTTGAGAGTCCTCGCCACTTTCTTCGACGTCAGCGGGAACAACGTCCCCGACGTCCAGCGATCGGGCCCGTCGGCCGGAACGAAGCCCCAGCGCGCCAGCGGCCGTGACTCGAGGCCGATGATGCACACGGGCCAACCGCCGAGGTGGGCGTCCCACACGACGGCGCTCTCTGCATGGCGGAAGCCGGCCCAGCGTTCGAGCGGGGGGTGGTCCTGGTCGATGGTTGCCTGCATGACCGACCGGATGTCGAAGGGGTGCTTGCGTGCCGGGTTCGTCGCCTCGTCGAACACGTCGCCGACGACGGAGAACTCGGGGCCGTCATGGGAGTAGCCGCGAACGTCGCGATCGAGTGGATCGGTCGTGACCGCCCGGCGAGGGAACCGCTCGCCGGGTGCCACGTAGGTGTGCTCGTAGTGCCGCAGCAGGACGTGGCAGGCGCCGGCAACGTCTGGTGCCCAGTATTGCGCCTGCCCGTTCGGCCCCATCACCCGCTCGTAGCCGCCGATTCCCTGGTTGTCCTCGGCCGACACGCCCCCGGAGTACTCGAGCGCCTGCTTGCCGGTGAGGACCATGGCCGACTCGGGTGTCATGACGAGAATGCCGCGTGTGTGCATGAGCATCGTCGCCTCGGCGTTCCAGTACGGCTGGGCGCCGACGTTGATGCCCGTCACCACGACATTGATCTCGCCACCGGCTTGGGTGAAGTGGACGATGCGCCGCAACACCGTGGCGATCCAGTCCATGTTCTCGGTCCCGCTGTCGATGGCGATCTTCGCCCCCGAGGACAAGGCGAACCACTCCAATGGAACGTGGAGCCGGTCGGCGAGGTCGAGCGCTGCCATGATGCGCCGGCATTCCGGCTCGGCCAGTGAGCCGAGCCCTTTGCTGGGGTCGCCCAACAGCGCCACCCTGGCCATGCCCTCGGGATGGGTGGGCATGATGTTGCGCAGCACGCCCACCACGATGCTCGCCGAGTTGAGACCCGGAGCGCGGGAGACGGGCACGAGCGCACCGGAGTCGTCGAGGTCGTACTCCGTGAACTCCCCTGCCGGGAACTCGCCTCGCTCTCCGTCCGCGGAAGCCGTGAGCATGCTGACGAGCTCGTAGGGGTAGACGAGCCCCCGGCGGCGCAAGGTGGCGACCCGCTGCTCGTAGTCGGTGAGCGGGCGCAGCGGAGCTTCGGAGAGAGGAAGGAAACGAACGACGAACCCGGCGCCCGTCGGGTTGGAGAGCTGGACGGTCGTTTCGAACACCTGCCCGGCGGCGGTGAGGGGCAGCCGGACGCGCAGCAGCACCTCGTCGACTCCGAGGCCTTCGACATTCGGCGCCAGGCGGTGCACGAAGTCGTGCAGTCGGCTGACGGTCAGCTCCAGCATCGGCCACACGTAGAGGACGACGCGGTTCATGTGCAGCCGGCGCTGCGGCGGGCGAGCCGAGTAGTGGGCACGTATGCCGGCCAGCGCCTGGTTCAGCTGCCGCTCGAGTCCGAGCAGCTGCACCTCGCGCCCGCCGTCGTGCCAGATCGGAGCGACGTCGCGCACCTCCGCCAGGGCGAACAACCGCTCGTCGGCCGAGTTGTCCTTGGCCACGCCCGAGAACAGGTAGACGTCCTCGGCTGAGGGCAGTCGAGTCAAACGGAACTCGCTCAGTTGTTGAAGATGTAGGCGCTCGCCCATCATCGGGTGCAAACCGCGGTACAGGGGGTCCTCTCGGTATCCGCCGGTGGAGGTCTGGCCGAACGTGAAATGCTGGATGCCCGCCATCCCGACGCCGTGTCCTGGGGAGCTGATCGCCACAACCAGGCGCCGCACCCGAGACGGAAAGGCCCGCTGGGCGATCAGGGCATTCAGCTCCTGTGCGGTCGTGTCGTCGCTCTCCGATCTCTCCTCCCGCCACACGTAGGCGTCGACGGTGACGTCGCTCTCGCCGCCGGCATCTCCGAGCAGATGGATGGTGGCGTCCATTGCACGAGCCAGGTCGTCGTAGCGGGCGAAGAGGGCGACGAGCTGAAGTTGTGTGCGCTGGTGCTCGTATGCCGCCATCGCGAATTCGGTCCCGTCGCAGGTGTCGAAGCGGAAGGCTCCCAACCCCCTCGTTCGGTAGTAGCGGCGCGTGAGGGCTTCCAGCATGATGCGCTGTCTCGGTGTGCCAGCATCTTCGAACTGTTGGGCGAGGTAATTCTTGAGGGGCTGAGGGCAGTCGACCAGTTCGGCCATCCGCTCGTCGCGCTCGGTCCCGGAAAGGTCCCCCTCGAGAGCGAGCAGCGCCTCCGACGCGTCCGCATAGACGAGAGCGGCGCGTGCCGCGAACTCAGGCAGCTCGAAGTATTGGTATCGCACCTCCCGCGCGTGGTGAGCGAGATTGGGGAAGCGTTGGTGGGTAGCGGCGATCAGCCGGTCGAGAATCGACCGGAAGTCGTCCTCCGGACCGAACGAGATGGCTCCGATCTGCTCGAGTCGTCGGTCGAGGATCGAAGTGATCGCCGGCACGTGGTCGCTGACCCGACGCTGTGCCTTGGCGATCCAGAAGAGGGCTTCGCGCAGTTCCGGGCTGGGGTCAAGGCTACGTATCCCGAAGTGTCCGAGACAGTGTCGCAGACCCTCGACGAACGACGGCGGAAGATCAGCGCCGCGGCGCTCGATGGCACGGAGGTAGGTGAGCAGGTCCTCGTGCGAGCTGTGTGACTGCCCTCCCGGGTACCCGTGTTGGTCGGGACGAGTGCGCGCCAACGAGCTCAAGTCGGCGAAGGCATTCAGCGCCAGATCCTCCCGCCGAAGGAGCGCCTCGTCGTCGGGGGCGAGCTCCCTGGCGGCTGTCGCGTACCAGCCCACGAGTTGGCGCGAATGGCCCGGATCGACATCGAAGCCGAGCATCTCGCAGTAGAGGGCGTCAAGGGCTTCGTAGCAGCGAACCTGCGGTCCCGGTTCGCGTCCGCCGACGGCGTAGGGCGACAGATCCACCGGCTCCGTGGCGCTCCGGCTGTCCTCGGGTGCCGCCGACTGCAGCTCCATGAGCGGCGCCGAAGCGGCGACCTGCACATTGGGGGTGACGAAGAGGCGGGTCACCGTTCCGCTTGACGGTGCGACGATCGATATCTCCGTCTTCATGGCTTCGAGCAGCGCCAATCGGTCGCCGGCGGCCACCTCGTCACCTTCTTTGGCGAGCACAGCCAGAACCACGGCCGGCACCGGCGCCCGGACCATGCTGCCCGAGCTCCGAGTCACTTGATGGCCGACTCCGTCGACGTCGATGAGGTGGCGGTCGCTGTGCACAACCGAGAGCACCCGGTATGTACTTCCGCCGACCGCTACCCGACGATCGAAGCGTCCGGTTCGCTCCACGCGGAGGTCGATCTCCCGCCCAGCTCCGAGTACCCGGTAGGCCGCAGGTCCCAGCCGATGGACGCGAAGGCGGTAGTCCCGGCCGTCGTAACGGAGATTGGCCACTTGTCCGACCGACGCACTCGCCTCCGCGCGGCCTCTGGTGGCCAACGAGAAGAACTGGGCCATCTCGGCCGCGAGCTCGTCTTGGTACACCTCGACGGCGGCGACGAGAAGTGCGACGCCCCGATGTTGTCGAGGGAGATGAGCGTCCGTGAGGACGAGTCGGTCGAGCCAGCTCATGTCGACGTCGCCGGACGCCACTTCCGGTCGGCCGGCGACGAAGAGGAGGAATGTTTGATTCGTCGACCCTCCTCGCACGACCACCTCCGTCTCCGTGAGCGCGCGGGCGAGTCGACCCAGCGCCTCGCGCCGGTCGTGCCCGTAGGTCGTGATACTGGCGATCGTCGAGTCGCCGGCCGGGATCGTGTCACCATCGCTGATCCCCGCATCGACTCGCACGCCCGGACCGGTCGGCAAGCGCAGAAGCTCGATGGTGCCCGGCGAGGAGGCGAGTTCGGCCGGTGTGTCTTCAGCACAGAGGCGAACTGTCACCGAGTGGCCGACCGGCGACGGCGGCTCACCCTGCAGGCGACCTCCACCGGCCACGTACAGCTGAAGCTTGACGAGGTCGAGCCCGCTCGTCTGCTCGGTAACGGGATGCTCGACCGGTAGCCCGACGCCGACCCGGAGAAACGAGAAGGCTCGGGCAACTGGGTCGTAGAGGAATTCGACCGTGCCGGCGCTGCTGTAGCCGGCAAGGCGGCACAGGTCGGCAGCAGTGTGGCGGAGACCTCGCTCCTGCTCGTCGGTCAGAGCGATCGAACGAGATTCCGCCATCACGATGCGCCCGCCCCGCCGGATCGTGCAGTCCCGTACGCCCGTGGCCCACACGGTTCCGTAGTGGTCCGCCATGACCTGGACCGCGACGTGGCGCCAGCCGGGGGGCACCGAGTCGAGGGTGGCGCTGTCCCAGGATGCCACGGGCACACCGGCACTCTCGGCAAAGCGCTTGGCGCTCGCTTCCTCACCGAGTAGGTGCAGCGTGCGCACGTCGGGGCCCACGAACACGAGATGCAGGCGCTCGCACAACTCCGCCAGCTCAACGTGACCGGATCCGGAGCCCCATCCCACCCAGACGGCGTCGGGCTCGGCCGCTAGGAGGGCGCCCTCCAGCCGCTCGTAGTCGAGGTAACTGCTCTTGACTCGCCCGTCGGCGTCGACGAACGTCGGCGACCCGAGCGAGACGGTGTCGTCCGCCTGGCGCACGAACATGGAGTACCGGTCAGGATCGGCGAAGAGGGCAACTGCGGCGATCGGACTCTCTTGCTCACCCTTCAGCTCGTGCACGGCATGGATGAGACGCATCGCCGCTTCGCCCCTGTTGGCGATGGCGATACGGGTGAACCGACATTGCACTAGGACACCGCGACACGGAGCGGCCCGAGCAGCTCGGGGTCGATGGGTATGGGCAGGGCGATCGTGCGGTAGCCCTCCATCCGGAGGCGAACCACTCCGGTGTCGTCGAGCACCTCCGCGTCGTACTGTCCTGACCGCGGCTCGACGACGGCGTACACGGATCCGGTGCTCCCGGCCGGTTCGAGCAGCGTGACGCAGCCAACCGCTTGTGGCAGGCCCAACTGACCCGTCGTGGCCAGCTCCCACACACCTGCAGTCTGGAAGCACAGCTCCAGCAAGCGCGGCGCAGTCAGGAGGGGCAGTTCAGGCGGCTGGTGGTTCGATGGCAACCCGTCGGCCATGAGTCCGATCTGCCGGTCACCTTGGCGCCAGCTGCGGCTCAGCACCTGGTACGTCGGGCCGTGGAAGTACACCTGGTAGATGGCTGCAGCATCAACGGACGCCCCGTCCGGGGTCAGCGGAGGAGCGGTCGTGACACCGGCTTGCCAGTTACGGGCAAGCCGTACGCGGCCGGTGACATGCGTGGTGATCTGACTCTCGGGGCTGTTCGGGAGCGTTCTGGCACCGATGAGGCGGCAATGTGCCATCAGGCCGTCGCCTTCCGGCATCAGCCACGCCTCGACGCTGAATTGCCGAGGCTCGTCTCGGTAGAACTTGAACGGCGCCAGGAACGCTACGTCCTCGATGGACGTCACGCGCCACGTGGGTGCGAGGAGCGACGCCACCTCGGCGAGGGCCTCGATGCTCATCACCCCCGGCATGACGGGCAGCCCGTCGATGCGATGGTCGTTCAGGAATCCCTGCGCGCTGGGATCGAGCACCGTCTCGACAATGAGTGGGGAGAACACACCGGCGGAGCGGATCTCGCCCACCATCGGGCCATGGGTGAGCAGCCTGACGGCGGCCCGGTCGAGGCCGCCGTCTGCGTCCGCCTCCTCGGTGAGGATGCCCAGCTCGCCGGCTACTAGCACTTCTCCGGTTCGACCACCGGCCACGAGCTCCCGCCGTATCCACGGCACGCCGACTTCCGGCCTCAGCATGGCGATGCCCGCCATGTCCATCATCTTCGGGATCGATCCGCGGCTGGCCATGCCGATCCCGCTCCAGGCTGTCCAGTCGATGACGATGCCACGCGTGTCGGGTCGGGAACTGCGGAAGCTCGACGTGAACTTGCAGAGCAAGTCGTTTGCGGCGCTGTAGTCCGTCTGACCACCGTTGCCGAAGCGCCCAGCCACGGAACTGAAGCAGACCGTGGCCCCGAGGGGCATGTCGCCGAGGCCTTTGAGGACATTGAACCAACCGTCGCTCTTGACATCGAACACGAGGTCGAACTCGCTGTCCGACTTGTCACCGAGGAAGCGGCTCACTTCCAGCCCGGCGGCGTGCAGCACCACGTCCACCCGCTCGTGGTTCTCCCGGACGACCGCGAGCGCCTTGTCCACGGACTCGGGGTCGCGCAGGTCGAGGCTGTGGTAGACGACGTGCCCGCCGGCTCGCTGTATCGCCAGGACGGCGTCGAGGGCGGCGCGGCGTCGTTCGATTGCGGCGAGGGCCCGATCGAGCACGGCCGGCGTCGGCCGCTCCCCGGATTCCTTCATGCGGCTGTACAGCTCGCGTTTCAGTCCGTCGCGATCGGCGGTGAACTGCTCGAGGTCCGGGTCACCTGCGTCCGGTTCGGGGGCGAGGTCGAGGAGGTGGAACGTCCCGCCTGAGGCACGTGCGAGATCCGCCACGATGGCCGACACGATGCTGCCGGCGGCGCCGGTGATGACGAACACGCTGTCCGGACCGAGGGAGAGTCCGGGCCGACCGTCCTCGACGGCCTCCTCGCGCAGGCCGATGGCCCATCTCAGGTCGTCCTGCCGCCCGATCTCGACTGCGCCCGGATCGCGCTCGGTCTCGTCGAGCAGCGCGGAGGCGACGACGGCGGGACCTGTCGTGACGACGGTGTCCACGACCTTCACGAGGCAGTTGGGCCGCTCTCGCTTGTACGCCTTGGCGAAGCCGGCAACCGCCCCGCCCATCGGGGCGGATGCGCCGTTCTCGTCGTATCCGTGGCGTCCTCCCATTCGGGTGGCGACGACGAGGAAGGTCCCGGGCGGGGCCACCTCTTGATAGAGCGCCCGCATCGTGGCCGCGAGCAACTTCACTCGGATGCGGAGGAGTTCCCTCCAGCCGGCTATGTCCAGTTGGGCGAGCGGAGGCTCCTGGTCGAGAGCAGGCAGCCAGTACACGCCCTGCACGCCTCCAGAGCTCGCCCAGGCCGAGAGCTCAGCCTCGAGAAGCTCCGCCGTCGGGCTTTCGTCGATAACGAGCACCTCGACTCCGCGGTCCGCCAGCAGCCCGACCAAGGCGTCACTCACGCCGCCATGGTCTGGCATCACCACGACGCGGGCGCCGGCCGACAGTTGCACTCCTGTACGACGGCACAGATCGAGCGGCGGCCGAAGTACCGGCACCGGCACCCGGCGCACGACGGCGTCGCACGCATCGAGACCGGCAGTGACATCTCGAACGACTGCCTCCCGGCTGGCCGTCACAGCGGTCGGCTCGACCGGGACGGTCACAGCCGGCGCAGCGGCTTCGACGACGGGGGCTTCGACGACTGGGGCGGCGACGACTGGCGCGGCGACGACTGGCGCGGCGACGGCCGCGTCAACCGGCGTGCCGGCCCGCTCCATGACGAAGCCGATGACGTGCTGCAGGCTCGGGTAGTCGCGCAGCTTGAGCTTGTCGTCGCGCACGATGCCGTAGGCCTCTCGCACGGAGGCGAAGAGCTCGGCCTGCTTCACGG
>JBEKMC010000071.1:0-17717 GCA_050008715.1 Acidimicrobiales bacterium | reverse complement strand
TCGCGACACGGCAGCACGCAGTCGGCCGATACGTCCTCGAGGGCGATGGCGTCGCTGTCCCGGAAGGAGCCCACGGCAACTCGCCGCAAGGTGCGCAGATGTGCGACGCCGCCCAAACGCTCCCCGAGGTCGGCGGCGAGCACGCGTACGTAGGTACCGGACGAGCACTCCACGAGAACCTGGTACAACGACCCGAGACCGCTGTCGAACACGTCGAATCGGTACACCTCGACCGGTCTCGGCGGCCGTTCCACGACGACGCCCTCTCTGGCGAGCTCGTGGAGCCGGCGGCCGCCGATCTTCACGGCTGACACCATCGGGGGCACTTGCTCGAGGCGTCCCGTGAGCGAGAGGGCGGCCATGCGGACTTCCTCCGGCGTCACGTGCCCCATCTCGGCGCGAGCAGTGACTTCGCCCGAGGCGTCGAGGGTGCTGGTGGCGACGCCGAGGACGACTTCACCCACGTATGTCTTCTTGAGCATGGTGGCAAACCGGAGCAACCTCGTGGCACGTCCGATCCCGATGACGAGGACGCCGGTGGCATCCGGGTCGAGGGTGCCGGCGTGGCCGACGCGGCGGGTCCCGAGGAGCCGGCGGATGCGCGCCACGACATCGTGGGAGGTCCAGCCCGCCGGCTTGTCCACGACGAGGCACCCGTCGAGCAAGGTGTCCGTCCTCCGCCGGCGCCCCGCGCCCCCGGCCCCATCGCCGGCGACGGGCAACTCGCCTTCGCCGGCGGTCAGTTCACCTGTCACCGCGCTCGATCCGGCGCAGGACGTTCTCGACTCGCTCTCCTGCTGCCACGCCGGGATCGGGCAAGAACTGCAGGAGCGGTGTGCGTTTCATCCGTACTGACCGGCCGATGGCGCGTTGCAGCTCATGACGATGCTCGGCGAGAGCCTCGGCCGCCTCGGCTGGAAGCGAGGAGAAGAACACGACGGCGTGCTGCAGGTCCGGGTCCGTGCGGACACCGGTGACCGTGAGCAAACTGAGGCGTTCATCCTTGTCAACGAGGGGTTGCAGCGTGTCGGCCAGCACTTCGACGAGCAGCGCGTTCACCCGGGCGACCCGCGGGTACGGCGCCTGCCTCCGGCCGTCACCTCCGCGACTACGCCGCCGATCCGTCGAGCCGGCCATTACGTCCTCGGGATCTCGCGCTCCTCGTAGGTCTCGATGATGTCGTGCTCCTTGAGGTCCTGGAAGTCGGTGAGACCGATACCGCATTCGAAGCCCGACTGCACTTCCCGCGCATCGTCCTTGAACCGCCGGAGCGATGAGATCGCCCCTTTCCAGATGATGACGCCATCGCGGAGGAAACGAACCTTCGACCCACGAGTGATGACACCGCTGAGCACGTAGCACCCGGCAATCGCACCGACACGAGGCACGCGGAAGACCGTACGCACTTCGGCCTCGCCGGTGACGACCTCTTCGTACTCGGGAGCGAGCATGCCGAGGATTGCGGCCTGAATGTCCTCGATCAGCTTGTAGATGATCTCGTAGGTGCGGATCTCCACCTTGCGGGCGTCGGCGAGCTCCCGACCGCGCCGGTCCGGTCGCACGTTGAAGCCGATGATCGTCGCACCCGAGGCAGCGGCAAGATCGACATCGCTCTCGGTGATACCACCGACGGCCCGGTGGACGAAGGAGATCTTGACTTCCTCCCGTTCGAGCTTGCGGAGGCTTTCGGTGACTGCCTCGAGCGAGCCTTGCACGTCGGCCTTGAGGACGAGGTTGAGCGTCGCCGTCTCACCGCGGCTGATCTGCTCGAAGATGTCCTCGAGCTTGGCCCCCGGGGCCGCCGTCGCCGCCGCGGACGAGTGGGCGAACGACCCGAGCCGGATCCGCTGTTCGCGTGCCTCGCCGACGGTGCGCGCCACCGTCGTGTCGTCGGTGACCCGAAGCTCGTCACCGGCGATCGGAGGCTCCGACAAACCGAGCACCTGAACCGGCGTGGAGGGAGGAGCCTCTTTGATGTGGTCGCCGCGGTCGTTGATCAGCGCCTTGACGCGGCCCCAAGCCGGTCCGGCGACGATCGGATCACTCACGCGGAGCGTGCCTCGCAGCACGACGACCGTCGCCACCGGGCCTCGGCCCGTGTCGAGGTTCGCCTCGAGGACGACACCGCGGGCGTCGGTCTCGGGATTGGCCTTCAGTTCGAGGACCTCCGACAACACCACCAGCTGCTCGAGAAGGTCGTCGACACCGAGGTTCTGCAACGCCGACATCTCGACGGTGATCGTGTCGCCGCCCCAGGACTCCGGCACCAGCCCGTACTCGGACAGCTGTTGCATGACCCGGTTCGGGTCGGCGTCCTCACGGTCGATCTTGTTGATGGCAACGACGATCGGGACCTCGGCCGCCTTGGCGTGGTTGATGGCCTCGATCGTCTGCGGCATCACGCCGTCGTCGGCAGCCACCACGAGCACGACGATGTCGGTCACGCTTGCCCCGCGCGCACGCATGGCGGTGAACGCCTCGTGACCGGGCGTGTCGATGAAGGTGATCAGATGGCCGTTCCACTCGACCTGGTAGGCGCCGATGTGCTGGGTGATCCCGCCCGCTTCTCCGGCAACCACGTTCGTCGTGCGGATCCGGTCGAGCAGCAGTGTCTTGCCATGGTCGACGTGGCCCATCACGGTGACGATGGGCGGGCGGAAACGCAGGTCGCCCTCGTCCTCCTCCTCCTCGTCGCCGTCGCCGAAGTAGCGCGCCCGAAGGGCCGCCTCCTGCTCCTCGCCGGGGTCGACGAGGCGCACACGGGCGCCGATCTCAGCAGCGAACAGCTCGATCATGTCGTCACTGAGGGCTTGGGTGGCGGTGACCATCTCACCTTGCAACAGGAGGAACCGAACCACGTCGCCGGCAGAGCGGTTCATCTTCGGACCGAGCTGCTGAGGAGTCGAACCGCGCTCGACGATGATCTCACCGTCGGGCACCGGGGCGTTCGACGGCATGTACGCCGTGATCTGGATCGGCTCCAGCTCCTCGATGTTGCGCCGGCGCCGGCGCCGGGGGGGACGCTGCGTCCCGCGACCACGTCCGCCGATGCCCCCACCACGAGCTCCACCAGGCGGGCCTCCAGCTCCGGGGGTGATACCGCCACGGCCACCGCCGAAGCCTCCTCCAGGCGCACCACCGCGACCGCCGAAACCACCAGGGGCGCCCCCACCGCCCGTCGACGGTCCGGGACCGCCTCGGCCCGGGAAGGGACCGCCTGGCCGGGCGCCCGGAGAGGGGCGACCGGCACCAAAGCCCGTGCGCGGCCCGCCAGGCCCGCCAGGACCGGCAGGGCGCGAGCCAGGACCAGTACGACCCGGGGCTGGCGGCCCACCCGTCGCCGCACGGCGGACACCGGGAGGCGGCGGGATCGGGCGTCCGGTCATCGAACGCGGTGGTCCTCCCGGAGGCGGAATCGGCCTGCCCGAGGCCGACACCGGACGAGGCGTCCCTGGGGGTGCCGTGGCACCATTCGGAACAGGGGCGCCTGGTGCGCCTGGTGGGCGGGGCGCTGGGCCGGCCGCGGCTGCCGGCCGAGGAGCTGCCGGGCTCGGTGCCGCCGGAGCGGCGGCGGGGCGGGGCGCCTCGCCGGCAGGTCGCGCCGCGACCGGTCGCACTGCCGGAGCGGGACGCGCAGGTGGGCCGGCCGGTGCGGGACCGCCGGGAGCTGTCGCGGGACGGGATGCGGGACGCGCCTGCTCGGAGAGCTCGCTCGCCGGGCGGCTCACGACGAGGCGGTGTCCGGGCTCGGCCTCGTGGGTACCCGGCACAGGAGCGGGGCGAGGCTCGGTTGGGAGATCCGTCGCCGGAGGCGTCGGGATCGGGGTGGTACCCGCGACTGCCACCTCGACATCCGGCAGGATCGTGGGGGCGGTCGGACTGGGCGCCGCGGCCGGCGCCGCCGGGGCGGTCGGCAGGTCAACGACGCTCGGCTGCTGTGCCGGTTCGGTGACCTCGGCGCCTGCGCGGTCATGAGTGGCGGTAGTGCTCCGACCACGAGCGGGCGCAGCTGCGGAGGAACCAGCGGCTGCGCTTGCGGGCGCCTCCTCGGGCTGTACGGGGCGACGCAGGCCGTCGCGATCAGCCTTCCGGCGGACGCGGTCGGCTTGGGCATCCTCGATGGACGACGAGTGGCTCTTCACGCCGATCCCGAGCTCGATGCACAGGTCGAGCGCTTCTTTATTCGTGAGCCCGAGCTCTCTGCCGAGCTCGTAGACGCGGATCTTCTTCGGCAACTGGCCCTTCGGTCCTCTCTACAGGGACGCGCGCGGCGGTCCAGATGGCCACCGGCGCGGTTACTTATCCTCGCACACCGGCGTCGGTACCGTGAACCGGGGCGCGAAATCCGTACTCAGGTTGTACCGGCAACGGACCCCCAGCCGGGTCGGCCGGCTCAGCTCGCCGGGAGCTCCGTCAACAGCGTGGCAGCTTGGCTCGTGGCAATCGGCACGCGAAGCGCACGTGAGAACGCGTTCCGACGAACAGCGAGGTCGAGGCACTCCGCCGACCCCGAGCAGAGCCAGGCGCCTCGTCCGGTCGCCGTCCGGCTGACGACGAGGCTCCCGTCCCGTTCGACGATCCGGACGAGTTCCTGCTGGCTCGCTCGCCGGCGGCACCCGACGCAGGTGCGGACCGGTCCGGCGACGGACACCGCCGCTTCAGGCGTCCGTCGGCGAAGGCTCGGGAGGGTTGTCGTCGTCGACGCCCGGATAGGTCGTCTCGTCCTCCGCCGACAGCTCGAGCTCGTCTGCCACTTCCCCGAGCGCCTCATCCTCCTCGGCCATCTCGACGACGGCCTCGGCCTCTGCGATCGGTGACGGCAGCACGTCCTCGGAGGGGTCGACTCCGCCCTCGGCCTCGACTCCCGCCTCCGGCGGCCCGCTGCCGGCGTCGGCCTCGTCGCCGCCGCCGGCGGCCCATTGCTGGGCCGAGACGGACTCGCCGCCTTCGGCGGGTCGCCACACCATCTCACCCGACTCGTCCTCCACCCACTCGCCTTCGGCCCAGTCGCCCTGCGCGTAGGCCGCCTCCTCCGCCGCGAGCTCGGACTCGCTCCGGATGTCGATGTGCCAGCCGGTGAGGCGGGCGGCGAGGCGGGCGTTCTGGCCTTCCTTGCCGATCGCAAGTGACAGCTGGTAGTCGTGCACGATCACCGTGGCCCGTCCGCGCTCCTCGTCGAGGAGGACCTCTTTGACCTTGGCGGGCTGGAGCGCCCGGGCGACGAACTCGGCGGGGTCGTCCGAGAACGGGACGATGTCCACCTTCTCGCCTCGAAGCTCGGTCGTCACCATTCGCACTCGGGCTCCGCGGGCGCCGACACACGCCCCCACGGGGTCGACGTTGGCGTCGTTCGACCAGACGGCGATCTTGGTGCGATGCCCGGGCTCGCGGGCGCACGCCTTGATCTCCACGATCCCGTTCGAGATTTCCGGGACCTCGAGCTCGAACAGCCGCTTGATCAGGCCTGGGTGACTCCGGGACACCACGATTTGTGGGCCTTTGGTCGTCTTGCGCACCTCCACGATGTACGCCTTCAGACGGGCGCCATGGTCGTACCGCTCGTACGGGACCTGCTCGGCCTGTGGGAGGAGCGCTTCCACCTTGCCGAGATCGAGCAGCGTGAACCGGCTGTCGGTCTGCTGGATGATCCCGGTGACGATGTCGCCCTCCCGGCCGGCGTACTCCTCGTACTTCTTGTCGCGCTCGGCTTCGCGCACGCGCTGCATCAGCACCTGCTTGGCTGCTTGAGCAGCGATCCGGCCGAAGTCCTTCGGGGTGTCGTCCCACTCCCTGATGACGTTGCCCTCGTCGTCGAGCTCCTGGCCGTAGACGCGGATCTCGCCGACGTCGGGGTCGATGGTGACGACTGCCTCCTCCGCCGCACTCGGGAGTCGCTTGTATGCCGCCACCAGCGCATTTGCAAGGGCGTCGAAGAGTGTCTCGACCGTGATCCCCTTGTCCCTCGCCATCTGCTGCAGGGCTTCGAGAAGGTCGAAATTCGTCGCGCTCATGGTGTCTCCGTCACGTGTCGGTCGTCGTCAATCGTCGTCATCTGGGTGTTGATTCGGCTCGTACCAGCTCCCGAGCGCCCCCTCGCCGGCGGCGAGGCGGCCGTCATCGCCTCCGCGCCAGCCTGGTGGGCAGCAGCGGCGGCGCGACTCCGGTCCGCCGCCGAAGGTCGCTCGTCACGGCGCTTGGTGCGCTCCCGAGATGGAGAGCTCGCAAGGGCCGCTCGCCAGTCGAACACGGTGTGGGCACGTTCGACGTCGCCGTAGGCGATCCGGTGAGCCCCGCCGGCGGCGACCTCGAGGACGATGCCGGAGTCGTCGGCGCCGGTCAGCCGGCCTTCGAGTCGACGCTCGCCGTCCTCGGCCACGCCGGGGCGCAACCGTACGGCGATGTCGGTCCCCACGAAGCGGCTGAAATGCTCCGGACGCCGCAAGCGGCGCTCTACTCCTGGGCTCGTGACCTCGAGTTCGTAGCGGCCCCCCGGCACGGCGTCCGCCTCGTCGAGCGCGTGGGAGACGGCTGCGGTGGCTTGGCTGATGGCGGCGACGTCGAGGCCCGAAGTCCGGTCGATCGTGACCTTCACGTGCCCCGGATGTGATTCCACGTCGACGAGCTCGATCGCGAGGCTCGACAGCACGGGCGCGACAACACGTTCAACGGCGTCCGACGTATTCATCTGCCCTGCTCCTTCCCGGTGCTCGTGACCGACCGGGCTGCTGACAAAACAAAAACGTGGGCAACCGCCCACGTCCTTCCACAGCAATCCCACCCGAACGGCTCGGGAAATCATACTGCCGCAGACGCCCTGGCGTGCCCCCAGGCAGGGCGTGGACGGAGGTCGGCCAGGTCAGAGGCTCGAGTCGCCGAGCTGCTCTCGAAGCGTTCCCCGCGCCAGCTCGAGCTGCTTGCGCACGGTCCCTTCGGCGATCCCGAGCGCGCGAGCCGCTTCCTTCGTGCTGAGACCGCTCATCAGGCACATCACCGCACAGGCGCGACGGCGGGGCGGCATGCGGGTGAGCGTCGTCTCGACCACCGCCCGGGCGGTGACCTGACCGGCAAGGTCCACACTGCTTTCGGGCTCGATCTCGAGCGAGTCCTCGCGGCGGAACGTTCGCCTCGCCACCCGAAACCCGACCCGGTAGACATAACCACTCGGGTTCGCCCCGAGGCGGACGCGGCGCCAGTGGCCGAGCGTGCGAGCGAACGCCTCCTGGGCGGCGTCCTCGGCGCTCGCACGGTCGAGACCGCTCATCTGGAGCGCACGTACGAGGCGTGGATAGTGTTTCTCGTAGACCTCGACGAAGTCGCTCGCCGCACTGGCGGCCGGATCATATGGGATGGCGACAGTCTGGCTCAGCGTGCTTCCGATCTCCTCGTCAGCGAGCAGCAAGGTCGGCGGACGCTCAGGGTGCCGACGACGATGCCGGCCGGACGCCGGTGGAGGTCGTCGGGCCGGACGAGGATTGCGAGCTCGGAGAAGAGCCGCTGGATCCGACCCCTCCCGATCCGACCCCTGCCGATCCGACCCCTGCCGGTGCGACCGTCCCGGTCGGGGGCGACGCCGTACCGACCGCGTTGAGCGGCTCGACGAGGTACCGGCATACCGGCGCAGGAGGTGCACTTGCCAGGGAGCCCGCCGCAGGCAGGCTCACGGTCTCGAGCGCGACGCCGGCGCGGGACGACCCGACGAGCTTCACAGCCCCGGCCCGTGCCAGATCCGACCGTGCCGGATCCGTTTGGGGCGAGACCAGCTCTCCGAGCACGGCCCAACCATTGGCGGGTCTCATGGAGTCGACGGCCCCGGACGCGAACGTGGCTGACACCGACGCCACGGCGGAGCTCGTCCTGGCGACGGCCAGCACCACGACGCCGCCACTCGGCAGCAGGGCGGCGGCAGAAGCGACGACGGAGAACGGGCGGTCGCTCGCCCCTCCGGACGGCACGAACAACGTCTCGACGGAGCCCTTGGCGGACACGGTGACTTGGAGCTCGCTCGCGACCGGGCAGATCCCGACGAAGGGGATCGCCTTGGCGATCGCCGCTCGGATCGGAAGACCGCCGGGGGAGCCGGGCTGCCCCGCCGAGGAACCGGAGATCGGTGTCGAGCCGTTCGCCGCGCCGGTGCTCCCCGACGAGGAACCGGAAGTCCCCACCGGGCTGGTGGTCGTGGCGCCGCCTCCCGACGGCGCACCGGAGGTCCCCGCCGGGCTGGTGGTCGTGCCGGTGGTCCCCGACGAGGAACCCGGAGTCGGAGCCGGGCCAACGGTCACCGGGACCCGGACCGGAATGCCCGAGGCGTGGATCGAGACAGGGAACGAGAAGCTCACGAGCGACGCGGTGATCTGCAACCCGTCGACGTGGCGCGTGAACAGCACTTCGGAGATTCCTTGGTTGAAGACGGCGCGGCAGCCGCCGGCACATCCCTTCGCCATCGTGACGCCGTAGCCACCGCCGGCGCTCGTTCCCGACGCGATCGGCAGCAAAGCCCCGGGGCTCGCCCCGGCACCTGAGCCGGAGGCGACAAAACCGAATTCGCCTGGCTCGGGCCCGCTCGTGGTTGGGGCGCCGGTGGCGGTCTGCGTCCTCGGCGCAGTGGCTGACGCACCGATTGACCCCGTGCTGCCGTCCCATTTGAGGCCGGGCGGCGCGCTGAGCGTGCCGGTAGCGCTCTTGGTGCCGCCGGCGTTGTCGAGTCCTACGCCGAGCCCGGCGCCGGCCAAGGCGACGACGATGGCGCTGGTCGCGACGATGCGGTATTGGCGCGCCCGGCGGCGGCGGTGACGAGAGACGACCTGCCGGAGGCCGTCGGCGCCGGCGTGCGGACCATCTCCGTCGTCGAGCATGTTCGTGAGATCGAGGTCGTAGTCCATCAGTTCTTACAAAGGCGACAACGACCTCGATCGCGTACTCGCAGTCGAGAATCTTCCTCTTGCCCGAGCTGAACGCCTGAAGGCTGTGAACGCTCAGGTGGATAAGTCTCCGCCACAACGGTAGGTGGAGCGGTAAGAGCGCCAGAGACGATGCCTCATGCGTCTGGCTCCCCTGGGTGAAAGGTTCTCCGCAGCGCCCCTCGAGGACGGGGTCGGCCTGGCCGAGGTCCGAGCTCAGCGGCGCCGGAGTCGTCGCGGGGCCAGTCGTCACGCGCCGGCCCGCCATGAGGCGCGCCGGCCCTTCGTCAGCGCCGTCGGCGTGCTCGTCATCGTCAGCTGTGCCCTGGCCGGAGCCGAGGTGGCCGGCCACGCCGATCGTCGGGCGATGTACCTGGCGGTCGCCATCTCTGTGCCGCAAGGCGCTGTCGTCAGCTCCGACGACCTGACCGTCGTCGGCTTGCCGCCCGCCACTGGCCTCGGCGCGATCCCCGCCACGCAGGCAGCCTCGGTTATCGGCCGGCGGGCGAGCGAGCCGCTGCAAGCCGGCAGCCTCCTCGTCGGCGGCGACGTCACCTCCGCTGGTGCCTTTCCGTCCGGGGAGGCCCTCGTCGGAAGCAGCTTGGCTCCGGACCAGGCACCGGCAGGGCTGGCAGCCGGCAGCTCCGTCCTCGTCGTGTTGGGCGGGCAGGCTGGCGCGCAGCCGGGCACGACCGCCGCCTTGTCGGGCACCGCCGCCGGCACCGCCGGGACGAGTGGGTCGGGCAACCCGGGGGCGGCGCTGCAGGTCACGGTCGTCGGGACGGTCTATGCCATCTCGCTGCCGTCGACGAGCGATGCAATCTCCTCCACAGACGAGACCGTCACCCTCGAGGTTCCGCAAGCAGATGCAGTCGCCGTGACTGCTGCGAGCGCCGCCGGCGACCTGAGCCTCGCCCAGATCTTCCCTGCTGCCTCATGACGTTGCTGTACGGTTCGCCCGCAGCTGCCGGCTTCGACGAGCGCGTCTTCCGCCTCGCTCGTGAGATCCGCGCCGAAGTTGCCGAGTCGCTCGCGACGGAACATCCCGGCGGCGGTGGGCGCCACCGGGACGATGTCGCATTGCGGGGCGTCGCCCGTGGACTTGCCGCCCGAGCACTCGACCGCCGTCTGACTCGGGACCTGGCAGCAGGTGACATACCACCGCCTGCTGGCCATGCAGAGGAGATCGGCGAGCTCGTGATGGCGATGCTGTTCGGCTTAGGTCTGCTCCAACGGTTCGTGGACGACCCCTTCGTAGAGAACATCGACGTCAACGGCGCCCGTCGAGCGTTCGTCACCTACGCCGACGGTCGCAAGGAGTCCGTCGGCCCGGTGGCCGAGAGCGACGATGAGCTGATCGCCGTCATCAGGGCTGCAGGCGCTCGTTTCGGTCTCGCCGAGCGCCGCTTTGACCACGCTCAGCCGGAGCTCGACCTCCGGCTCCCGGACGGCAGCCGGTTGTCCGCCGTCATGAGCGTGACCGAGCACCCCGTGGTCGACATCCGTCGTCACCGTCTGAGCGACCATCGGCTGGACGATCTCGTCTCCCTCGGGATGCTCCACGAAGAGCTGGCCGCCTTCCTCGGCGCCGCCGTCCGAGCCAAGCGCAACCTGCTCGTGTCCGGCGCCATGAACGCCGGCAAGACGACGCTGCTGAGAGCCCTGGCGGCCGAGATACCCGCGACCGAACGCATCGTCACGATCGAACAGGCGCTCGAGCTCGGCCTCGATCGGCAAGTCGATCGCCATCCCGATTGTGTGGCGATGGAGGCCAGGCTTCCGAACATCGAGGGCGTCGGCGCAATCTCATTGGCCCAGCTCGTGCGGCGTTCCCTTCGGATGAACGCCTCGCGCGTCATCGTCGGCGAGGTCCTCGGCGACGAGGTCATCCCGATGTTGAACGCCATGAGTCAAGGCCGATCAGGGTCCATGGCGACGATCCACGCGGATTCGTCCGCCGGCGTCTTCCGCCGCATCGCCGCCTACGCCGTGCAGGCGCCGGAACGCCTCCCGCTCGAGGCCACGAATCTCCTCATCGCCGGATCGATCCACTTCGTCGTCCACGTCGACGTAGCCGAGGCAATGCCGCGAGCCGGCTCGATACGACCAGTGCGCCGCGTGGCCTCGGTGCGCGAGGTCGTCGACTCCGACGGTTCCATGATCGTGTCGAACGAGGTGTTCCGACCAGGTTCCGGCGGTGGCGCCGAACGGGGCGCGCCTCTGCGGGAGTCCACAGCGGCCGCCCTCGGGCTCAACGGCTACGACAGCCGTAGGTTCAACCGCGAGGCGACGTGGTGACGACCCCCCTGCTCGCCGTTATCGGGACCCTCTTCGGTGGTGGAGTGATCCTCGTCGCCAGCGGCCTCGGGCGCTTCCGGCCGTGGGCGCCGATCATCCGCGGGTCGCTGCGAGCCTCGGACGCAGATCCGTCGGCTGCGGCTCACCAAGATCCGCGCCGTCGTCGAGTCGCATTGGCCGCCGCTTGCAGCCTGGTCGCACTCGTGATCACGCGTTGGCCGATGGCAGTACCGCTCGCGACGCTCGCCGTGCTCGGCGGAGCGGGCCTGTCCGGAGGCCCGGCCAAGGCAACGATCGAGCGAATCGAAGCGGTTGCCACATGGACCGAGATGCTCCGGGACACGATGGCCGGTGCTGCCGGGTTGACGCAGGCGTTGATGTCGACCGCACCCGTCGCACCGAAAGCGTTGCGACCGCAGATGGCGACGCTGGCCGCGCGGCTTCAGGCCGGGATTCCGCTCGTCGAGGCGCTCGCCCAGGTCGCCCACGACATCGCCGATCCCGCAGCAGACATGGTCGTGGCGTGCCTCGTGATGGCGGCGACGGAGCGTGCCCGGCGACTCGGCGACCTCCTCGGTGCGCTCGCCGAATCCACGCGGGCCGAAGCCGCCATGCGACTTCGAGTCGAGGCTTCCCGAGCATCTGCCCGCTCCGCCGTGAGGATGATCACCGGCTTCTCCTTCGGCCTGCTCGGCGTCATGGCCGTCTTCGCCCACTCGTACATGAGCCCGTACCGCACGGCAGAGGGGCAGCTGGTCCTCGCTCTCGTCGGATGCATCTACGGGCTGGGGCTCTGGTTGATGGCGGTGATGGCGCGGCCGAAGGTCTTTCCTCGTCTTGCGATCGGTGCTCGCACATGACCACGGCCCTGGTGCTCCTTGGCGTGTGCTGTGGTGTCGGGCTCGTGCTGACAGCGGCCGGCGTCACCCGCCGGCCGGCCGCCCTCGCCGACGAGACCGGGAAGCCGCGCCAGAGCCGTCACCACGATCAGCTCGTCGGCGGCCGACGGCCGCTGGACCTGCTGGCGTCCGTCGGATCGACACTCGATCGGTACGGCAGCTCTCGCGAGCGTGCAGCGCGACGGGCTCCCGACCTCGCCATCACAGGCCGCACCCTCGAACGGCATTGCGCGGTGCTCGCGACATCGGTTCTCCTCGGTGCCGTGACGCCGCTCGCGCTCGGAGGTCTCCTCCACGTGATTGGGTGGCACCTCCCAGTGCTCGGCCTCCTCGTCACGTCCGCCCTCGGGGCCGCAGGCGGCGCAGCGTCGACCGCGGCGGAGCTCCGCCGATCGGCGAACACGGCGAGGACGATGTTCCTCCGCGCCCTCAGCTGTTGGCTCGAGCTCGTCGCCCTCGCGCAGGCCGGCGGCATGGGAATGGAGAGCGCCCTCGAGGGCGCCAGCCGGGTCTCGCCGGATCCGAACTTTCGGCGAATCCATCAGGCTCTCGAGAGGTCGCGGCACTCGGGTGTGCCACCGTGGGGCGAGCTGGAGCGGCTCGGCGCCGAGATCGGCATCGGAGAGCTGGACGAGCTGGCGGCGCATCTTGGCCTGGCGGGATCCGAGGGTGCCCGTGTCCGTGCGAGCCTGCAGGCAAAATCGGAGTCCCTCCGGCGGCGTCAGACCTCCGAAGCCGAGTCGTACGCCAACTCCGTCACCGAGCGGCTGTTCGTGCCGTCCATCCTGCTCATGGTCGGGTTTCTCGTCTTCATCATGTTCCCGGCCGCCATCAGCCTCGCGCGGGTGTTGTAGACGCACCGCCCCTCGCCTACTCGCCCGCCTGCAACGCCGGCCCCCCTGCCGGTGGTCTCACGAAGGGATTCCCATGCTCGACGCCTACCTGATCCGATACGTGCTCGTAGTCCTGGCCCGACGCTTGTCCGAGGGCCGCGCCGGCGGGGACCGAGGTGACGTCGCCGAGAAGATCGTGATCGTCGGCATCTTCGTCATCATCGCCATCACGGTCGGCGGCATCATCACGACCGCTATCACTCACGACGCCACCGACATCGCACGCAACATCGCCGGGGCGAAATGACGGCGTGCTGCGACGGGCGCTCCCCCGGCTCTGAGAACCCCGAGGCGCCGTGCACCCGGCGGGCACGCGACGACCGCGGATCGGAGGTGGTCGAGATCGTGCTCATCGTGCCGGTCCTCATGCTGCTCCTGCTGCTCGGATTGCAGCTTGCGGTCTGGGGGCTGGCTGCTCATGCCGTCAGCCTCGGCGTGACAGAAGGCGGAGCCGTTGCCCGCCAGCTGAGCCGAACCGGGTCGGCCATACGCACCGTCACGGCGGACGTGCACGCCGTCGCGGGCTCACTCGTCAACCCGTTGAGCGTGGCGGTACGGCCGCTTCCCGGCGGCTTTGTCGCCGTCTCCGCCTCAGGAGTGGTTCCGAGCGTCCTACCCGGCGTGCACCTTCATGTCTCGGCCCTTAGTGTCGGCCCGGTACAGGGGTTCCGAGCGACGGGATGACCACGCCACGGTCATCTCCCATGTGCACGATGCGAGGCGCGAGCATGCCGGAGCGTCGACCTGCTCGACCGAAGCGCCGGCGATCAGGGCGCCCTCGCGACCGGGGCTCGGCCAGCGTCGAGATCGTCTTCATCACACCGCTCCTCGTCGCCGTGCTCGGGTGTGCCTTCGTGGCGGGACGACTCGTGCTCGCCCGCCAGAGCGTCGAGGACGCAGCGCGTACCGCCCTCCAGGCCGCCGTGACCATGCCGGACGGCCCGGCAGCACGAAGCCTCGCCGCCGGCACGGCGCGCCTCGTGCTGGATGCCTCTCACGGTTTGTGCTCGTCCGTGTCGACCGTGACCGACACGGCTCATTTCGTGGCCGGCGGTACCGTGCGCGTGCGCGTGAGCTGCGTCGTGCCCCTGGCGCACGTCGCCGTTCTCGGGATGCCCGGCTCGATCTCGATCAGCGCGGTCGAGCAGGCCGTCATCGAGCCGTACCGCGAGGTAGGCCCGTGAGCGCCTCACCCAGGCGCTCCCGCGAAGACGACGCCGGCTCGGTGACACCGTTCGTCCTTCTCCTGTGCGCGTGCTTGGCGGCATTGCTGGGACTCGTGGCGGAGGGTGGCCTCGTGCTCAGCGACCGCGAGACCGCCCTCGCCGAAGCCGAGCAAGCTGCCCGCGCCGGTGTGGCCGTCCTGACGACCTCAACCTTGCGCGCCGGTGGGATCGCCACCGGCGGGGGAGCCGCCATCTCGGCTGCCGAGCGCTTCATGGCCCGCAGCGGTCATCCCGGCACTGCTTCCGAAGCGAACGGGGTGATCACGGCCACGGTCACACCGTTTCGGGTGAGCACTCCCCTGCTCGCGCTCGCCGGAGTTGCCTCGATCTCGGTGACGGCATCGGCGAGCGCCAGCGCGGTGGTGGGCTGAACATGGGTCGGTCTTCGTCGCCTCGCTTCTCCACGGGATGGGAGCGGCGCGCCAGCTCCTGGGTCACTGTCGTGCTGGCCATCGCAACCCTCGTCGCCATCGGAGCCGCCGGGGGCTCACCCGTCCATGACCTCGGCGCGCTGGCGGCGATGGCGGCTTCCCCGTCGAAGCACCTGGACGACGGCTCGCTCACCGACGTCTTGGCGGCGACGAGCTGGCTGGTGGGACTCGGAGTGCTGACAACTGCGGCAGCCACGAGGGCAAGGACTGGCCGACCCAGGGGGTTTGTGCCCTTCGACGTCGCTTCTGCCACACTGTCGGCCGTCCCGGCGACCGTGGCCGGCGGTGCCGAGGTGTGGCGCCCTCGGCAGAAGACTGGCGGTCGGATCGAGGCGCAACACACGCGACCAAGAGCTGAGATGCCCGACCGCCGACCCCGACCACACGAGGACCACCAGAGCTCGCCTCCGAACAACGCCGTCACCGCGTCCTGCGCTTCGATCGCGGCGGCCGTGCCCGCAGCAGAGACGGCCACCGGGCAGCACGCCTCGGCGGCTCCCGCGGCCGCCTCCACGGCCGCCCCGACGCGGCAGCGGTCGGAGGCGCCCGGCGACACCGACGAACGGCACCTCGACGACCCGGGGTGGACCCGAACGCTGTTAGGGCTTGTCGCCACGGCGGGCGCCGATTCCGAGAGGCCCCTCGCGTGGCTCGTCGAGACGGACGGCGCCACCGGCTTCGTCAACAGCGACGACGACCCGCCGGCGCCGTTCCGCTCGCTGAGGTCGTGGACGGGATGGTGGATCGAACGGGACCGAGGCGTGACTCGATCCCTCGGCGCCGGCGCGACCGCCCAGGCCAGCCGGCGAGCAGCCCTCATGACGCTCTGGCGCGACCCTGACGCCCGCGGCCTCCTCGATGTGGTCGCAGCACGCACGGTGGCCCTCGACGGTCCGCCTGTCGCTGTCGGATACACCGTGGCCGACGTCGTCGTCGAGCTCGCCGGTCGCCGCTGGTCGGATCTCGACGAGGTGATCCTTGTCGGGTTCGGCAGTGCGATCCCCGGGCTTGAGAACGTCAGATACCTCCCGACACTCGACGACGCCATTGCAGTCCTGAACGGTGTCGACCGGTTCGGGGAGCTCGGCGGCCGCTGCTTCGTCATCGCTCCGATGCCGGCCGACGAGCGACGCAGGGCTTGCCTCCGCCGACTCCTGCGACTGGTCGAGCAGACGCCCTTCACCGGAGCCGTCTGTTGCGACACGGCTGTGGGCGCTCTGGTCACCTGGCAGCTCGCCTCCCACGGCGAGACTGCCCGAGTGGAGGTGACCGGTCGCGCAGGCGTGTCAGCGGTCATCTCTCCGGCGCGCTGGGCTGAGCGGACCGGCACGAGCCGGCGCATCGCATACCGGCCGGCTCCCCAATCCCCGCCACCGGGCAGCCCATACCGACGGCCTGCGACACCGGACGAGTCCCCCGTACGGCACGCGCTCGGCCGGGCGCATGCGCCTGCCAGGCCGCCGGGCTCTGCGGTGATACGACCGGACGAGGTCGGCGTCCTCGTGCTCGGTCCCGTGGAGATCGTCGGGACGATGGAGAGCCTGGAGGGACGGCCGCTGCTGAAGGAGCTGGTCACGTATCTCGCCTTTCACCCCCGAGGCGCCAGTGGGGAGGAGTGCTCGACAGCCCTGTGGCCCGATCGAAGGGTGCCCGCACAGACGCTGGCGAACCGCCTTCACGAGGCCCGGCGGGCGCTCGGCACGACCGGCGACGGCTCGTCCCGGCTCGTTCGGGCCAGCGGCCGTCACCGGCTGTCGCCCGACGTCAAGACCGATTGGTCGGAGTTCCTCGTGTTCACCGAGCAGGTATCCGGTCCCGCCTCGTGGCGCCGGGCGCTCATGCTCGTGAGGGGGCGACCCTTCGCCGGGTTGGCGAAGGGCGACTGGACGGCGCTGGAGGGTTTCTCGGCGGCGATCGAAGCGCGCGTCGTCGATGTCGCCAGCCGGTTGGCAGAGCACCTCCTCGCGATGGACGACCTGTTCGGTGCAGAGTGGGCGATACGCCGCGGTCTGATGATCGCTCCTTGGGACGAGCGCCTGTACCGCCTCCTCATGACACACGCCGACGCGGCCGGCAACCGAGGCGGTGTCGAGTCAGCCCTGAGGTCGCTCGGTCACGCCCTCGAGTGGTCGGGAGACCCGATCGACGTCGTCCATCCCGAGACGGCCGCCCTCTACCGTCGGCTCACGGAGCGACCTCGGCGCTGACAAGCCCCGAATGGCGCCGGCAAACCCGGAATGGCGCCGCCGGGGCGCATTAGCCTGCGGCGGGGACCCGCACCTGACGGTCTCGAGGAGGCGACATGGGGATACTTGACAACAAGCGCATCGTCGTCACGGGCGTCCTCACCGACGACTCGCTGGCGTTTGCCGTCGCTCGCCTGGCGATCGAGGAAGGGGCCGAGATCGTGCTGACGGGTGCCGGCCGGGCCATCTCGCTCACGAAGCGGACCGCCCGGCGCCTGCCAGTCGAGCCGGACGTCTTCGAGCTCGACGTGACCGTGCCCGAGCACGCTGATGCCCTCGCCACCGAATTGGCGACGCGGTGGGGATCGATCGACGGCATCGTGCACGCGATTGCGTTCGCGCCCGAGCCGTGCCTCGGTGGCGACATCATGCGGGCCGATTGGCCGGACGTGGCGTTGGCGCTGCAGATCTCGACGTTCTCGCTCAAGCTGCTTGCGAAAGCCTTCGCTCCCCTGCTCGAGAAGGCTCCTGAGGGGGGATCCATCGTCGCCCTCGATTTCGACGGTACCGTGGCGTGGCCCGCCTACGCCTGGATGGGGGTCGCCAAGGCCGGGCTCGAGTCCCTCACCCGCTACCTCGCCCGTGATCTCGGCCCGAGCAACATCCGCGTCAACCTGATCGCCGCAGGTCCCGTGAGAACGATCGCCGCGAAGTCGATCGCCGGCTTCGGGCAGTTCGAGGAGGTATGGGACGGGCGGGCCCCGCTCGGTTGGGACGTGCACGACTCCGAGCCGGTCGCAAAGGCTGCGGTGGCACTGTTGTCCGGATACTTCCCGAAGACCACGGGCGAGATGATCCACGTCGACGGTGGCTTCCATGCCACCGGA